>DATCFU010000028.1:0-15677 GCA_036509315.1 Acidothermaceae bacterium
CCAGAGGCTGGGACGGTAGTTCAGGTCGTAGGAGACCGTCGTACCGTGCCGTCGGGCGGCTTCAGCGGCCTCCACGGCTGTTTCGGCCGCAGTTGGAGAGAGCCCGGCAAAGATCCCTCCCGTATGGAACCAGCGCACCCCAAGGGTGCCGAACAAGTGGTCCCAGTCGACGTCGCCGGGCGCCAACTGCGAGACCGCGGTGTGGCCGCGGTCGCTGACACCCACCGCTCCACGGACACCGAACCCTCGTTCCGTGAAGTTGAGACCGTTGCGGGTCGCCCGGCCTACACCGTCGTAGTCGATCCACTTGACGAACGATGTATCGAGGCCGCCGGTCAACATGAGGTCTTCGACCAGTCGCCCCACCTCGTTGTCGGCAAGGGCGGTGACGACACCCGCGCGAAGCCCAAATACTCGGCGCAGCCCCCGCGCGACGTTGTACTCGCCGCCGCCTTCCCAGACGTGGAATTCGCGGCTCGTTCGGATGCGGCCCGCGCCGGGATCCAAGCGCAACATCACTTCGCCCAGCGAGACGATGTCGAATCGGACGCCGTTTGGCTGATGGCCATCGTCGAGCACGTGAGAATCCTTTCGGGATCGATCAGCCTGGGCGTGACTTGTTGACCTCAGCCACAGCGCCCGCTATCAGATAGACAAGGCTTGCGACGTCCTGTGCGCTAACCAGGTCGCGCGGTACCATCCACGACCCGCCCACCGCGATCACACAAGCCAGGGCGAGGTAGCTGTCGAGGTTGGACGTGTTGATTCCGCCTGTCGGGACAAAGGACATCCCAACGAACGGCGCTGCGAGCGCCGCGATGGCAGCAGTGCCGCCGACCGACTCTGCTGGAAAGAACTTCACGGTGTCCAAACCGAGCTCGAGCGCGGCTTGCACTTCAGTGGCAGTAACCGCGCCCGGTATGGGCAGCACACCGCGTTCGAAACAGCGATCAACGACGGCGCGGCTAAGCCCCGGCGACACGACAAACGCCGCACCCGCGTCGACAGCCGCATCGACTTGGTCCGCCGTCAGCACCGTCCCGGCTCCGACAAGGACGCCTGTTCGCTGTGCCAGGACTCGGATGACATCTAATGCGGCTGGCGTCCGAAGCGTCACTTCGGCCAGCGGTAAACCACCGGCAACGAGCGCATCACCTAACGAGACGGCGCAGTCGCGATCATCGGCCACCACGACGGGGAGGACGCCGTGCATGCGCAACTGAGCGAGCGGTGTCACAACATGCCGACGCCGTCTGCAGCCGACTTCTCAGAGACCAGCCGAAGACCCGCGCGATCAGGACGCACGTGCGGGCCGGCGGGATCCGACCATGCCAGGCGCGCCCCGGCACCGGCGATCATCGCCTCATCAACCGACAGGCCGTTGCCTGGTTCATCGCCTAGAACTACTCCGCCGTCGGCAATGGTCTGATCGACCGCGAGCCCAATCGGTGTTCCCAGGCTTTGGATCTCGATCGCGAGATGATTCGGGACCGATGCTGCGGCGTGTGCGACCGGATTGGTGTTGTAGCCGACCGGGCTGATCGGCAGGTCACGGCTGTGCGCGACGGTCGCTATCCGAAGGAAATGCGTGATTCCCCAGACACTGCCGGCCTGAACCACGTCGACCGCGCTTGCGTCCAGTAAGGGCTTGAACTGTTCGAGTCCGGTGAGGTTTTCCCCAGTGGCGATCGCCGCTCGAACCGATCGGCTGACCATGGCGAGCCCCTCGGCGTCCCATCTTCGCAGTGGCTCCTCCACCCACGTGAGATCGAATGTTGCTTCGAGGGCGCAGATGTAACGGATCGCCTGTTTGCGACTCCACGACTCGTTGGCGTCCAACATCATGGCGGGGCGCGCCGTGTTGGCCCGGAAGATCTCGCGGATCGTTGTCAGCCGAGCCACGTCGCGGTCGAAGTCCAACCCGCCTTTGATCTTGACGCTGGTGAAGCCGCGATCCACCCAGCCTGCATACAGCGTCTCGAGTGCGTCATCACCGACAGCGATTTCAAGCGCAGATGCGTAGCCGGGAACGTAGCGGTCACGCGCCCCTAAGGTACGCCACAGGGGTTCGCCCGCCATCTTCGCTTTGAGGTCCCATAGCGCCATGTCCAACGTGCCAATGCCACCGAACGTCGCGCCGCTGTGTCCCGACTTGAAGACGTGTGCCAGCATCCGGTCGTAGAGCGCGAACGTTGCACGGGGGTCCTGCCCCTCGAGGGCTGGGAACGCTCTGTCGATGTCTGCGTGGGAGCCAACGCCGATCCCCTCCAGACCACCGTCGGTCTCGAGGATGACGACGGGAACCTCGGTGATGCCGTCGCGAATGAACCCGTTGACGTCACCTACGGGGCGGCCCCAGTGCTGCTCCGTCATCAGCGTGCGGAAGCCCGTAATCCTCATGAACGTTGCGCGCATCCTTACTGGGGCGACCAAGCATGGCGTGGCCTGGGTGAGCACCCAGAGCGCAAACAGCATACATCACATGTCTCCCTCTGGGATCATGGCCTTTCTCCTGCGTACACTGCGCCCATGACCCAGCAGGCGGGCGTGGGCAGGCGCTCGAATCAGATCCTGTCCGTCGAAGCGCGCACGCCCGCAAAACTCGGTGTGGCGGTCGTCGAGGGGCTGGTCAACGTCATCGTGTCTGGTGAGGTATCGCCGGGCGATTCGCTGCCGCCTGAGCTTCCGTTGAGCCAACAATTCGGCGTCAGCAGAACGGTCCTACGGGAGTCGGTCAAGCGCCTCGAAGAGAAGGGCTTGGTGAAGGTCGTTCAGGGCAGAGGGACCGTCGTTCAGCCGACGAGTGCCTGGACGATGATGGATCGAGTGGTTCTGACCTCGCTGATTGCCCACGACAAGACGCTGGGCGTGCTCGACGAGCTGAGCATCGTCCGGGCGCGTCTTGAGGCCGCGATGGCCGGCGAGGCTGCGAGGGTTAGCACTCCTGCAGAATTAGGGGTGCTCCGCGAGATCCTTCACACGATGCGTGAGACCGTCGAAATGCCTATCGAATTTCACGCAGCTGATGTTTCGTTTCATGAAGCGGTGATGTCAATCTCGGGAAACCGCCTCGCAGAAAGCATCGCCCGGGTCTTGTACGAACGAGCGCGCGACAGTGCACGCTACGTCGGCGGAGTGTCCCCGACACTCATGCACCAAACGCTCCTCGAACACCAGGCGATCTTCGACGCGATCGAGGCTGGTGACGCCGAGCTTTCGGAACGTGCCATGGATACGCACATCAGCGACGCATGGCAGCGCCGCAGGCCATCTGACCACCGCGGAACAAAGCCCCGCAGAAAACCGATAGCTTCGGGACACAAACGCGACAAGTCGTCGTAGCGGCGGCCGCCCGCGTAGTCGCTCCGCTGACCGATGGGCAAAGCCAGTTTCAAGGCCGCCATCATTAGTCAACAATGACACCGTATGCAGCGCGGCCGCGCTTGACGCAAACGATTGCGTGGCCTTCAATAAGGGCTGTTCATTGGCTGAGTCCAGCCTGGTATTCGAGGAGTCCAATGCCGAATGAAGTGGTGAGCGGACATGCCCTGCTGCGTCAGGCACGCTGGGGTGCCTTTATCGACGGTGGGTGGGTGGATAACCCCGCGGCGGGATCGTTCGAGGTGCGCGAGGCGGCTACAGGAGCAGTCTTAGCCGAGGTTGTTGAGGGCGACGCCGCCTTGGTCGACAGGGCTGTCGAATCTGCTCGCCGTGCATTCCCTGCGTGGCGGGACACGTCGCCGCGTGAGCGTGGCCGCATCCTGCTGCAGGTCGCCGCGAAGATCCACGACCATCTCGACGAGTTGGCCGACATCGAGAGTCGCGAGGTCGGCAAGCCACGCCGGGACGCCTACCGTTTCGACCTCTCGTTTTGCCAGACCGGCCTGGAATTCTACGGAGGCCTGGCTGAGACTTTGCACGGCGAGATCATCGACCAGGGTGCGATCGACGCCAATGTGTTCCTCGACCCGTACGGCGTGGTCGCGGCGATCTTGCCCTTCAACTGGCCACCGATTCACTTCACAAAAAAGTGTGCACCCGCCCTGGCCGCTGGTAACACCGTCGTGATCAAGCCGGGAGAGCAGGCTCCGTTGACGGTCTTGCGACTGGTTGAGATTGCGAACGAAGTACTGCCGCCTGGCGTGATGAATGCCGTGCCCGGCATGGCTGCCGGCCCCGCGCTCTCGGGGCACCCCGGAGTAGAGCGGATTACCTTTACTGGCGCAACGTCGACGGGGCGCAAAGTGTTGCAGGCGGCCTCGGCGAACCTCACGTTTGCGACCATGGAACTCGGCGGCAAGAACGCGGTGATGGTGCTTGAGGACGCTGACCTGTCGGCAGCACTCGACGTCGTCCTCGAGGGCATGTTCTACAACAACGGCGAGGCATGCACGTCGACCGCCCGCATCCTCGTTCACGAATCGATCTGCGACGAGTTCACCGATCTGTTCGCGACTGCCACGCTGAAGCTCGTGGTCGGTGACGGCATGGACCCAGCGACCGACATCGGCGCGTTGGTCGATGCCAGCCAACGAGACAAGGTGCTCGCACACATCGAGGGTGCAATCGGCGAGGGGGCAGTAGTCGTCGCTCAGGGCATTGTGCCGTCTGACCCGAGACTCGCGGGCGGCTACTGGGTCGCTCCGACCATCCTCGCCGGGGTGACTCCGAACATGGCGATCGCGCAAGAAGAGGTGTTCGGGCCAGTCGCTTGCATCATGCGGTTCTCCACTGAAGCGCAAGCTATCGAGATCTGTAACGGCACCGAATACGGCCTGACGGCCGCGATTTGCACAACGGACGTCGAACGCGGCCGACGCATTGCCCGGCAGTTGCAGGTCGGCATGGTGATGATCAATAACTACATGCGCCGCGCGTTCCTCGGCTCACCGTTCGGCGGCGTCAAAGGCAGTGGCTTTGGCCGCGAGAATGCGATCGACTCGCTGCACGAATTCGTGCGCTCTCAAACAGTGCGAGTGCCATCCGGGAGATATCCGGTGCCCGCGTGGCCCCCTAGAGACTGAGGTCCCGGCAAAGGCAGCAGCTCGGCTCATCCTTATGCCCCGCGTGCACGATCCAACGCACCCTGGAGCGACTCCACGTAGGCGCCGCTCGTGTAGCTCGCACCGGAGACTGCGTCGACCACCGCACCGTTGCTGGCCAACGCCTCCCGCGCGAGAATCGGACCGGCGAGTGCGCTCAGCTGGCGCGAGCGCGCATCAACATTTGGGAGCACCAGGGCGGTGACACTGATGAGGCGTCCTCCCTTGACGACGACGCGCACCTGCACGCTGTTAAACAGCGTTCGTTCGATCGGTCCGTCCGCGGTGACCGCGCCGGCGGGACTGCTCCGGTTCTCTGACGCCGGCAAGGGCACGACATTCGAGTCTTCAGGGCTGGGTTGAAGACTGGTTGGGAGCGGCTGACGCGTCGGGCCGACCGCAAGGGCGACCACAGCCAACAAGGGCGCTGCTACGAGTGCTCCGACGCAAATCCTTGCCCCACTCGTCGAACTTAGGTCATCGATCCCGAAGAATTCCCTATGCACGCGGCTGCGCCGAACACCTAGCGCCTGCAGAGACTCCATGACGTTTTCTGCCAGCCCCGGTGGCGCACACACGTAGGCCTCTCGGGCGGCAATGTCGGGCACCAGCGCTAGCAGTTGCGTTGCGCCGAGCTTGTTGCCCGGCGCTTCCCTCGGCCCTGCTAAGTACACGACCGACGTGCCCCAGCGTGCGGCAACAGCATCGAGTTCCTTCGCAAGAGCAGCCTCCCGCAGTTCTCGACACCGATAGATCAGCGTGGCCTGCACCCCGCTCGCGCTGAAGAACTCGAACAGTGGTCGAATCGCAGTGACGCCGATGCCCGCACAGATCAGCACCACGTCGCGCCGGCCAGCGACGACAACCGGGGAGCCGTGGGGGCCCATGAGTAGGACACGGGTGCCGGGCGGCACCGCCTGCAGGCGAGCGGTGTGCCGACCGCGCGCCTTGACGGTGAATCGCAGCGTGTCTCCGGACGGCAACGCTGAAACGGAGAACGGATGGGTCTCGCTCCATAGCCCTCGCGTCAAAAACCTCAGACGAAAGAACTGACCTGGCTCTGCAGTGGGGGGCTTTCCCTCGCTGCGGACGGCGATGGACACGACGGTTTCACTTTCGGACACAACCGCGACGACCTGCGAGCGGTGTCGCACTGCGTGCGCCAATGGCCGACAGACGCGGTAGTACACGACGGAAAGCCCTACTGCCAGGTATAGGGCTGTCCACACACCGCGTGTCAACGGGTCATGCACGAAGTCGGAACCGACAAAGAGTTGGTGTGCGATCGAGACCGCTACAGCAACGTACGTCAGCAAGTGAATGCGGTACCAGGTCTGGTACCCGAGAGCTCGGATCCCTGCGCGCACCGACAGTGCCCCGACGATTGCGAGCAGAACCGCTCCGACGAGCGCGAGCCAGACGTACGGGTACTGGCTCACGAGGATCCATGCCTCACGCAGGAGGGACACGTGGACCAGTCCTGAGTACCCCGAAGTGATGGCACAGACGTGGACCAGGACCAGTAACAGGGTCGCCCGTCCCCAGCTGGCGTGGAGGCGGACGAGACGACTCGAGCCAACCCGTCGTTCGAGTGGCTCGATCCGCGCAGTCATCAAGATGAGCAGCAACGAACCGAACCCCGCGAGCAACCCCGCGAGTCGGCCCACAGCCAGTGCGACCGTCGTTCCCGTCAAGGTCGCCGAGCCCGTGTGGCGCGCCCAGAGCGCGACCACGCACGTGGCGCCTACGCCGACGCACGTTACGAACGCGCGCTGAGCGGCAGCCTGTTCGTTGCCCACCCTTTCGCGGCGGGACCGGACCATGGACAAGGCTTCGTCACCTCCTCCGCAACGCCGCCAACGGCGCTGCGGGCACGGTCTGTTGCAGGCCCTGCTGGTCGCAGCCATAATGTCTGCAACCGATTGCAGAGTCAATGATTCGGAGGCACGACGATGACCTCCGTCCCGGCTCCCAAACTGACGCTGAACAACGGGGTTCAAATTCCTCAGCTGGGATGCGGCATGTTCAAGGTCGCCGACGCGGAGACGACGGTGAGCGTGGCCCTCGCAGCTGGGTACCGGCTCATCGACGCTGCGGCGTCGTACGGCAACGAATCCGGAGTCGGTTCGGCGCTCGCGGCCGCCGCCCTCGACCGCTCTGAGTTCTTCGTCACGAGCAAGGTGCCCAACTCGGCACAAGGCCGAAGTTCCACGCTGCGGGCTTTCGACGAGACGGTCTCGCGGCTCGGTCTCGACTTCGTCGATCTCTACCTCATCCATTGGCCCGTTCCGGCGAAAGATCTGTACGTCGAGACGTGGGCGGCACTCGAGGAGATCTATGCGTCGGGTCGCGCCCGTGCGATCGGGGTCAGCAACTTCAGGGCGCAGGACCTCGACCGGCTTGCACAGCGTGCGGGGGTCGTGCCCGCCGTCAATCAAATCGAGCTGCACCCTGGCTTCGTCCAGGATGAGCTTCGGTCCCTTCATGGGTTGATGGGGATCACCACCCAGGCGTGGAGTCCACTCGGCAGAGGGTCGGCGTTACTCGGGCAGCCAGCGGTCACGTCGATCGCAAGGGCCATCGGGCGAACCCCTGCGCAAGTCGTCATCCGGTGGCATGTGGAGGAGAACCACGCGTTGATTCCCAAGTCGACGAACGCCAGTCGCCTCGCCGAGAACCTCGACGTGTTCGACTTCCAGTTGTCGCCGGAGGATCACGCCGCTCTGAGCCGCTTGACGGGTCCGGGCAGGGTAGGGCCAGACCCAGACACATTTGACTTGCACTGATCATCAGGTAGCGAGCACATATCGCTCGCTACGCTGCCCGAGTGGGAGTCAACGGCGCCGACGCGACAAGCGGTCCCGCTTTCACCCTCGGGCCCCGCATCCGTGCCGAACGCGTCGCGGCGAACATCTCGCTGCGCGAGCTCGCGCGCCGGATCGAGGTTTCGGCCAGCCTGCTCTCCCAGATCGAGCGCGGCCTTGCCCAACCGTCGGTCAGCACTTTGTGGGCGGTCGTTGCGGCGCTCGACTTCTCGTTGGATTCGCTGTTCGATCCGCCGGCCGAGCCCGGCTCGGCGCGACGAGAGTCGTCGCCGACACGGCTGCTCCGAGCCGCAGATCGACGGGTCATCGAGCTCGACGGCCATGTCCGATGGGAGAGATTGACGCCGTCGAGTGACCCCGACGTGGTCTTCGCGTTCGTCACGTATGAGCCGCACCAGCCCTCAGAGGGGGCGCCACCCGCTGCCACGCACCGGGGCCGGGAGTACGGCTACCTCGTCAGCGGGCGGCTGCTCATTGAGGCCGACGGAACGGAGTATCGACTTGGTCGGGGGGATTCGATCGTGCTCGATAGCCAGCTCCCGCATCGGTTCCGCGCGATCGGCAAAACCGCTGCTCGCGCGGTGTGGTGGAACCTCGAGTCGCCGCGGTAGCGTGTGCCGCGTGTTTAATGAAATTGAACGCATCGGAGTCGCCGGCCTCGGCCAGATGGGTGCCGGCATCGCGACCCGGCTGCTCGACGCGGGTTTTGCCGTGTTCGGATGGAACCGCACCCGATCGAAAGCTGAGCCATTAATCGACGCCGGAATGACCTGGGCCGACTCACCTCGTGAGTTGGCGGCGAGTACTGACGCTGTCATCACGATGATGACGAGCACGGAAGCCATCCAGGCGGCCGCCGAGGGACCCGACGGCATCCTCGCCGGGCTGCAAGCTGGAGCCATCTGGGCTGACGCGAGCACGATCGCGCCCTACACGAGCATGGCGATCGCGAACACCGTTGCCGCCGCCGGCGCACGATTCCTCGACTGCCCGGTGTCTGGCAGTCCTGCGACGCTGGCCGCTGGTGCTCTTTCGATCATGGTCGGCGGTGAGCGCGAAGCATTCGACCGGATCGAGCCAATGCTGCGTGCGATCGGCCCGAAGGTGACGTACATCGGCCCCAACGGGCACGCCATTTTGACCAAGGTGGCCATCAATCTTGCGCTCGTTGCATCGGTGACTGCGTTCGCCGAGGGAATCGCGTTGATCGAGAAGGCAGGCGTCGACCGTGCGGCCGCTGTCGACGCTGCCCTGAAGAGCGTCATCGCCTCGCCGGTAATCGGCTATCGTGCGCCGCTACTCGTCGACGACACGGCGGTCTTTGCCGACGTCGTGTTGCAGCAGAAGGATCTGGTGCTCGCACAGGATCTCGCCAGGCGGCTCGGCATGGCCGTTCCTGTGTGCGCCGCAACCAGCGAGATGCTCAGTGCGGCCCGCAGCTCTCCGAGCGCGAACCGTGACTTCATCATCAGCGTGCATGAGGCATATCGCAGACTCGGAGGCATGACGTGACCAAGCCCGCCTTCCGTACCACGATCGAGCAGGTACCGCTCGAACCTGGCCTCCGCGCCGACGAGGGCTGGATCGACATGCAGGTGCAGTTCCTGATCGACAAGCGAGCGGCGGGCAGCCATGACCTTGTCGTCGGCAGGACCGTATTGCCGCCGGGAGCACGCCACGACCGGCACCTGCACCCCAACTGTGACGAGTTTTTGGTCGTGGTCGCCGGCAAAGGCGAGATCTATACCAATACAGGGCGCGAGCCCTCCAAGGCGGGCGACGTGATCTACACGCCGCGCGGCAACTGGCATGGCTTCGACAACACCGGCGATACCGACGTTCTGCTGATTTGGGGCTGGAGCGGGGCGGGCTCACTCGAGGACGCCGGCTATGAGATACCGAGCCACGACGTCGTTTTCGAAGCGTGAGCGCTGACACTGCACGGCTGCGCTCGGGGATGCGCGTACAGCTCGCTCGACGTGACGACGCGGCCCGAGAAGGAGTACGGCAGGTCGGTTGGAAGCTGGGCTTTGGATCACCGTCTGGTTTGGAACTGCTCGGTCTTGACCGGCCGCTAGTGGGATTTCTCCTCGAGACCGGCCTATTGCCCGACGCTGCCCTCGTCGACATCGCCGGCTGGACCCAACCCGTGCTCGAGCCGGAGATTGCCGTGCACCTAGGGCAAAGGGTGGAACCGGATGCGTCATGGGATGACGTACGGGCGGCCATTCGAGGCTACTCAGCCGCGATCGAGTTAGCCGACCTCGACCGGCCTCCTCGTGACGTGCACGAGGTCCTCGCAGGCAACATCTTCCATCGGTGTTTTATCGTCGGGACTATTCACACAGAAGTGTTGACGGCCGCCGACCTCGCCATCTCCGCATCCATCGATGGTCGTGAGGTGGCCTCAACTCGCGCGCCGCAGGAGCTCACCGGTGAAGTGATCGAGATCCTTCGACTGACAGCCGAGGGATTGGCAACCTACGGCGAGAGCTTGCGAGCTGGCGACGTCGTGCTGACAGGGTCGGCGGTGCCGCCGTTGCAGGTCACTGCTGGCATGCACGTGGGCACCCAGACCGACCGTCTAGGCCCACTCACGGTCAGCCTTATCTAGCTTAGGGAGATCACATGCCACGGATCTCGTATCCCGACCTCACGACGATTACCGACTCGACGCTCGTGCGCTACCTCGATGACTCGCAGCGGTTCGGCACGCCAAGGCTGGAGAGCCAGGCGTTGCGAGCCCGCGTGCCGGCCGTGCTAGAGACCTTCAGCGAGTCGTGGCAGCGGGTGTTTCGCGAGGGCGTTGTCGACCATCGGATCAAAGAACTGGCGCGCGTGTTTATCGCGCTGAGCCTCGACTGCGGCTACTGCGCCGGTCAGCGGTCGCACCTCGGTGCGGAGCAGGGACTGACGGAACGCCAGTTCGACGAGGTCCTTGAGTTCCGGCGGTCGACGCTGCTCACCGAGCGCGAGAAGGCGGCGCTTTTGTGGGCGGAGGCCATCGCATGGGACCCGGGCTTGGCAGACGACTCGGTCTGGGCCGCATTGCATGAGCACTTCAACGACGACGAGCTGGTCGAGCTTGGCTACTTCATCGGTCTGACAATGGGGCAGCAGCGCTTCCTCAAGACCGTCGGAGTTCAGCACGGTGACTTGGCGTACGTAGGTACGGCCGGTCTTGCTCCCGACGTCGCCGAACGACTTGAACAGCAGGCCAACGCCCAGCCGGCAACTTAGGCTTTACGGCCGCCGCGCAGGGCGTCGCCAGAATCGACCGGCAGGCGTATTGCTGCGACAAGCGCGCAAAATACAGCTACGCCGAGCACGCAGAACGCAAACCGGAAGCTGTCTCCGTGACCCACGATGCCGGTGCCGACCTTGAGGGAGATAACAGCGAGCGCGACGCCGAATGCTTGCGTCAGCTGTTGAATCGTTGAAGCAAGCGTATTCGCCTGGCTCATCGACGCCTGATCGATGTCGGCGAAGGCGATCGTGTTGTACCCGGTATACCCGATCGAACGGAAGACGCCGCTCAGGGCGAGGACGCCGATGAGCAGCATCACGTTCGTCGATGGCCGCAGGAGTGCGCAGCCGATCAGTGTGAGCGTGGCACCGGCAGTCGTCGCGACTAGCACAGTTCGAAACTTTGCAACTCGCAGCAGGGGAGTGGTTGCCGGCTTGATCAGCAGGTTACCTAAGAAGAGGAACAACAGTGTTGATCCGGCCCGGGCCGGGGACCACCCGAAACCGTCCTGGAAGAGCAACGGGAGCAGAAATGCGGCGCCGTTGATGCCCACCCGAAATGCAGTTCCACCCACCGCGGCGGCCCGAAACGTTCTTACCCGCAAGGCGTCGAGTGGGACGAGCGGTGATCGAGCCCGCAAGAGATGGACGATTGCGAACGTTCCGACCGCCACAGTCACGCACCCGAGCACAGCCACAACCGGCCAGGACACCGTCGGTGAGCCTAGGTCCGCGGCAAGCACGACAAGGCAGCCGAGCGAAATCGCGGTGCTGACAAAACCGATCCAGTCAAGTGGGCCGGGGTCGCCACGCGCCTGTCGCGGCATGATCCGCAAAGCGACACCAAGCGCGACGATTCCGAGTGGCAGGTTGATCAGGAAGATCCACGGCCACGTTGCGTACGACGTGATGAGTCCACCTACCGCGGGCGCCAATACAGGAGCGACAAGCGCGGGCCAGGTGAGGTATGCGACGGCCTTGATGATGTTGGATTTCCCGGTGGCCCGCAGGACCACGAATCGTCCGACCGGCACCATCATCGCTCCGCCCGCGCCCTGCGCCACCCGCATAATGCTCAGCTCGGTGAGGTTGGTACTGAGGGAGCAGAGCACCGACGCCACCGTGAAAAGAGCGATGGCGAAAAGAAACGGCTGCCGCGCACCGCGCCGCGCAGCCAACCAGCCACTCACCGGGATGAGCGCGGCGACGGTCGCGAGGTATGCGGTGGCCGTGATGCCGATTTGCGACGACGTCACGCCGAAAGATCGGGCGATGCTCGGTGCGGCCGTAGCGACGATGGTGGCGTCGAGGTTCTCCATGAAGAGCGTGCCTGCTACAAGGAATGCGAGAGGACGCATCTGCCAGTCGTCGGCATCGGCTGTTGTACGGCGAGCCACCTGATGGGCCTCCGTCATCGCGCCGAGAGGCAGGCCGGCTGAGCTCGAAAGTTGAGTCTCGCGCGCCACTAGTTGACGAGCCGCGAGCGGCCGATGCTATTCTAACAGCAATCGTTTGCATACTGAAGCAGCCCGAGGTCTACGCGGGCCTTCGCGAGAAGAAGGGGGAAGCTAGATGTCGGATTCCTCCCTCTCGGCAGCAGACGCGGCGATCTTTCGCACCCCGCAGATCCCTGCCCCCGGACACGGTTCGGTCGACTACGAGATGCGCGTCGACATGGACCGACTGCGTTCGTACCGGCTCGGGCGTGCACGTGCGGCGCTTGAGGCGAGCGACTGTGGCTCGTTTCTCCTCTTCGACTTCTACAACATTCGGTATGTCACGCAGACCTGGATCGGCGGGGCGCTCGGCGACAAGATGACCCGGTACGCGCTGCTCGCCCGTGGCGCCGAGCCGGTGCTGTGGGACTTCGGATCCGCCGCAGCTCACCATCGCTTGTACGCGCCATGGTTGAAGCCGGAGAACTGCCGGGCCGGAATGCTTGGTCTGCGCGGAGCGATCGCCCCGGACGCCGGCCTGATGCGGTCCGCGATCGCTGAGATCCTCAGCATGCTGACCGCGCAGGGCCTGCACCGTGCACCCGTCGGAGTCGACATCGTCGAGCCGGCCTTCCTGTTCGAGATGCAGCGACAGGGTCTCACCGTTGTCGATGTCCAGCAGAGCCTGCTCGACGCTCGTGTAATCAAGTCGGCAGACGAGATCATGCTGCTGGCGCAGGCGGCTGCCATGGTCGACGGCGTCTACCAGGACATCGCGGACGTGTTGAAGCCCGGTATCCGTGAGAACGAGATCGTTGCTCTCGCCAACAAGCGGCTGTACGACATGGGGTCTGATCAGGTCGAGGCTATCAACGCGGTATCCGGCGAGCGGTGCAATCCGCACCCCCACAACTTCTCTGACCGGATCATCCGACCCGGAGACACCTGTTTCTTCGACATCATCCACTCCTACAACGGATACCGGACCTGCTACTACCGGACGCTGAATGTCGGGTCGGCCACCGCTTCACAGCGCGACGCGTACACAAAGGCCCGGGAGTGGATGGACGCATCCATCGCGATGGTCAAGCCAGGCGTGGGTACCGACGCGATCGCGGGTGTGTGGCCCGCCGCTCAAGAGTTCGGGTACGAGAACGAGATGGCGTCCTTCGGCCTGCAGTTCGGCCACGGACTTGGTCTCGGGCTGCACGAGCGACCGATCATCAGCCGGCTGAACTCCTTCGACAATCCGGTGGAGCTTGAGGTCGGCATGGTGTTCGCCCTCGAGACGTATTGCCCCGCGACCGACGGATTTTCTGCGGCCCGTATCGAGGAAGAGATCGTCGTCGCACCGGACGGCCCTCGAGTCCTGACCCGATTCCCAGCCCAGGAGTTGTTTGTTGCCAATGCCTACTGACCTCGCCGCGCAGGCGGTTGTCGACGTCCCGACCATGCTCCTCATCGGCGGCAAGTGGCGTCCTGCATCGGACGGCGTGACGTTCCCGGTGGTCGACCCTGCGACGGGTGACGTACTGGCCCACGTGAGTTCGGCGTCCGAGGCTGACGCACTGGATGCACTAGCCGCGGCTCACGAGGCGTTCCCGGTCTGGCGTGCCACCCCGCCGCGGGTGCGGGGTGAGGTGCTTCGCAACGCGTGGCGATTGATGACTGAAAGGGCCGAGGAGTTAGCCCGGCTCGTCGTTGCGGAGAACGGGAAGGCGCTCGTCGACGCGAGGTCGGAGATCGCCTATGCAGCTGAATTCTTCCGTTGGTACGCCGAGGAAGCAGTCCGTGCCGACGGCAGCGTGCAGACCGCACCGAGCGGTACCAATCGAATCCTGGTGCTGCGCGAGCCGATCGGCGTGTCGCTGCTCATCACGCCGTGGAACTTCCCGGCTGCCATGGCGACCCGCAAGATTGGGCCGGCCCTGGCTGCTGGCTGCACGACGATCCTGAAGCCTGCATCGGACACCCCGTTGACCGCCCTAGCTCTGTGCGACCTACTCCTCGAGGCAGGTGTGCCGGACGGCGTTGTCAATGTGCTGCCCTCGCGCCGCTCGTCCGCCGTCGCGAACACCCTGCTGGCCGACGACCGGCTGCGCAAGCTGTCCTTCACCGGATCCACCGAGGTTGGCCGCACGTTGCTCGCAGCCGCTGCGCACACCGTTGTCAGCTGCTCAATGGAGCTCGGCGGCAACGCCCCATTCCTCGTGCTGGCTGACGCCGACCTCGACGAGGCGGTCGACGGGGCAATGATCGCCAAGATGCGCAACGGCGGCGAGGCATGCACCGCCGCGAATCGCTTCTATGTGGCCTCCAGCATCGCCGAGGAGTTCTCCCGCCGTCTCGGTGGGCGAATGGCCGCTGTGCAGATGGGGCCTGGCCTCGAGCAGGGCTGTGGCCTGGGACCACTGATCAATGCCGAGGCGCGCGACAAGGTCGACGAACTCGTCCGCGGAGCCATCGCTGATGGAGCACGAGCCCTCACCGGGGGAGCGAGCGCCGCGGGCGCCGGATACTTCTACCCGCCGACCGTCCCCGTGGACGTGCCACCGACGTCCAGCATCCTCGGCCAGGAGATCTTCGGGCCAGTGGCGCCCGTCGTCGCGTGCGATTCCGTCGAGGAGATGATCGAGCTCGCGAATGCGACCGAGTATGGGCTCGTGTCCTACGTGTACACAAAGGACTTGGCGCTCGGGCTACGCGTATCCGAGGCGCTGGAGACCGGCATGGTCGGGCTGAATCGTCCCGTCGTCTCCGACCCGGCGGCGCCGTTCGGCGGGGTGAAGCAGTCGGGCCTCGGCCGCGAGGGTGGCCACGACGGCTTGCTCGAGTTCACCGAGAGCAAGTACATCGCCGTCCAGTGGTAGTGGTGACCCCTTAGGGATGCGCTGATTTTCTCGGGTGGTCGGGGCGGCGTCTGGCTCGAAGGTGGGCGCTGCGGGACGATGAGGCATGCAGAGCGAGCAGCCGAGTTTCACTGAGGGCGAGTACGGCAACCGTCGGCGGGTCTCTCGCCGTGAGCAGTTCCTGGAGACGATGGACGCGACGATCCCGTGGGAACGGTGGGTGGGGTTGATCGAGCCGTTCTACTACTCGGGTAAGAAGGGCCGGAAGCCCAGGCCGAT
>DATCFU010000029.1:0-17136 GCA_036509315.1 Acidothermaceae bacterium
TCGTCGTCGGCGTCGCCTGCGCAACAGCTGTGCTCGCGACCTTCGTCCCGGCGCTTCAAGCCGCGCGGACCAGCACGATTGATGCCCTCGCCGACGCAGCTCGACCACCGAAGCGAAACCGCTTACTCATCGGAGCCTCAACCCGCCTGCCGATTCCGCTCCTCCTCGGCGTTCGACTGGCCGCGCGCCGACCCCGACGCCTCGCCCTGAGCACACTCAGCGTCGCCGTCAGCGTCGCCGGGATTGTCGCCATCCTCCTCGAGCACGTCCGCCTGCGCAGCAGTTCCACCATCGCCAACCCACAAAGCCACCGACTGAGCCAGGCGATGCTCCTGATCACCGTCATGCTGGTCGTCCTCGCAGTAATCAACGCGCTCCTCATCACCTGGGCCACCGTCCTCGACGGTCAGAAAACCTCGGCACTGGCCCGAGCACTCGGTGCCACCCCCGGGCAAGTCAGCGCGGGTTTCGTTGCCGCTCAACTGCTCTCAGTCCTCCCCGGATCTGTGCTCGGCGTCCCACTCGGCATCGCCCTTCTGCAGGTGGTGGCCAAATCAAGCGACGCCTACAAACACACACCCGTCGGATCGCTGCTCCTCGTCATCCTCGGAACGTGGCTGATCATGAGCGCACTCACCGCCGTCCCCGCCCGAATCGGCAGCCGCCGACCAGCAGCGCAAGCACTACAAGACGCGCCGACCTAGGCACCCTCACCGGATGCCGGTGGATACCTGTTCGCAACATCCGACTTTCGGCACGACCGAACGCGCGTCAATGCGGCAGAAGCGCTACCTGCGTTACTAGCGGTCGATGGCTTGGCGCGGGGTAGCTTTGCGTGGTGGCCGATTTCGTGTTGATCCACGGCACAACGCAGGCGCCCCAGGGCTGGGAACGGTTGGTCGCCGCGCTGGAGTCTCGCGGTCATCGGGGTCTCGCGGTAGACCTCGCAGGCGTCGAGGAACAGTCGGTTGACCGTTACGCCGACACGGTCGCTCGCCAGCTTCCCGCCGATGTACACGCGCCGATCCTCGTCGCGCACTCCGGGACCGGTCCGGTTTTGCCGTCCGCGGCTCGACTGCTCGGCGCACGGCGGCAGGTGTGGCTGGCCGCGTTCGTCCCCGCCGACGGCCGGGCCATGCTCGAGGAGATACGAGCCGCTCCCACCGACATCTTCAACCCCGAGTGGCTGGGCAAAGGCCCAACCGCGGATCCGGTTCTTGCCAGCTACTCCCTGTTTCACGACTGCGATCTGGAGACGCTGCGGTGGGCGCTGAGTACGCTGCGATCGTTCGCCCCGTCCGCGCTGTACACAGACCCGGTCGCGCTGCTGCCACAGGTTCCGTCCACCTACATCGTCGCGGTCCGGGACCGGACCCTAAAACCGGATTGGTGCCGGCGCGCCGCCCAGCAGCGGCTCGGCGCCCAGATCATCGACATCGACGCCGGGCACTGCCCGCACGTGTCCAAGCCCGAGCAGGTCGCAGACATCCTCGACCGCCTGGTGTAAGCGCCTGTAGGTGCAGCAAGAGCACTACCCGAAGCGTCCCGAGCCATGTGCCGTGCCAGCCCTCTCCCAGCAAGGCGAACGCAAACTTTCGTCACAATCGACCGCGCAAAGAACGACCGTGTCAGCGACAAGAGAGGATCCGTGCGTTAGGTAGTGCGGCGGGTGCGACCGCGCAATGGCAAACGTCAGCCTCACTGCGAGGCACGCGAATGCGGCCACTGCCAGCAAGACCGCGAGCAAGATCTGGCCTGATGCCCCCGAGACCACCGCGCCAAGGACGAGGGCGTAGGACACCAGTCTAAAGAGCGGGTCCTTGCGAATGGTAGTCATCCAGAGTTCCTCCATCTGGCTCTCTACCCCCGCGTGGGCGATGCCAACTCCGGCCTACAGATGCATCCGCTCATCGGAAATGATCGCGTTTCGATCAGCCCGTTTTTCGGCCCCCTGTGTTGCCGTGGTTGCACCGGCGGGGCGGTCCGGGCGCGTTCAGCAGACGCGATAACAGGTCCAGCCGGGCGACTCGCACAAGCTGCGCGAGCGAGGCAGACGCCGTGCTTTGACCTACGCATTCAAGATGCGCAGCGCACGGTCCACACATGTCCCGCCGGTGTCCGCACGTGCGAGCCCGGCTAATGGGTCCGCGTCGGCGACGAGAGCGCAGCGTGCACAGCAGCCCGTCCCGGTCCGTAGCCGTCTGCCTGTTGGCTACTTCGTTGGCTACTCGGACGGCACAGCTGCGCGGCGTCCACGTGTGCTTGGACCTGCGAAATGCGGTGTCGGCGTGGGTGTGGCTTATTCATTGGCTACTCGGTCTCGAAACGACCGGCCTCAGAAAGCTCGGATTAGGCCTGTGACCTGCGGAAATGTGAGCCGCCTGTCAGAGTCGAACTGACGACCTACGCATTACGAGTGCCTGCACCATGGGTCCGTGCGGGTTCCCATGAGTACGTTTCCCCTTGCCTATAACGAAAAGTGTGCGTAACGAACTCATCCGAACCATAGCGAACTGAGACCAAAACTGAGACCATGAAAGCGGCCCCGGCCGGTGCTGAAACACCGACCGAGGCCTTGGCAGATCACCTGGCAAAGAGGAGATCCACCCATGACCGATTCAACCATTCCCGCGTACCTGCGTCCGCGGCCGTGTAGCCGTTGCGGGCGCGCGGTGCCGGCGGGTGGCACCGGGGTATCCGTCGGGTCGCGCCGTTGGGCGCCGACCCCGGACGCTCACCCCGACTGGGCCATCGAGGTCGACTACCGGCCGTCAGGCGACGTCGCGTGGTTGCTCTGCGGGCCGTGCGTGACGGCCGTCAACGCGTTCGTGTTCGAGCCTGCCGCTGACGGAGAGCACGGCCTTCCGGCGCTACAGGTCGTGCCGCTGCCCGATGGCCGGTTCGCGGTGCGCGCGTACTACTCCGACGGTCGGCTGATGGCCAATAGCACGTTCGACGATCGCGAGGAGGCTGAGGAGTTCGGGTTGAAGATCGCGAGAGCCCTGTGAAGTTCCCACCTATCTGAGAGGCAAGACCATGAGTAACGCTACAGAGACCAAGACCGCGAAGGTGCTAGAGCCCCAACCGTCGGCGTGCGAGGCGACGCCGCCGGGTCACACGGAACAGCCGGCGGAACACACCGAACGCAAGGATTCGAAGAAGCCAAGGCATACCGCCGAAGGTACCCAAGCGAGCCACCTCCCAACCGCGACCACCCGCCCGCCGTGCCCTGACTGGTGCGGCGAGAAGCCCGGTCACGACTACGACACCGACGTGCCGGCGACCGGTGAGATGGAGCGGTACCACAGCTGGGACGCGCCGGCCATCGGAGAACAGCACCACGCCTGGGCGTCCATCAGCGGATGCGAGGTCTGGCTCGACGGTGTTGTGACGCTGAAGGAGCCCTACATCTATGCGAGCGCCGACGAGGAACTGACGGCCTGGCAGGCGCGCGCCTATTCGGCCGAGCTGCTGCTGGCCGCGAACAAGCTCGACGAGATCAACGGTGCGAAGTGAGTACGACGACGGTTCACACGACCGTTCCGCCATGCCCGCAGTGGTGCATGTTCGAAGCTGGGCACCCGTACAAGGACGTCGTCGAGGACGTCGAGCAGGTGCGGTTTCACTGCAGCGAGGACATTCACGATTGGGCGCAGATCACGGCCCACGAGACCATGATCGACGGCGTTGTGACCCACGGTGCGCCGTACATCAACGTCTACGCGGACGCCGAGGAACTGACCGGCGAGCAAGCTGGCGAGGTCATCGAAGCACTGCGAGTGGCCCGCATAAGGCTCGACGAGATCAACGCGGGTTCGCAGCGGTGTACGCCGTGGAGAGGGTCGGGGCCGACGGCGCTCCGACCCTGTTCGGACCGTTCCGGGTCGAGCAATCAGCGCGGGACTTCGCCAACCGCCTCGGACCGGACGCGCACGTCGTCGAACTTCGCCAACCGATCTTGGAGATGAGCACGTGACCGGCAACGTCGACACGACCCTGCTCGACATCATCGAGGACCGTGCATATTTCGCCGAGGAAGAGCGCGAGGCCGAGCACCGGGAGCGCACTGAGCGGAAACGGTGGCGCCGAATCATGGCTACACCGCCGCCCGAGGTCGCACCCTTCAACGCCTCCCGCTTCGTCGACCTGGCCGCGTGGCTCAATCAGGCTGGGGGCGCCGACAGGCTCGTCGAGTGTCTGGGAGCCTTCGAGGCCGAGGCCAAGCGGGCCGGCATCCGCCGAAACTCGTGCATGTGGTCGAAGCTGCTTCAGTTGACCCTGAACGGCGACTGCAGCGGGCTTCGGCGAGCGCTCGGCATGGTCGTGCGGCATGGCTGACGACTTGCTGTCGTTGTGGGCGTCGTCGATGCGGTTCGGTGGCCTTGCCTCGACCACGCTCCGCACCCGCGTCGGCGCCCTGCAGCGACTGCAGCGCGAGTGCGGGCCACTCGACCAGATCACCCGCCCAGACCTGCTCGAATGGCTCGGCGGTTTCGCGAAGGCTTCTAGCCGCTCGACGAACCTGAGCTACTGCCGGTGTTTCTTCCGCTGGGCGCACGACGAGGGCCACATCGCGACGAACCCGGCGGCGAAGCTCCCGAAGGTCAAGGTGCCGAGGGGAATGCCTCGCCCGGTACCGACCGAACAACTCGAGGCCGCGCTGGCGTCGGCGCCGGACCTCGAACGGTTGTGGCTCGAGCTAATGGCGTTCGCCGGCCTGCGTGTGTCCGAGGTCGCAGCCTGCCGCCCGTCGGATGCGTGGCTCAGCGTCGAAGGGACGTGGTGGCTTCGCGTACCGGAGGGCAAAGGCGGCCATGATCAGCAGGTGCCGCTTCCGCGCTGGCTCGGCGAGCGGCTGTCGACGGCTGAGCCGTGGGACGTCGGCCTGCAGTCGGTCTACCGGCACAGCCGCGACCTGCTCAGGTCGGTCGGGTCGGCATCGACGCCGCACGCCCTCCGGCACTTCTATGCCACCGCCTCGTTGCGCTCGACCGGGAACCTGCGGGTAGTTCAGCAGATGATGAGGCACGCCGACGTATCGACGACCGCGCGCTACACCGCAGTCACGTCGCAGGAGATGGTCGACGCTGCTGAGGGCCTGCCGAGGTTCGCGTGAGCATGTTCGCGCCGAGTGACGCCCGGCCCCACGGGGGGTGTCAGGCCGGGCGCCACCTGCGCATGATCATCTGTGACGGCGGCTCACTGTGGCAACGGTTGCGCCGTGTGATCCGGATCTCGCCGTCACATCGCAGGAGATGGTCGACGCCGCAGAGGGCCTGCCGAGGTTCGCGTGACGCCGAGCTCCTACTTCTGCTTGACGCGCCACGGAAGGCCGACCTTCCTGTTTGGGCGGGAGGCCAACTCCTTTCGAATGACCTCCTGGACCTCCCTGAGCACGTTCTCACGGTCAAGGTCATCCATCTTGTGCTGCGCGAACCTGCGTTGCTCACCTTCGAGGGAGGAGATTGCGAGGATCTTCTCCGCGCGGAAGTTTTCGACGATCGGGTCAGGCTTGATGCCTGCCAATGTGAGCATCCAGGGCGCGTCTATTGCGTCTCGCAGCATTCGCAACCGCACGCGAATCTTCGGCGTATTCATGCCGACCTCGGTGCCTGCGGCGAGTTCGACCTCGTCCGCTAGTTCGCGAAGCACATTCAGGTTGAAGTCGGCGCGCCGCTCGTGCACTAGGTCGCTGCGCGCTCTGATCGCCACGATCAGCGCAATGACAGCGATAGTCGTGGCAACGAGGGTCGACACGGAGATCGCCCAATCCCAAAAGTCGCGGCGCGCAACGGTGTGGACGATGGCAACAGAGTGCATGGCGGAATGGTGACACTCACGTGGAGCTCTCACCATCCGGAAGTCCCAGTTTCTCGCCACCGCGCCCGACTAGCTCGCCGCGGGAGTGCTGAGGATCGCGTAAACGCACCCGACCGTTATCAATCCGTTATCGAGTCTCTCCCGCCGAGCGCTCCAGGAATGTCTCTACCGCAGCCGACACTGTCATTATCTAGATCGTGCGCCAGCACGACGAGGGGGGAAGTCATGACCGCCACACTGCCCGACAAAGAAGCCAAGGTCGTCCGAGCCAGTGGCTCTGACCTGCAGGCGGCCGTGAAGCACGCAACAGATCGATCAGGCTTCTCGCTCAAGGAACTGTCAGCCCAAGCCCGCGATCGAGACTTCGCGACCCTCCGCGCCAGGCTGGCGTGGGTCGCCGTCGGGGACCTACAAGACGGCGCGCGTGAGCCAGTTCAGCCTCGCCGCCGAAGCTAGGAACTTCGCGAGGGAACTAAGCGCGCTCCTCAATGGCACGGTCTGCGGGGGAGTACAACTGACGGCCGTCTACACCGATACGCCCCCCCGTGTGGTTGTCGGCTACGGCATCGCGAAACGCGAGCAGGACCAGGTCATGGGCGTTCCGTTAGCCATTGGTCGCCGCAGGCCCCGCGTCTACCTCGGTGCGCTATACCGTCTGTCCGCGGACGCCGAGGGACAGCATCCGATGGTCGAGTCGTCGTTCATGGGGTTGTTCGCCGACTCTGAGCTTGAGCACCCGCTGTTCCATTACGACTATGAAAGGAACAAGGGCGACGCATACCCAGAAGCGCATCTGCAGGTGTGCGCCGGAAGCTCGGTGTGGAGCGAGATGTCGAAGTCCTTGTCTGCGCACCCCAATCGGGAGTTTGAACGGCTTCACCTACCGGTCGGTGGGCGCCGATTCCGTCCAAGCCTGGAGGACCTGATCGAGTTCGCGGTCGTTGAGGGCCTGGCGACCGGCCGGGTGGGTTGGGAAAAGCGCGTCGCGGAGGGGCGTGAGGGGTTTCATAACCGCCAGCTTCGTGCGGCAATCCGGCGGAATCCCGACATCGCGATCGCGGCGCTCAAAGAGCAGGGGAACTGGCCCGCAACGCCCGCGGCCTCCGACTAGCTGTCCGATGCCTTCCACCGCGCCCGCACGCGCGCAGCCATCACCCGGCACATCACCCGCCAGTCCACTGCCCCGCCGCCGTACCTGCGCACCTGGTCCTCGGTCGGTGCACCGCACAGGCATGGGGGGCCCCACGGGGGCGTCAGGCCGGGCGCCCACGCTGCTCCTATCGTGTGACCACCACAACCACCGACAGGAGTTCCATTATGGGCCGTCACATCCTGCATCACGGCAATGGCGAGACCGTCGAGTTCACTGACGATCGGGCCTATGTGAAGTTCGGAGCCGACGTCGTCAAAGCGCTCAAGAGCGAGGGCAAGCACCCGTGGGCCACTGTCACCGGCTCAGACGGAAGCGAGCGGAGCATCCTCATCGTCGCCGGTGGCCCGATCTGGACCGAAAGCTTCGCGGATTAGCTCGGGGTCGCTAACGAACGTCATCGACAGGTCGCCGGTCCACGGGCGCAGGTCGTCGTTCTCGACGACCTGCGCCCCACCCCTAACGAACGTCATCGACAGGTCGCCCTCATGATGAATTGCTTCTCTCGTCACGACTTCCTCCTAGTGGTTGTGCGCGGGTCGGCCACGGGCAGTCCGTCGCCGATGGCTCGGAGCCGTTCGCGTGCCGAGGGGCGCCCGTCACGTGGCTTAGGTGGCGGCGGGACCTCGCCGAGCGGCTCGCCCGGCTCGATCTTCCACTGCCCGTCGGCGCCGACGTGCCCGCTCTCGGTGAAGTACTGCATGTCGGTCCCCACGTCGTCGCCGTTCCAGCGGCGATGCGGCGGCTGATCGGCATGGAGGATCACCCAGTTCGGTGACGCGTACAGCCCTACGCCGATCTCGACCGCCCACCTGGGGTAGAGCGGCTCTAGGAAGTCTCGCCACGCCTCGACGTCGGCGAACTCCTCCGACGGGTGGATGGCAGCACTAGCCGCCGATCTGCTGTAGAGGGCAGCATGCGCACCGCGCTCGACACGTAGCACCCGATGCGCCTCAGCACGACGAACCAGCACCTCATGCTCGTCGACCGGCGCGCGGGCCGCACGACGAGCCACCAGCTCCGGGCGCGCGGTCACGGCGACACCTCCCAGCCAAGCCGAGCACGACCGGCAGGCGTGAGTCCGAGCGCGGCGAGTAGCCGATCGACCGATGCCAGATCAGCGGAGTTGCCCTTGCCCGCGTAGACCTTGGTGAGCAGCACGACGAGCACGGCGGTCGGGACGAGCTGCGCATCCGACCATTGCGTCGACTCGCCCGTCGACCACAAGTCGCTCCAGGCCTCACGCTC
Organism: Acidothermaceae bacterium; assembly: GCA_036509315.1. Taxonomy (GTDB): domain Bacteria; phylum Actinomycetota; class Actinomycetes; order Acidothermales; family Acidothermaceae; genus PALSA-607. Next base: position 8,219 of record DATCFU010000029.1, read on the forward strand.
AGCGGCTGTGAACTCGACCCCGGCCGGCGGCGGCGGGGTGTCGAGGTCATTCGTGTGCGGGAGCACCACCTGTTGCCGGCGGACGCCGCCACGATGCGCGCGGCTGCCCGGCTTGGACAGATCGCGAGGCGGTCCGGCCATCTTCCCTCACTCTCCGTAATCGATTCCTATCTGGTTTGACCAGTTGCCCCCGGAGCGGGCTCCCCCGCGGTCCCCGAGGTAGGCGTGATCGGGGGGTACCCCCCCACCCCCATGGTGACGCTCGGTCACGACTCCGCCCAGGTGTCCGGCGGCGCCAGGATCTCAGCCAGTCGTAGCGGGTTGAGTGAAAGATCAGCGTCGATGGTGTATGCAATGGCCGCGTCGAGGTAGGCCACCCGGTCGACCAGGACGACGGCGTGCGTCGCGGTGACGACGACGTGGACGGGCGCGGTGTCGTTGACTGGGATGTACCAGGTGGACGGCGCGCTGATCGCTACTGGCCACGCTGTCACCGGGGTCGTCAGGTCGGGGTCGCTGTAGACGAGGTCCGCGCCGGTGATGACGACTGAGACGGGAATCGTGGTGTTGACGGTGAGCGGCGTTGCGGTCACGGTGCGTCTCCTAAGTGTGCCGGGTGGCGACGAGCGCGGCTGGTTCGGCCGGCCCTCATGCCGGTGACCACACTGAGGCGGCAGTCACGGTGTCGACAGCGGTGCGTGCGACCGCCCGGTACTGGTAGGCGGTCCTACTCGCGCAGCGGTAGTCCGAGTACGCGGCGTCGACTGGGAGGCCGGCGGCGATGCGGATGCCGTCGGTGCCGTCATTCCACAGCCGCCTGTGCACGTCGGCCGCAGTGACGCCGGGGATACCTGTGGACGCGAGGAACGCTGTCGTCGTGCCGAGGTGCACGTCGACCTCGTCGATGTAATGCAGCTCGGACGCGCCACCCGTCGATTTCACGGTCACGGTCAACTGCACCTTGGCGCCGGTCGGCGACGACAGGGGGGTGAGCGTGACCGGCGTCCATCCCGATGTCGTATCGTTCGCAAAGTTGAACGTGCCGCCGAGCGAGTTGAGTGCCGCGTCGTAGTTCCACCACTGCAACTGCACCGACCGGCCAGTCGCGCCGGCACGTGCCCGTATCGCCGCCGCGTACTGCGTCGCCGCCGACACTGGGATCATGCCTGTCTGCGCGACCATGTCACCTGCAGCTACGCTCGCCATCCGCATCGAATGGGTGCCGTCCAATGCCTGCGTCGTTGACTGCGTGACCACGCAGTTAGTGACCGCGACCCATGTCCCGAGACCGCCTTCGAAGGATGCCGTGTCGACGTCGAGGATGTTGTTCGGTGTGTGCGTCGCGACGACTGTGATCGACCCATCGGAAGTGTTTGGTGTGCATAGCACTGTCGGCGTGTTCGGTGGGGTCGGAACGACAGCCGTGAACGAGCCCGATGTTGCGTAAGGCCCGACCTGTCCGGCCTTGTCGTAGGTGCGGACACGCCATTCCCACGTACCGGCGGTCAGCGTGCCAGCCGCGACGTCGTCATAGTTCGAGCCGTAGTAGTAACTGCCAGAATCGCCGATCGGCCATGTCGAGCCGCCGTCGGAGGAGAAGCTGAGGTCGAATCCGAACTGCGCGCCGTCACCGTCATCCGCGTCATGCGAGACCCACGAGAAGCGGTTGACGACGGTGGGGTCAATCGTTGTCACGGTACCCAGCGTGGGCGCGGACGGCGCAATGTCCTCGACGAGGTCGTAGATTATGCCGCGCGCGTCGTCGCTCGCCGACAAGGTTGCAGTAAATGCGGAAGAACTGCCACCCGTCGCCGTCGCGAACGCGACAAGTTGGCCGTTCGCATCTTGCAGTTCGGTAATAGAGACGCCAGTGAGAGAACTCAGCGCCTCCGCCGACCACGTCGTCGTCGTGGTCGCCGCCTGCGCGAAGGCTAGGCCAATGCGGCGCGTAGACGCCGAAGGGTTTGTGAAATAGGCATGTCCAACGTCAGCGAAGGAGGTACTACCTGCGGCACTACCGAAGTCGGCGTGTGTGTAAAAATACGTGCCCGAGGTGGCGACACCGGAGAGGGCGACCATGACGCCGTGCCATGTCCCACTTGGAACGGTGACGGCCAGCGTCCCTGATTCAGTCCCGTCCGAGACCTTGTGAAATGCCACAAACCCGATACCGCTCACACCCTCAGCGCCGTCATTGGTCCATCCGGCCGGCGTGGGTCCCCATGAAGCCACCGTGTTCGATGACACGAAACAGACCAGCACGTTCCCGGCGACGAACCCGGCCGGATATGGGACCGCGATCGACGTGCCCGTGGCGTTCGCCTGCGCACCGGTGGCAACAACCGCTGCGGACATTAGTAAGTCATCGGTGGGTAGTGGACAGCACCCTGATATTCGATGCCGCCGCCGTTGTTGAGCGTGCTCGGCACCCGCGTGTTGGCGGCCGGGCGCCATGCCCGCAAGTCGGCCCACACTTGCTCGAGCAGATGGCCGAGCAGCACGCCCAGGACCGGCAGGCCCTCACGCGGATGCGCGAGCGTGCGGTACAAGGCGACGAGCGCTTGAGTGTCTGGCGTCGCGTCGGCAATCACGTCGTCGACCTCGGCGGCGAGCGCGGTTAGGTACAAGTCGAAGCCCCGCGAGGTGAGGTAGTCCGCCGGCCAATCACTAACCGCAAACAACCATGCAGCGAGCGCGTCGCCCTGATCGAGGGCGCGGCGCAGCAAGAGCTTGATCCGGTCGACGGTGGCCTGTTCGCCGGCGATGGTGTCGAGGACCATCTTCGCGTCACTCTTAATGCCGGCGAGGCGTGCTTCCTGCACGGCGTCCTGCGGTTCCGGGCGGGCCGGGTACACCGCGGCGCGCACCGTCTCAAGCATCGACTCGGCGGCGTCGTCGACTGCCGCGATCGCGGTCTTGATCGACACCCATCCGACGTCGGACAGTGTTTGGATCCGCCGCTCGCGCGCATCGGGTGTGAGGTCGGCGTCGGTCGTTACATTGAGAATGTTCTGCCGCAGGGTCGCCATGGTTTCGTCGATCGCTGCGAGCTGGTCGGGCACCGGGTGCCAGGTGTTGCGGACCTTGGCCAGCGACGGCCCGTCTGCACTGCGGTCTTGGCGGTAGGTCGCCAGCGCACCGTTGACAACATCGACGAGCGCAGCGGTCTGCCGGTCGTACACGGTCAACATCGGGTTTGCGTCGTAGCTCATGGTTGCCCCTTCATCGCGATGACCTCGGCGAGGTCGATTACCCAGTCTCGGCCGACCTTGCGAGCGGTCTGTAGGCCTCCCGTTGCTGCGAGCCGCCGAACAGTTCGGACGGAGACTCCGAGTAGTTCGGCGGCGCGCGCTGCGCTCACGTTTCTAGATTCTTCCTGCTGCGCAAGGCTTTCTGCTCGCCCATGTCCGCTAGCGGCCACACCTGAGCGTGAAGTCGACGCAAACCGATACGCAGAATGTCCGCTAGCGGACGACTCGAAGGCCGCGGCGCTCGCCTCGACCTCGGCGCTGGCTTGATCGAACGGCGTCGTTGTGCGATGCGCACCCAGAGCGCGGACGCGAGCAACCTCACGACGAACACCCTCACGCAGTAGGTAGCACTGCTCATCAGTCAGGAAGACGCCGGCCGGCACCAACATCAGGTGCGCTTCCGAGCCGGCTTAGCTCGGCGACGCATCGACGAGCGCCGCCGTCGTTGTCCGCGTGCGCGAGCTTTGTGCGTCGGCCATTTGTCGCCGCCGCGCGCGGAACCTTCGCCGTCCGCGAGGGTCAGCTCGGTGTCGTCAGTTGTCATGAGCCCGCCACCGTTCGCATGGGATCCCGTGCCAGGACCCGTTGAACCCGCGCCCAGTCGCTAGGCCGCCACAGATGAACCTCGACGCCGGGAACCGCTGAGAGTTCGCTGAGCCAGGCGAGCTGCGCCGGTGTGACGCGGCCGGTCTCGCTCTTGAGTTCGGCGACGATCAGTCGGCCGCTTCGCGTCATGGTGAGATCCGGAAACCCTGCGCCATCGGCCTCGACTGCGGTTCGCCATCCGGTCACGGTTCGTGACGGCCTGAAGTGCGCGACGCGCCAACCGCAAAGCGCAGCGAGGTCGAGGACGCGACGCTGCCACATCGACTCCGTTAGGCCGGTCACGCGGCACCACCGATGGAGCCCGTCGGCCAAACGTCGGCCTTCGACACCGAAGAGGCACCAGCTGGTGCCTCTAGGGCTAGCGCGCTTCGCACTGCTGACCAGTCGGCAGACCGTGCACGGCCGCGCGAGGTCGCGAACGCGGGTTGTGGTGCGTTCGGCTCACCATTCGGCGCGTTCGGCTCAGGTTCTGAAACCTGAGCTAAATGACCTGAATGGTGAGCCGAACGGTCGTTGAGGCGCCAGATAGACCCGCCGCCGAACCCCTGCCGATCCGCATCGGCGCCAGCCTTGGATCGGGCTCGCTTCAGAGTGGCCTCGGAGAAACCCGCACCGCGGGCAGCCTTGAAAACATCCTTGCGCGCGGCCTCGCCGCCGTTGTCGGTGAGGTAACCGATCAGCCAGTCCGCGGCCTCGGCGCGTTCGGACTTCTCCTCACCATCACCGTGACTGCGAAGGATGTCGGAGACCGACCGATCGGACTCGCCAAGCATCAGCAGCTTCCCGACGTAGGCCGGTCCTTCATCCGTCGACACCGACGCCTGCTCGATGACGTATCGCAGGGACGGAAGGTCGAGCCGGCCGAGGTTGTTCTTTACCTGCGAGATGACGCACGAGCCGTCTTCGGCGTCGGTGTCCTGTGCGAACCCGAGGGCGGCCCGCGCGACGTTGCCGAACGCCGCCGACCCCATGATGAGCGACATCGGATCTGAGCCCGCGGACTTGTTGAAGTGCGCGTTGCCGAGCACCGTGCAGCCGGTTCGATCAGCGAGCCTAGCGAGTGGCTCGAGCACCTGGCGGACGTCGCGGTCCTTGTGGGTGTCCAGGACGCCGGAGATGGTGCTCATCAACGGGTCGACGGATAAGAGCACGGCGCCCACGCGGACGATCTCGCCTTCGAGGCCGGCGCAGTCAACCGGCAACGTCAACGTCGTTTCGTGATCGGCCTCGGTGGTCACGTCGACCCGGTAGACCATCGCCATGTCGGCGCCGGCCACGATCAACCGCGGCACGATCGTGCGTTCCCAAGAATCTTCCGATGCGGCGATGATGCACACCTTCGGTGTTCCGAAGTGCACGCCCGGCAGGGTGCCTCGGGTCAGGTGGGCGATCATCCAGGCGTGGAAGGTGCTCTTCCCGACGCCGCCCTTCCCTGGCGTCAGGGTGACCTCGCCGAGCGGCACCCGGTCAGCCCAGGTCCAGCGCACCGGCCGGGGCCTGATCGTCGAGGCTGGGGTCAACCTGACGCGGCGGCGGACAATGTCGCCCTGGTCGCCCTGGTCGTCCGGCTCGACCACGTTGCCGTGCTCGTTGTAGTCGGTGCCGTAGGTGATGCCGAAGCCGCTCACGGCGTCTCACCGGACGACGTCTCCCGGCACTTCTCGCACAGCGTCTCGTAGTCCCGCTGCGGCAACATTCGCTCGCCGCAGTCCTGGCACTTGCTGTAGCCGCCGAGGTCGTCGTCAATTGAAGCCATCAGCGCGGCGAGAGTTCCGACCCAGCCACCGCGGCGGTCGTAAAGGAGTACTCGATGGTCGGGGAACCGATCATCGCGATGTAACCGCTCAAGACGTTCGAGCACCTTCTGTAGGTCAAACACTGCGTCGGCATAGGCATCGGGCAGTGGGCGACGTCGGCGCCGAACGCCGCCCTGTTGCTGGCGGGCGTCCCGGATCGCGGTCGAGTTGGTGGTGCCGGTGTTCTCCATCGCGGTGTTGATGACCGCCGCCGACCGAGTAGCTGGCCGCTCGCGACCGTCGAGGCTCGTCACGGTGGCCGGACGTTCCGGTGCATCCGGTCGACTGTTACCTGACGTAACAGTCGAAAGATCCTCGTGCACCGTCTTGTTGCTTACGCCGACGATGGGTGCGATGGCCCTGGTGCTCATGCCCTCGGCCGAGAGGATCGCGACCATCTCTTGGCGGTCGACGCGGGCCAGCCTTAGCGGCTCATCGCCGAGCACGTCGGACAGGTACGCGGTCCACGAGGCGTAGCCGAGCGCGAGGTGCGCGTTTCCTGCCTTCGCCTCTTCGACCAGCGAGATCAACCTCGACTTCGTCTCGATGAAGTTCTGGGCCGTCAGCCGGATCCGCTGCGTCAGGCGCCGGGCATCGTCAACAGTCATGTCGACGATGACGATCTCCGTGGTCATGCTGCACCGGCTAGCTCGATGAGCACGCGCTGAACGATTTCCGACATCAGGCCGAGGTCGTTCAAGTGGTGCCAGGCCGCACGGCACGCAGCGGCGTCGGGCGGCCAATCGCGGGCGAGCTCGTCGAGCGGGTCGCGGTAGTCGCAGCCGTCGAGCACGGGAAGCCGTCGACTCGCCGCACGCCGACGACGCAGTTGGGTAGATACACTCTCGGTAACGGGCATTCGGTGTGCCCTTTCGCTAGCGAGGGCCGGCCTTGTGGTGGGCCGGCTCTCGGCATGTCTGGGGGTCGGGTCAGGCGGCGTCGTGCGAGTCGGCTGCGAGTCGTGCGGCGAAGGCGCGAAGCTCGTCGACCGCAATCAGGCGCCTCTTGCCGATCAGCACCGACCGCAGCTGACCCGTCTGGATGAGTTCGAAGGTCTTCGTCCGACCGATTCCGAGCGCCTTCGATGCGTCCGGGTACACAGGGACTAGCACCGGATCCATGGAGTACCTCCATCTGGAGTTGCAGCCGTGTCACTTGACGCGTCTCCATGAACCATAGAGGACCGCGACGGACCTTGCAACCTTGCGCGATGACAAGTAGCATCGCGTGTCGTGATGGTTCGCCTTGAACACGTGGTTGCGCGCAACGTGATCGCACTGCGCCAGCAGATTGGCGCGACGCAGGCGGAATTGGCAGCGAAGATGCGCGCCAGCGGCTTTACCTGGCAGACGAACCGCGTCGCGCAGATCGAGACCCTGCGGCGTCCCGTGTCGTTACTTGAAGTCGTCGGCCTGGCCCGCGTGTTTGGCGTGCCCGTCACGCAACTGCTCGACGGAGACGACCAGATCGATCTGCCATCAGGGGGCGCCATGCCGCTCGGCGGCGTCCGCGACGCCCTCGCAGGTGTCCTCTTCGCAGAGGTCCGAGACGCCACCCCCGACGAACTTCGCGAGCATCAGGCCGCAGCCGAGGAGTTGCGAAAGATGGCCAAGCAGCTCGACGTGCCCTCGAACGTGCTCGACGGGCTCGCGTATCGGTGCTTCGGCCAGTCCTTCCGTGCGGAGCGCGAGAAGCGGTTGGGCGTCGTCGCCGGCATGTCAGCCCGCAGCGCGCAGACGAAACGCGGGCATGTCTCGCGGCGCTTGCTGGCCGAGCTACAGGAATGGCTCGGTGATCCCGATCAGCGCGCCCGCATCATCGGCGAATATGAGCGCGAAGTCGCCGACGCCCTTGCCAACATCGAAGGGGACGACTAAGTGACCGGAACCCGCACGCGCAGCTCGAACCTCCGCTCGTCGATCTACCTCGCCGCGGACGGCCGCTGGCACGGCCGCGTAACGATGGGTGCCAAGAATGACGGTAGTCCGGACCGGCGCCACGTCACTGGCAAGACCGAGAAGATCGTCACCGCGAAAGTGACGGCGCTGGAGAAGGAACGCTCGGCGGGCACGGTCGCCGACGCGAAACGGCCACCGACGGTCGAGGCGTGGTTAACGCACTGGCTGAACACGATCGCAGCGCGCAAGGTCCGACCGAGCACCCTGTACGACTACCGGAACAAGATCAACGGCCGCATCGTGCCGGCGATCGGCGCGCACCGACTCGACCGCCTGCAGCCCGAACACTTGGAAGCCGCGTACAGCGCGTGGGCAGCGGACGGGTTGGCGAGCGGGACGATCCTCAAGTGCCATCGCATCGTGTCGCGAGCGCTCAAGGTCGCGGTCCAGCGCGGACGGGTTGCACGTAACGTGGCGACCCTGGTCGACGCTCCGAGCCTGGACCGAGTCGAGGTGCAGCCGCTCAGTGCGACCGACGCCCGGGCGATCCTCGACGCCGCGCAGCTGCAGCGGTGCTCGGCGCGGTGGTCGGTCGCCCTGGCACTCGGGCTGCGTCAAGGTGAAGCGCTCGGGCTGCCCTGGGATGCCGTCGACCTCGAGGCGGGCACCCTGACGGTTAAGCAAGCGCTACAGCGGCAAGCTGGCCACGGGCTCGTCATGGTCGAGCCGAAGTCACGCGCCGGCCGCCGCACGGTCGCGTTGCCTCCGCAGTTGGTCGCCGCGTTGCGTGTCCATCGCAGCGAGCAGGTGACCGAGCGGACGCGCGCCGGTTCGGCATGGACCGATCACGGTTTGGTCTTCACGCAACCCAACGGCAATCCGATCGACCCGCGCCAGGACTGGGCAGCATGGAAGACGCTGCTACGGGTCGCGTGCGTCCGCGATGCGCGACTACACGACGCCAGGCACACCGCGGCGACGCTGCTGCTCGTCGAGGGCGTTCCGGCGCGGGTCGTGATGCAGGTGCTCGGCCATTCGCAGATCGGATTGACCCTGGGCACCTACAGCCACGTCGTGCCCGAACTCGCTCAGGAGGCCGCTGCGAGCATGGGCCGCGCTCTCTGGGGAAATGAGACCAAAACTGAGACTAAGCCTAAGGCGAGGAAGTCACGATGACGCTATCTTCGCAGGTCAGAGGGGGAGCCGCCTGTCAGAGTCGAACTGACGACCTACGCATTACGAGTGCGTTGCTCTGCCAACTGAGCTAAGGCGGCGAGCCGCCCTCGGTCAGCAGAACCGGACCGTGGGCAACCCGCAAAGTCTAACGGGTCAGCCCCGGGCACCTAAGGCACGCCGAATTTACTGGC
>DATCFU010000030.1:0-3659 GCA_036509315.1 Acidothermaceae bacterium
ACACGGCCACTCCGACCACTGAGCAACTGTCGATGCTGCTCGCACAACTCAAGCCCGGCGACACCGTCCACATCTCTGTCACCTTGCCCGACGCGACCACAACCAAAGTCACCGTAATCCTCGGCGAGCTCAACAATTAGCCTCAACATTTCGTGATCTTGCTGTGCGACACGTGTTGTAGAAGCACGGAAGTGCCTGTCCTGCTTGGGAAACTTGGGCTTGTCGAAGGTCCAAGAACACCGAGCGGGAAGGCACTCCGTGGGTGAAGAGTAACGGGCGGGTGAAGTCGGTCCAAGTAGTTGCGGGCAGCGAGCCGTTGGTGTCGTCGTCGGGGGCGTCGCTGCTGGTCCAGACAGCGCGGGTGACCGGGTTGTCTCGGGGGTTGTCGGTAGGGCTTCGGCCGTGGCGCCGGCCACGGGCGGAGCATGACCCGGGCAAGATCGTGCTCGACGTTGCGCTGGCGATCGCGCTTGGTGGTGACTGCTTGGCCGACGTTGGGGTGGTCCGTGCGCAGCCGGACTTGTTCGGTGCGGTCGCGTCGGATCCGACGGTGTCCCGGCTGGTCGACGCGCTCGCTGTTGACCCCCAGGGCGCGGTGAGGGCGATCCGTCGGGCCCGCGCCGGGGCGCGCGCGGTGGCGTGGGGTCACCGCTCACCGGTGGGCGATAACCGACCGGTGATCGTAGATCTGGACGCGACGATCGTTGTGGCGCATTCGGACAAGGAAGGCGCGACCCCGACGTTCAAACGCACGTTCGGGTTCCACCCACTGCTGGCGTTCGTCGACCACGGTGTCGACGGCACCGGCGAGCCGCTGGCTGCGCTGCTGCGCGAGGGACGGGCGACCGCCAACGACGCGGGCGACCAGATCGCTGTGCTCGACGCTGCGCTTGGCCAGCTTCCCGAAGCCGTTCGCGTCCGGGTGTTGGTGCGTGGTGACACCGGCTCCGGTGTCCATGAGTTTCTCCACCACGTCACTGACCTGGGTTTGAAGTACTCCGTGGGGATCTATGCACGCCAACCAGTCCTGGACGCGCTCGCTGCGACGCCGCGTTGCGCATGGCGTTCAGCAATCGACGCAGGTGGTGACCCGCGCGAGGGCGCGCAGGTCGCCGAGATCACCCGCTACCTGCCCGACACCCATGCCGGCTGGCCCACCGGCATGCGCATCATCGCCCGCCGGGAACGGCCACACCCAGGCGCTCAGCTGCGAATCACCGACGACGACGGCTGGCGAATCACCTGCTTCGCCACCAACACGGTCGCCGGCCGGATCGCCGAACTCGAACTGCGACATCGGATGCGGGCCCGCGCCGAAGACCGCATCCGCGTATTGAAAGACTGCGGGCTGCGCAACCTGCCACTGCACGAGTTCACCAAGAACGTCATCTGGTGCGAGTTGGTCCAACTCGCCGCCGAACTGCTCACCTGGACCCAGACTCTCGCCTTTGCCGACAGCATCGCCAAGTTCTGGGAACCCAAACGGCTCCGGCTCCGTGTCTTGCACGTCGCCGCCCGCATCGTCACCACCGCACGCAGGCACTGGTTACGGCTACCCCGCGGCTGGCCCTGGACCGAACTCATCGTCACCGGCCACAAACGACTGCACGCTCTGACCTGACCCCCCGAACAGCCCCATCGAGCGAACACCGGACAAGCGGCGACACGAACGCCGCAGTCCCTGCCCGGCCATCACCAGCAACCGGCAACAACCACCACACGTGACCTCACACGATCAAGATCATGAATGATCGAGGCTAACAGCCGTTCCTCGGCGCCCAGCTGCCACCGCAGAAACGGAGTGTGACCGCCACGATTGATACCAAAGGTGTCGATGAGGCGTTCGGTTTCGCGAGCGCGCCCGAGTTCGGCGGCCAGTTCAGGTAGGCGAGCGAGGACCTTGGCCTTTTCGGCTTCGGTCAGCATTGCCTCGTAAGCGGAATCCAAGTCGGTGAAATGAGCCACAGCTTTATCCGCAGCCGCGTACGTCGGCGGCTCTTCGAGGACCATCGACTTATACAGTCCATCGACGGTGCGCACTTGTTGGCCGCCTTGTATCCGGGCCAGCAACCGAAGTGCTTTGCTGCCGTCTCCGCCGGCACCGATACCAAGTCTGGTGAACAGCGATTGCGAAAACTCGGTATAAGTGTTGTGCACGCTTATCGTGGGCCAGCGTGTCACCAACGCTCGCTTGTCGAAGCGTGAAGTGCGTAACGGGTCGAGATCGCGCAGATCGAGACGCCCCTCGATGGTGGCCATTTTCATCGCGATGTCACGGAACGCACTCGCGGAACGGGGCACGACGTAGATCCGTAATGCGGTGAAGCGACGGGCGTTGTCGTCGATGAACGTCATCGCGACGGCGCCCCAGGTTTCACTGTCCTGCCCGCGAAGAACCTGGTCGGTCAGTTCGCCGGTGCCCGCTTCGCGGCTGGTGTCGATCTTGCCGCGCAAATAGGTCAGCACGTTGCGCTGGTCGATCCCGCGAGCTCGGCCCGTTGTTGCGTCATTCGACGCGCCGTTGAATGGGGTATCCCACGTCATCATCAGTGCGAGGTACGCATCAAGCAGGGTGCTCTTCCCAGTGCCGGACGCTCCTGACAGCAAGGTCGCACCCGGGGCGATCGTCATCTGGGCGTGTCCGTGGAACCCACCCCAGTTGACCACTTGCAAAGTCTCCGCTTTCCACTGTGTGGTGCCCTCAGTAGCGCCGGGCACTTGCAGTAGAACAGGTTGAGACGACGCGCTGCTCATATCGGGGCCTCCGCTGAGGCCGGTTCGGAGTCGAATTCGAACGGTACGTTCGTAGCTTCCGCGGCTGATTGTTCGACGTGTGAGTCCGGAGTCTCACCCAGCAGCCAATCCAACAACTCAGCCAACCGTGGCAGCGGCAGCAGCACCTCGATGACCGGCGCCACCTGGAATCGGTGTTCGTCGGGCGTTTTGAACAGGATCCCGGCGCGCCGCAGTGACTCCAAGGCATTTTCGCTCTTGCGGGCATCCCCGGAGCGGTCCGTTGCGTGGGAAGGCCGAAAGTTCGTGATTTGTTCAAGGACTTCGTCCCGGTCGATGAAGACGTCATCGACACCGTCGGAGCGTTCGCTGCGGAAACGCTGCCGAAGGAAAACCAGCAGGATCGTTTCCTCGCGGGTGTACGCAAAGTCGCGCAGCAGCGTAGGAAATCGTCCCTCGCCCTCCGCTACGGCCTGCCGTTTGAATGCGACCTCGTGGAGGAGGTCGAGGTGCAAGTCGAGAAACATGTCGTTGAGTCGAGACCTGATCAGCTGCTGCGAATCGACCAACACCCGCCACTCGACCGATTGGTGTGCGGCACTGATATAACGACGCCGAAGGATGGCCACGAGCGCCTTCCGTTGTTCAAGCGACAGTTGGCCTTCGTCACCCTCGAACAACGACAGGGTGCCATCCTCGAGATCTTGCTCAGCGGCGAACTCGAAATTGGCCTCATGTTCAGGGGCAAAGTCGTCATCGGCCTCGGGTTCGTCGCCGGCGCGGTCGACACCATCATCTCTCGCGCCGGGTTCCGCCCAAGACTCAGTCACGCTGGCGTTCCTTCATCGACTCCTGGCGAGCGGCGCGGCCCGGCGAGATGCAATTCCAAACGGGGAACCAGAAACTGCCGATCGGTGCCATCGGAT
>DATCFU010000031.1:0-47595 GCA_036509315.1 Acidothermaceae bacterium
GCCCACCGCGCCGACCATCGCCGCCGCCATCCGCACATCCATCGCAGCCACCGTTCCCGTCATGGACCCAAGTCCACGACAGATCAGGTGTCAGCGATGTCCCGAGACATCAGCTGTCAGCGATGTCTTGAGATATGACACACGCAAGAACGCGCGCTGGACTTCAGCACTCGGTCAGCCCAGGGCCCACGCAAGGATTTCGGCATCGGACGTGGCAACCACCCGCACGTCGATCGCATCGGTCAGCCGCACCGCGTCCTCGCTGAGCAGTTGCATTTTCTCGCCGTCGATAGCCATGCTCACGGAGCCGCGTGCAACGAAGACGTGCAGCAGCGCGGACGCCGGGATGGTGGCCGTCGCGCCGGCGGCCGCGAGCCGTGCGACGAAGAGGGTCGCGTTGCAACGAAGCGTCACGGCTGCCGGTTCGCTCCCCGATGCGACGGCAACGAACTCGCCGATCTCGAGCAGCGCCGACACGTCAGCGGTGGCGTACGACGGCAACCCCTCGTCGTCCGGCAAGAGCCACATCTGCAGATAACGCGTTTCACCAGACGACGCGTTGGTTTCGCGGTGTCGGACGCCTGCTCCGGCGCTGAGCCGGCCGACCATGCCAGGCCGCACGATCGCCGACCCGCCAGCGCTGTCTTCGTGTTGCAACGCGCCCGACACTACCCACGTCACGATTTCGAGGTCGCGGTGCGGGTGCTCGGAGAAGCCGGCGCCGGGTGCGAGCACGTCGTCGTTGTGCGTGACCAGCACCCCGAGGCGGGTGTTGGTCGGGTCATAGTGCGGACCGAACGCAAAGGAATGCCGCGACACGATGCCGTCGGCGTGGCTCTCGAGGCGATCCGCAGCCCGCCGCAACTCGGTGCTCAACTGTGCTGCCTGTGCATAGGGAGATCTTGCCCGCACGAACGTCTCGACGCCTCCAGACCAGACGGGATTCTGCCGAGGATCAGGACACCAGACCCAGAGGAGGCGCACCGATGCTGTGGCGCCGTCAACGGACGAGTCGATGGGTCAGTTCGCTCGAATTGCACCCGAACCTGGCTGAGATCCTGGGCGTCTTGAGCCAGCTTCCGCGACTGACCAGCAGCGACATGGCATGCCTCGCGCAGGGCTGGCGGGACACAACGTTCGTGCACCTCGCTCGGGCCCGCGCTCTCGGTCCGGATACGCCGCTGGTTCTTGAGGTGCTCGCCACGTTCGAGCATGTTGATCGGGTCTTTCGCGAGGAGCTGTCGCGTGACTTCCTGGGCGACGATGGAGCGGCGACTGCGGTCAAGCCACAGGTCGTGAAGCACGCGGTGCATGCCGTTCGCGACGCGATCGCCGCGGCCTATGCGCGGCCGATACTGAGCCGCGCCGAATACCGGGCATTGATCGGCCCCTGGCGCCGGGCGTTCTCCGCCTAGGAGTTCGCGGTAACACTCGAACAATGCGGCACACTGGTCGGCCGTGACGCCTCGTTTTCCCAACGCCGCCGCGCAGGCGGCGTCGACGGCAGCGCGAGCCCGGTCTGTAACAGCGCGCGAACTCGACCGGGCCACCGGTGACCTCGCCCGCGCAGCCATCGCCCGCATGGACGAGACCCTTCCGTGGTACCGCGCGATGCCGGCGGAGCAGCGGTCATGGGTCGGCCTGGTCGCGCAAGCGGGCATCGCGGCCTTCGTCGAGTGGTATCGGCACCCCGATCAGCGCCGGGCGATCACCGGGGAAATCTTCGGGACGGCGCCCCGCGAGCTCGCGAGGACAGTGAGCCTGCAGCAGACGGTTGAGATGGTGCGCATCACGATCGGTGTCGTCGAAGAAGCTGCGGAGACGATCGCTGCGCCTGCGAACTCGAGCGACCTTCGCGAGGCCGTGCTCGTCTACGCGCGCGAGGTCGCGTTCGCCGCCGCCCAGGTCTACGCGCAGGCAGCCGAGGCTCGCGGCGCGTGGGACGCCCGCCTTGAGGCGATGGTCGTCGACGCGTTGATGCGCGGCGAAGCCGACGAAGCCCTTCGATCGCGTGCTGCCGCACTCGGCTGGGGGTCGCCAGACTCGGTCACCGTCGTGATCGGCACTCCGCCTGACGACGAGCCTGAGGCGGTCGTCGACGGGGTGCGGCGAGCCGCGCGTTATGCAGGCCTCGATGTCTTGGTCGCTGTACAAGGTGATCGGCTGGTCGCGGTTCTCGGGGGTGCGCCCGATCCGCTACGTGCGTCGCGCGCGCTGCTGGCCCAGTTCGGCCCTGGCCCGATCATCATCGGGCCGCCGGTGCCCGATCTCATGTCGGCAGCCCGGTCAGCGCAGGCGGCCGTAGCGGGGCTGGTGGCGTCCAAGGCTTGGCCGACCGCACCCAGGCCGGTGCTGGCAAGCGACCTGTTGCCCGAGCGGGCGATCGACGGCGACCCCGCGGCTCGTCGGGAGCTGATCGACGCCGTTTACCTGCCCCTGGTCGCGGCCGGAGGCGGACTGCTCGAGACCGTCACCGCCTACCTCGCACACGCGGGCTCGTTGGAGGCCACCGCCCGAACCCTGTACGTTCACCCGAACACCGTGCGGTACCGACTGCGGCGAGCCGCCGACGTCACCGGGCTCGCCGCGACCGAACCACGAGAAGGCTTCGCGCTCCAT
This sequence comes from Acidothermaceae bacterium, assembly GCA_036509315.1. Taxonomy (GTDB): domain Bacteria; phylum Actinomycetota; class Actinomycetes; order Acidothermales; family Acidothermaceae; genus PALSA-607. The sequence continues at coordinate 2,620 of DATCFU010000031.1, forward strand.
ATCGCGATCGTCCTCGGCCGACTGACAGACGTTCACGGGTCTCTTAACCCGTAGCTGTCTGACAGTCGGGGAAGCGGCGGCTGGCGACACTTGTTGTAGGTTTTCTACAAAGTCCCTCCGGCGACTTGGTCTCGCCGGGCAACGACCAACCTGACCAGTTGCGGCAAGGTGGAAGCGTGCTGGCATTGCTTGCTCCCGGTCAGGGAGCTCAGGTCCCCGGTTTTCTGGCGCCCTGGCTCGATCTCCCCGGTGTCGCCGATGCGGTGACCTGGTGGTCCGCCGTTCTCGACCTCGACTTGGCCCGCCTCGGCACCAGCGCCGACGCCGACGAAATCAAGGACACCTCGATCGCCCAGCCGCTGCTCGTGGGCGCCGGACTCGCCGCGGCTTCAGTTCTCTTCCCCGACGGCCAGCCACAATTCGGCATCCCGGGTCAGCCCGCGGGTCGGCTCGCAAACACCTTCGACGACGTCGCCAGCAACGTGGGTGCGGTTGCCGGCCACAGCGTCGGCGAGATCACTGCGGCCGCACTGGCCGGCGTCCTCTCGCCTGAATCTGCCCTTGTGCTTGTCCGTGAGCGAGGCCGTGCGATGGCCAGCGCCGCCGCCGCCACACCAACCGGCATGACCGCGATCCTTGGCGGCGACGCAGAAGCGGTGCTGGCGAAGCTGACCGAGCTCGGGCTCACTGCCGCCAACGTCAACGCCGCAGGTCAGGTTGTCGCTGCCGGCGCGCTCGACCAACTGGCCGCTCTCGCAGCTGATCCGCCCGAAGGCGCGCGACTGCGGCCGCTCGCCGTCGCAGGCGCGTTCCACACCGCCCACATGGCACCCGCCGTTGAACGCCTTAGGCAGCTCGCCGCCGGCCTGCCGACAGCTGAGCCTGGCACCCTGCTGCTGTCGAACGCCGACGGCAGCGTGATCCAGCACGGTCCCGAATTCGTCGGCCGCCTCGTCGAGCAGGTCGCCGCTCCCGTGCGCTGGGACCGCTGCATGACGACGCTCGGCGAGCTCGGCGTCACCGCAGTCATCGAACTCCCGCCAGCCGGCACGCTCGTCGGTTTGATCCGCCGCGCACTGCCCGACGTCGAAACGCTGGCGCTGAAGACTCCCGACGACCTCGACGCCGCGCGTGATCTCATCGAAAAGCACCGACACGCCATTGAGTACAGCGCGACCCCGTCGTGGCGATTGCTGGTCGCCCCACTGGCCGGCATTTTCGAAGCGACCGAAGCAAGAATCGGCGACAGCCTCGGAGCAGGCGCGGTGATTGGCAAGGTCGTGACCCGGCGCGAAGCCCAAGAGGTAGTGGCGGCGCAGGGTGGCGTGCTGGTCGAATGGCTCGTCGAGAACGGCGACCCGGTCTCCCCCGGCCAACCGCTCGCCCGCTTGCACCCCGACGTCTCGCGTCCGGATCTGGAGTCGGCATGAAGTTGCAACCCGGTTCACCAGGAGCCCGCATCGTCGCGATCGGCGAGCACCGGCCCACGCGCATCGTGACCAACGAGGAAATCTGTCGCAACATCGACTCCACCGACGCGTGGATTCGCGAGCGCAGCGGCATCATCACCCGTCGTTTTGCCGCCCCCGACGAGTCAGTCGTCGACATGGCGACGAGCGCCGCGAGCAAGGCGCTCGCAGCGTCGGGTGTCGCACCGCAAGACGTCGACCTTGTCCTGCTCGCGACCTGCACCCACCCGTACCAGACGCCGGGCGGATCGAGCGAAGTGCAAGACCGCCTCGGTGCAACGAACGCGGGCGCGATGGACATCAACGCCGCCTGTGCCGGATTCGCCTATGCGCTCGCGGTCGCCAACGACGCGATTCGCGGCGGCAGCGCACGGCACGTTGTCGTCATCGGCTCGGAAAAGATGACCGACTTCATCGACCCTCACGACCGCGGCATGGCGTTCCTGTTCGGTGACGGTGCTGGCGCCGCTGTCGTCAGTGCGAGCCCGACGTCGGGCATCGGCCCGGTGGTCTGGGGCAGCGACGGGTCGCACGTGAAGACCATCACGCAGGAGCCGAACTACACGCAGATCCAGCAGGCGCTGGCGACGGGCGACTCATTGCCGCCGGCGGCACTCCGGATGGCCGGTCAGACCGTGTTCCGGTGGGCCGTCACGAAGATGGCGCCGGTCGCACAGCGGGCGCTCGATGCAGCCGGTGTCAGCGTCGACGAGCTCGGCGCGTTCGTTCCCCATCAGGCGAACCTGCGCATCGTCGAGTCGCTCGTGAAGTCTCTCAAGCTGCCCGACAACGTCGCGATCGGCCGCGACATGGAAACGCAAGGCAACACGTCGTCCGCTTCAATTCCGTTGGCCTTGTCCGCGCTGCTCGAGCGGGGCGAGGTGCACAGTGGCCAGCCGGCTCTGTTCATTGGATTCGGCGCTGGCCTCACCTACGCTGCGCAGGTCGTCGAGGTTCCCTAGACCGGCGCTCGCGTATCGATCATCCCGAGCACCACTCCACCCCAACACCACACCACCCCAACACCACACCACCCCAACACCACACCACACCACCCCAACAAAGGAGCAACCAACATGGCCCTGTCCCAGCAGGAGATCCTCGCCGGTCTCGCCGAGATCGTGAACGAGGTTGCTGGCATCCCGGCTTCCGACGTTCAGATGGAGAAGAGCTTCACCGACGACCTCGATGTCGACTCGCTGTCGATGGTCGAAGTCGTGGTCGCCGCCGAGGAGAAGTTCGGCGTTCGGATCCCAGACGATGACGTCAAGAACCTAAAGACGGTCGGCGACGCAGTCACATATATCGAGAAGGCCGGCGTCACAGCCTGACCAGGCTCAGCCGAGGCGGACGGCGAGCAGCTCCCTCTCGGGAGACCTGCGGCGCCGTTCGCAGCCATGACATGCGCGACACCTAATCACTGCGTGCACTCGACGATTGATCACTCCGTGCTAACAGAGGAGATGCGGTACCCGTGAACGCCACAACCCAGCGCAAACGCGTTGTCGTCACCGGTCTCGGTGCGACCACGCCGATCGGTGGCGACGTCGCCAGCACGTGGGCGGCGCTGTTGGCCGGCAAGTCCGGGGTCGGGGAACTTAGGGAGGAATGGGCGGCTGAACTCCCGGTCCGCATCGCCGCCCGCGTCGAGGTTGAACCACTCGACGTGCTCGACCGCGTCGAGGCACGCACGCTCGACCGCTCGCAGCAGTTCGCCATCATTGCGGCGCGCGAGGCGTGGGCGCAGGCCGGCAAGCCGGACGTCGAGAAAGAACGTCTCGGCGTCGTGTTCGCCTCCGGCATCGGCGGTGTCACGACGTTGCTCAACCAGTACGACGTCCTGCGAGAGAAAGGTCCTCGCCGGGTTTCTCCGCACACGGTGCCGATGCTGATGCCGAACGGTCCGGCAGCCGCAGTCGGCCTCGACCTGCAAGCCCGGGCCGGAGTCCACACCCCTGTCAGCGCGTGCGCGTCGGGAGCCGAGGCCATCGCTTACGGCCTGGAAATGATTCGCACCGGACGCGCCGATGTCGTCGTATGCGGCGGCACCGAGGCGGCCATCCATCCGCTGCCACTTGCCGCGTTCGCCGCCATGCGCGCGATGTCGACCCGCAACGACGAACCGCTTCGCGCCTCGCGGCCATACGACAAGGGTCGTGACGGTTTCATTATGGGTGAAGGCGCCGGTGCCGTCGTGCTCGAGTCGGAGGAGCACGCGAAGGCGCGCGGCGCGACGATCCTTGGCGAGATCGCCGGTGCGGGCATCACGTCCGACGGCTACCACATCGCGGCACCCGACCCCGAAGGTCGTGGCGTCGTTCGGGCGTTGCGCGCTGCCCTCGAGTCGGCCGACCTCTCGCCGTCCGATGTCACGCACATCAACGCACACGCAACCTCGACACCGGCCGGCGACGTCGCCGAGGCGAAAGCCATTCGCGAAGTATTCGGAGCTGCGGCCGACACCGTTGTCGTGACCGCACCGAAATCGACCTTCGGCCACCTGCTCGGTGCGGCCGGCGCCGTCGAAGCGATCGCCACCCTGCTTTCGGTGACCCAGCACATCGTGCCGCCCACGCTGAACCTCGACGACCGTGACGACGATGTCGATCTCGATGTCGTGACCGTTGATCCGCGGCCGCTCCGCGTTGGTCCCGCCATCTCCAATGCTTTCGGGTTCGGCGGCCACAACGTGGTACTCGTCATCCAGCCGGCCTGACCCCCACCGCTCAGGAACGGACAACCGTTGACCACGACCTCGACTGACGAAGTAGCACTCGACCCGCGTTCCCCGCGCGCCCGGCTCACCGCGCTGTTCGACGAAGGCACACTCGAGACGATCACTGCGGACGACGACAGCGGCATCCTGGCCGGTGTCGGCCGGATGCTCGGAACCCCGGCCGTCGCTTTCGCCTGCGACCCGACGATCCAGGGTGGTGCGATGAGCAGCGCTGGCTGCACGGCGATCGTCGCGTCCTACGACCGCGCGCTACACGACGGCGTCCCGATCATCGGCTTGTGGCACTCGGGCGGCGCCCGATTGCGTGAAGGCGTCGAGAGCCTCGACGGTGTCGGCCGGGTGTTTGCCGCGATGACTCTCGCCTCGGGCAAAGTGCCGCAGATCTCGGTCGTGCTCGGCCCCGCCGCTGGCGGCGCGGCTTACGGCCCGGCGCTCACCGACATCGTGATCATGGGTCCGGCCGGGCGCATCTTCGTCACTGGCCCCGACGTCGTGCGCAGCGTGACCGGCGAGGACGTCGACATGGAGCGTCTGGGCGGTGCCGAGGTGCACGGTCGGCGTAGCGGCGTCGTGCACATCGTGACCGACAGCGAGGAAGAAGCCCTCGAACGGGCTCGCGCACTGACCGAGCTACTCGGCAACCAGGGCAAGATCGGCGACACCGAAATCGTCGACGCCGATCTCGAATCGCTGCTGCCCGAAGGCGCGAAGCGTGCCTACGACGTGCACCCACTGATCAATGGCGTCCTCGACTCCCCCGGCGTCGAACTGCACGCGAAGTGGGCACCGAACGTCGTCACGGTGCTGGGCCGCCTCGGCGGCCGCACTGTCGGTGTCGTCGCCAACAACCCCTTGCGTCTCGGCGGCTGCCTCGACGCGACAAGCGCCGAGAAAGCCGCGCGCTTCGTGCGCACGTGCGACGCGTTCGGGGTCCCCCTGGTAGTTGTCGTGGACGTCCCTGGGTACTTGCCAGGACTAGGACAAGAGTGGGACGGCGTGGTGCGCCGCGGTGCGAAACTGCTGCACGCTTTCGCCGAGGCGGTCGTGCCGCGGGTGACGCTGATCACCCGCAAGGCCTACGGCGGTGCCTACATTGCGATGAACTCGCGCTCGCTCGGTGCCACGCTGGTGCTGGCGTGGCCGGGGGCCGAGGTTGCCGTCATGGGGTCGGTCGCTGCGGTCCGCATCTTGCACCGGCGCAAGCTGGCCGAGGTCGGCGAGGCATTGCGGCCTTCGCTCGAACTTGAGCTCGCCGCCGAGCACGAGAAGCTTGCGGGAAGCATCGACAAGGCCGTCGCGATTGGCGTGGTCGACCGCGTCGTGTCGCCAGCAGAGACGCGTACCGCGATCGCGAACGCGATTGCCGCAGCGCCCGCGCGGCGCGGAGCGCACGGCAACATCCCGCTGTAGCAGGGCTCTATACGACTTGGTGCAGCCAGCGAACCGGAGCACCGTCACCGGCGTAACGGAACGGCTCGAGTTCGTCGTCCCAAGGCTCGCCGAGCAACCGCCTGATGCCCTCGAGCGGACCGCGCCCCTCGGCGTCCGCCTCGATCTTCGCGTTCGGTGCATCGTTGGTCAGCAACTGTCCGGTGAGCAGCTGACGCAGCCGATTTTCAGGAACAACGAGGTCGCCGTTGGCCGACGTCATGGCGTGAAAGAGGCCAAGGCCTGGAGTGAAGGCGAAGCGCTCGCCGTCGCAACCGTCGCTGGCGTCTTCAGTGACCTCGAAGCGCACCGGCCAACCGATCAGCGCGGATGCGAGTCGACTACCGCAGCCGGGTGCTCCGATCCAGGGTGCCTCGGCACGCACGGAACCAGGCGACGCGGGTTGCGCCACCCATTCGAAGCGGACAGGCGTCGACAACACACCGGCTACCGCCCACTCGATGTGGGGCGTGACAGCCGGCGTGGCGCTGTGCACGTACAGGACGCCGCGTGTGCTCACCGGAACCTCCGTCAGATGGACGAGATGCGCCTTCCCCGACGTCCTCGCTATCTGATCAGCTGTCCCAGTGGTCACATTCTGCCCCAGGTCGCGATCCGACGCCACCACCGGACCCCCGCGCCGCGAAGGCATTGCTTTCAGGCCGAAGTACGCTCGCGTAGCCAGATCGACACGTGGCTGGGCTGCATCGCCAAGTGGACGACGGCCACGAGGTCGTGCTGGACCCGGTCAAGGTCGACAGCGTCGCGAAGTCCCGAGCTAAACGCGGCAACGGTCGCCTCGGCGTCGTAGTGCGCCCGGTTGAAGCGGCGATCGACGACCCGTTGGGTGTACCGGCGAAGTGGGGTGAACAGTGCCGCCGCTGCCAGGGTCGACGCCGCGACACCGATCGGCGACGACAGCGGCAACGCGCGCGTCGTCAGTGCGATGAGACCGACGTACACGCCGACCAGCAGGCCGGTGATGATGGCGTACGACAGTGTGCGACTGATCAATCGGTCGATCTCGAACAACCGGTACTTCAAGATCGCGATCCCAACAAACACCGGCAGCGCGGCGAGCCCTAGCGTGCCCAGAACGTCGATGACCTGTTGAACAGGCGAGTGACCGGTCGACCCGGTGAAGCTGACGAAGCCGCCGACGACGAAGATCGCGCCACCCGCGAGCAGCCACTTGAGCTGCTGGCGACGCTCGCCCGTGGAACCGCGGTAGCTGATGATCTGCTTGGCCAGTGAGCCCAGGCCACTGAGGAAGACCACCGGGAAAAACACGTTCTGGACGACGCCCCACCAGGTCGCGGCGCCGGTGGGATGGTTGAGTTCGCTCAGGTCTCCTGAGGTGGTGATCTGAACGGTGTGGTTGGCAATCTCGTGGGCGGCGAGCCCGAACGCGCCCAGCACCCACAGCCCGGCAATTCCGAGGAACGGCCACAAGATCCACTGCCATCGGCCCAGCGGTAGTCGCGCATCGGGGAAAAGCAAGAGCGCAAGCACCATGCAGACAATCGCAGGCGCCCACGACGGCTGCACCAGCACGGCGAGCGGCCCGAAGAACAAGTGGCCATTGTGGATGCGGTAGTCGAGCACGGTGTACGACGACGCGTCAGCCTGGACGACGAAAAACAGCGCCGTTGCGAGCAGTATCCAGCCGACGCCGTTGCGGGGCTGCCGACGAGCCACGACGACGCCAACGAGCGCGAAGGGCAAGCCAACGACGATCGACGACAGGCCGCCGCTTGTGGAGACGTGTCTGGTCGCGCGGTCCAGCGGAATCGCCAGGGCCATCAGCGCGAGAACGACCGCAAACAGCGCCGTCGCTATCGCGGGCGTAGCGAGCCGGACCGTGCCCTTCATAGGCCCCTCATAGACCGACAGGCTAGAGACCGATCGTTCCGAGAACGCTACGAACGGCATCCTCAGCCGGGTTGCTTGGCCGGGTCGGAGGAGTGGCCGGGGAACAGCTTGCGCGACGGATCGATCACGACGGCCGCGTTGTTCACGGCGGTGGCGGCCTCGCCGAGCCCGACGGAGATCAGCCGCACCTTGCCGGGGTACTCGGTGATGTCGCCCGCCGCGAAGATGCGCGGCACGTTGGTTGCCATCGTCGTATCGACGACGATGTGCCGCTGATGCAGGTTCATCCCCCAGTTCATCAGCGGGCCGAGTTCGGCGATAAACCCGAGAGCCGCCACGACTTCGTCGACCTCTAGCCGGTCGACGTCCCCGCTGTCGTGGTTGGTTATCTCGACGATCTCGACCCGACCGTCGCCCTCCATCGCGCTCACCTGATATGGCGTGCGGATGACGATCGACGAGGCACGCATCTTCTCCACCGACGCCTCGTGCGCACGGAATTCGGGTCGCCGGTGGACCACGGTGACCGACGCGCACACCTCCTCGAGCATCAACGCGTAGTCGACCGCGCTGTCGCCGCCACCGACGACGAGCACTCTCTTGTCACGCAACGCGCTCGGGTCAGGGACGAAGTAGCGGACGCCGACGCCCTCGTACTCCTGGCCCGCAGGCAACGGCCGCGGCGTGAAGATGCCGATGCCTGCGGTGACCAGGATCGCCTTGGCGTGAATCAGGTGCCCGGTGTGGGTCGTGACGAGCAGCGTTCCGTCGTCGAGCGTCGTGAGCTGATCGGCGCCATGACCGAGCAAGAAGGTTGGGTCATAGGTCTGCGCCTGCCGGAACAGGTCCGCTGCAAGCTCTCGCCCAAGGATCGCCGGAATGCCGCCGACGTCGTAGATCATCTTTTCCGGGTAGAGCGCCGCCAGTTGCCCGCCAGGCTCCGTCAGCGAATCGACCACGACCACAGACAGGGCGCGGAAACCGGCGTAGTACGCGGCGTACAGGCCGGCCGGCCCCGCGCCGACGATGAGCAGATCGACGTCGTACTCCACCGAATTCCTCCAAGAGGTTGTGACCTGCACGCTAGTACGCCAGCCGCCTCCGGGCGCGCAGGCACCATCGCCACAAACCGCGCAATCGCTGCCCCCGGCGGGCAGTAAGTGCGCGGTCTGTGAACGCGCCGGCTGAGATCGCGGGGATGGGTGGCGATTGTGCGACGAATGTCGCGAACGTCAGCCTCGCAGGCCGGCCCCCCGTAGGATCGAAGGATGGCTCGCCGACCGTTGCTCGCGCGCCGCGGTCTGGCAGTCGTGATTGTCGTCGCCGCGGTGTTGGGGACTGCTGCCCTCGGCGTCCGGTATGGGCAAAAGCGCACGCCGGGTCGTCTCGACCAGCACCTCGACGCGGCGATCCAGCGTCGCTTGGCCGGGCACCCGCACCTGGTGGTGCACATAGTCGATCTCGCCGACCCAGGCAGCATCATCGTGATCTGCGCCCTGCTGTGCGCGTTGTTCCTATTCCTGAACCGCACCCGGCTCGCCGTGCTCGCGATCGCCGGACCAGGGCTGGCGGGTGGCCTCGTCGACTTCGTGTTGAAGCCGCTGTTCAACCGTCACATCGGCGCGTCGCTATCGTTCCCGAGCGGGCATACCGCCGCCACCGCCTCGCTCGCACTCGTCGTCAGCTGCGCGATGATCGGGCCAGGCCGATTGCCGTGGCCGTCAGTCTTGCGGTGGCTGATCACCGCGGCGGCGACGGCGTGCGTCCCAGTCATGGCGATCGCCCTGGTGGCTGGTGGATACCACTACGCCACCGACACCATGGGCGGCCTTCTGGTCGCCATCGCGTCCGGGCTGTCCGTCGCCTTGGTGATCGATATGATCGCGGGCTGGCCGGGTGGCCACCGGCCAGCGCACAAGGGAACGTGGAATGAAGCGGCGCAATCGGACGACGCGACGCGGCCGAGAGTGGGAGCGTGAAGAATCTCGCTGCGAGCGAGCGTGCAAGCCTCAGTGACCTTCTCGATCGGGTCGGCCCGGATGCGCCAACGCTGTGCGAGGGCTGGAACACCCGCGACCTGACTGCGCACCTCGTATTGCGTGAACGCAGGCCCGACGCCGTGCTGGGCGTCGTGATCCGACCGCTCGCGGGCTGGACCGCGAAGGTCCAGACGAAGCTGGCACGGGGAGACTTCACCGATCTGGTGAGTCGACTGCGCAGTGGTCCGCCAGCCTGGTCACCATTTCGCCCGCGGGCAGTGGACGAGCTCCTAAGTAACGTCGAGTTCTTCGTGCACCACGAAGATGTGCGACGTGCAGCGCCGCACTGGGAACCCCGCGTCATCGACGATGCCACGAGCGCATTCCTGTGGGAACGCTCGACCCGCATGGCCAAGCACGTGTTGCGATCAGCGCCCGGCGGCATCGAACTGATCCGATCCGACACCGGTCAACATCACGCGGTGCGCGCGACGGTGCCGGGTCAGTCGACGCTGACGCTCACGGGCGCACCACAGGAACTGCTGCTGTACATGTTCGGGCGGCGCGACCACGCGCGAGTTTCGCGCGAGGGCCAAGGGCGTCAGGTACTCGAAACCTCGTGAGTCGGCACCAGGAAATCGACGTCCGGCTTCGCGACGTGGCAGGCCGCGGAGTGCCGCGGTCCGAGCAATTGCAACGGCGGATCGATCTGGTGGCAGACGGCGATGACGAAGGGGCAGCGAGCACGAAACCGGCAGCCTGGCCCCGGGTCGATGACCTTCGGAGGCTCACCCTTGTCAGTCTCGGCGCCGACCGCCAACGGAGCTCGCGGATCGGGCACTGCTGAGAGCAACAACTGGGTATAGGGGTGCTTGGGGTCTGCCAACACTGCTTCAGCAGGGCCCGATTCGACGACATGGCCTGCATACATGATCATAATCCGGTCGGCGACGTAGCGAGCACTGGCGATGTCGTGGGTGATGTAGAGGAACGAGACCTGCGCCTCCTGCCGCAACTTCGCCATCACGTTCAACAGCCCAATGCGGATCGACACGTCGAGCATCGAGACGGGCTCGTCGGCCAGGATCAGTTTGGGCTTGTAGGCCAGCGCCTGCGCGAAGCCGATCCGCTGCCGCTGCCCGCCACTGAGCTCGTACGGGTAGCGCTGCAAGATTTCGGCGGCTGGCGTGAGCCCTACCGCATCGACGACGCGCTCGGCCTCAGCAAAGCGCTGCCCGCGCGACGTCAGGTCGCGACGGTGCAGCTTCAAGCCGCGCATGATGCCGTGGTTCACCCGATAGGCGGGGTTCAAAGAGCTGAACGGATCCTGGAACACCATCGGTACGTCACTGCGGTAGCCGAGGCTATCGCGACGGGTGCGCATCGACGACAAAGGCTTGCCCTGGTAGTAGATCTCGCCGCTGGTCGGTTTGTAGATCCGGGCGAGCAAGCGAGCGATCGTGCTCTTGCCGCTGCCGCTCTCGCCGGCAAGCGCCACAATCTCCTGGCGGTGGATGGTGATGTTCACGTTGTCGACCGCATGCAGGGTCTTGCGCGAGAGGTTGCCGCCAATCTTGAAATGCTTCGTCATGCCGCGGGTCTCAAGCAGCGGCGGCGTGGCTGGACCGCTTGCGTCGGCGAGGTCGCGGCTGAGGTCGTCGCTCACGTGGTGGCTCCGGACGCTTCGGATGTTTCGAGGAGTGACGCTCCCCCGGCGTGCAGCAAACACCGTGCCTGAACGTCACCGACTTGGTAAAGCAACGGCTCGGTCACTCGACACGCATCGAACACCTGCGGGCACCGAGGGTGGAATCGACAGCCCCGCGGCGGTCTCGCAAGGTCGGGCGGGCTCCCCGGAATGCCGGTGAGTTCGACGCGCGGGCCGCGAATCGACGGGAACGCATCGAGCAGGCCCCGGCTGTAGGGATGAGCGGGGTGGTCGAACACCTGCCGGGTGGGTCCGATCTCGGAAACCTGGCCCGCGTACATGACGATGAGTTGATCTGAGAAGTGGCTCACGAGAGACATGTCGTGGGTGACGAAGATGACCGCGAAACCCAACTGGTGCTGGAGTTCCTTGATCTGCACCATGAGCGAGCGTTGGGCGACGACATCAAGTGCTGACGTCGGCTCGTCCATGATGACCAGGTCAGGCGTGAAGAGCAGCGCCATCGCAATCATCGCGCGCTGGCGCATGCCGCCACTGAGTTGATGCGGGTAGCTCTTGAGGTGAATCGGATCGATCCCGACCAACCGCATCACTTCGGCCGACCGGTTGGCGATCTCGTTGTTCGACGCGGCACCGTGCGCTTTAAGAACATCCTTGAACTGCGCAGCGATGGTGATCACCGGGTTCAAGGCGTTCATCGCGCTCTGCATCACCACGGAGTAGTCGCGCCACCGCAGCACGTTCAGTTGCTTCTCGGTCATCGTCACCAGGTTGTGCCCGTGAAACTTCACGGTGCCCCCGGTGACGGCTGCCGGCGGACTCAGCAGCGCCGCGATCGCGAAGAGCATCGTCGACTTCCCGCAACCGGACTCGCCCACAACGCCGACGAACTCTCCCTTACAGACCTCGAGATCAACGTTGTCGACGGCAACTACGGCTCCGCGCGAGGTGCTGTACTCGACCCGTAGGCCGGCGACCTCAAGAATCGGTGCGCTTGACACGTATCCTCCGGACCGGCCGCAGCGCCGGGTTGCTGATCTCGTCGAATGCGTAGTTGAGCAATGCGAACGACGCGCCAAGCAAGGCGACGCAGATACCAGGCGCGATGGCCCATACGGGGTAGCCGCTTTGCAAGGCCCCGTCGTTTTGAGACCAATACAGCATGGTGCCCCAGCTCAGGGACGACGGATCGCCAAGGCCAAGAAACTGCAGGCCGGCTGCAGTCAGCACCGCATAGAGGGCCGCACCAAGGAAGTTCGCGACGATCAGCGACGTCATCGTCGGCAGCAATTCGGCGACGATGATGTACGACCGTCGCTCGCCTCTGACTCGCGCCGACTCGAGAAAGTCCCTGTTTCTCAGCGACAGCGTCTGGGCGCGCAGCTGGTTCGCGCCGTACGACCAACCGGTCACTACCAAGACCACAATGACGACCAGCAGATTGCCTTTGCCCGCGTAGGTCGCGAGCACGATGATCAGCGGGAACGTGGGAAGCACGAGGAAGACGTTCGTGAGCAACGAGAGAGCCTCGTCGCCGATGCCCCCCAGATACGCAGCGGACACCCCGATCAGCACCGAGAGCACGGTCGCAAAGAAGCCCGCTATCAAGGCGATCACCAGAGACTGACGAGTGCCGTAAATCAGCTGTGCGTAGATGTCTTGGCCCAGCTGCGTAGTGCCGAGCCAGTGCTGGCTGCCCGGGTGCGCGAGCGATGCGTACTGGGCAGCGTCGTTGGGATGCTTTACTGACGTGAACAGCCGCGGGACCGCAGCCATAGCGGCGAAGATCAAGAAGATGATGAGGCCGGCCATCGCTTTGCGGTTCGTGCGCACAGCTGTCCAGAGGCCACCACCGGCGCGGCGGCGAGCAGGCTCAGGTGCGCCGGTGACGATGGCGGTGTTGGCGAGGATCGCACTCATCGGGCTACGCCTTCGCCCGTGCGCGCGGGTCGAGCCAGAAGGTCACAAAATCACAGATCAGGACGGCGACCAACACCGCGACCGTGATGAGCATGAAGAGTGCCTGCAACAACGGGTAGTCGGTATTCACCGTCGCGTTGTAGAGCATGTAGCCGAGGCCGGGATAGTTGAACACGTATTCGACGAGAATCGCACCGCTGATCACGAAACCCAGCGACATCGCAAATCCCGAGAGATTCGGCAGGAAGGCGTTGCGGGCCGCGTAGCCGTACATGATGCGTCGGTTCGACAGACCCTTTGCGCGGCCCATGCGGACATAGTCCTCAGACAGTGTCGTAATCATGTTGTTGCGCATCGTCAGAATCCAGCCACCGATGGCGGTGATGAGGATCGTGGCACCCGGCAGGATCGCGTGCTTGATCACGTCGAAGATGAAGTGCCCGGAGAAGCCAGGTGTCAGCCCATTCGTGTAGTTGCCGTCGTTGGGCAACAGCGCGTGAGTGCCGCTAGCGAACAGCAGGATCATCAGCAACGCGACCCAAAAGTACGGCAGTGCCGAGGTAACAACGAACACCGGCGGCACGATGCCGTCGAGCAACCCGCCGCGCTTCCACCCGGCAACGATGCCGATCACCGTGCCGAGCAAGAACGCCAGGACGGTCGTCACGCCGACCAATCCAAGGGTCCACGGCAACGCCTGCCCGATCAGTTTTCTGACCGGCACGCCTAGCGAACCCCCGATGGAAATGCCCCAGTGGCCAGTAGCCATGTTCTTCAGGTACTGGACGTACTGCACGGCGACGTTCTGGTGGGGATCGAAGCCGAACTGCGAAAGCAGGCTGTTTAGCGCCGCTGGCGAGAGCTTGTTGTGCGTGCGATCCCGCAGCGCCTGCAACGGACTGCCCGGCATCATCCGCGGGATGAAGAAGTTCAGGGTCAGAGCAGCCCAGAGGGTGAGCACGAAGAAGCCGAGCCGGCGGAGTAAATACCTCACGACGATTCCCTCCTCGCGCTCACCCTCATGGACTGTCCTGACACAACTACGTGCTACGTGTCTACTACTGGGCTGCCTTGGAGTACAGGTGGAGTAGGAGCTGTTCGACGTCTGGGACGTTGAACGCGGCCGGCTGGGCGTAGGGGTTCTGCGGAGTCGGCCAGCCCTGCAGATCAGAGGTGTTGTACTGGAACCAGTCGACGGACTCGGTGGTCGGGATGATCGGCACGTCCTTGATCATGGCCGCTTCGATCTGCTTGATGATTGCTACCTGGCCAGCGTCGTCAGCCGTCGGGTACTGCGCGAACAACGCGTCCACAGCGGGATTCTTGTACCGCTCGTAGTTGCTGTTGGCCTGCTTGCCGATCGGTGCGGTGTTCGCCGAGTCGAGGATCTGGCGCATCTCGTAGTACGGCGACGGACCGCCGGCCTCGCCGTAGTAAGCAAGGTCGTAGTTGCCGTCGAAGAGCGCGCTGTCATAGGTCTGTTGCGCCTCGTCATTGACGGTGAGGTCAATGCCGATTGGCTTCAGTTCCTGCTTGATCACGGCGAGCGAAGCGTCCCAGTCGGTGTAACCGGTGATCGTAATGATCGACAGCTTCAACGGCTTTGACGTCGAGTAGCCAGCACTCGCCATCAGCTGCGTCGCCTTCGCGACGTTCGGCTTGTCATAGCCCGACGCTGCCAGCGCCGCCGAATCGAAGTACTTCTGGAAGGTCGGGACGACGACGCCGGTCTGATTCGCAGCCGGCTGCTGACCGCCCTCGCCGATAGTGGCGATCTGGGTCCGGTCGATCGCGGCCGCGATTGCCTGCCGGACCGCCAACGTGCTGGTTGCCTTATGCGACGGGTCGAGGTTGGGGAAGATCTCGACATTCGTCACGGGCGGCGACCACGTGTTGTTGTCCTTGGACTTCGACAGGTAGGCCTGCTTGATGTTCGGGATGAACTGGCTGCCCCATTGAGCCTTGCCGCTGGCGAGGTCGAGGTTAGCCGGGTTGTTGTCGAGGTACGCCGGGTACTCGACCTTCTGGAGGTAGGGCCGACCGGGCATCCAGTAGTGCGGGTTAGCGATGTACTGGATGTTGTTCGCGGTGCACGGGCTGACCGTGAAGGGACCGGTGCCGATCGGCGCGACGTCCGGCCACGTGTCGGGGTGGGCCGCGGCGTCGCCGGCCGAGAAGATGTGCTGCGGGACGATGCCCACCTGGTCGGCGAAGTTGAAGAAGTACGTCGTCGCCACTGACGCGAAGCTCATCGTGACCTGGTTGCCGTTAGCGGTCACGCTCTGCAGGCCGGCGCTGGTCCACAGCGAGTAGAGGTCGAGCGCGGGCACCTGCTTCATGAGGTTGAACGTGAATGCGACGTCGGCAGCGCTGAAGGGCTGCCCGTCGCTCCACTGCACGCCATCGCGAATCGTGAAGACGATCGACTTCTTGTCGGCTGACCATTGGTAGCCGGTCGCGAGCATCGGCGTCTCGGCCGAGTTGTTAAGCAGGTCGACGTAGATCAGCGGCTCGTAAACGAAACCGAGCGCCTCGGAGTCGACCGCGGGATTGAACGGGTTGAACTGGCACGGCCAGGTCTGGCCCTGCTCGTTGGAAATGGTGACCGTACCGCCCTGCTTCCACTGCGCCGGCGCGATGCTCGCGCCCGCGCTAGCGGCTGGGGCACTGCCCGCCGGAGCGCTGCTCGCCGGAGCACTCGCGGGCGCACTGTTCGCCGGCGGCGCCGTCGTAGCCGGCGCGCTCGCGCTCGGGGCCGACGACGGTCCGGCGGACGGACTCGCCCCGCTGTTCTTGTGACTGTTACTGCTGCAAGCGGCGGCCAACAGACCGGCCGTCACTGCGATGGCGGCACCTTTCATTCGCCTCATCGTGTTAGCCCCTCACTGGTTGGGTGGCAGGCACCGTGCCTGTCGGATGCTGTGCTAGCGGGAAAATCCCGTGCTGTCCGTGCGGTCGAACGTGGGTCGCAACAACATGGATCGACATCTGTCACCTGAGCGCCTCCTCGCCGAGGACGGACGTAGCCGCCTCGACACCCAGCGCCAACGCACCAATCAGCGGAGCGTCGAACGGGAACTGGGCAAGCACCAGGTCAGGAGGGAACGGGACTGCCGCATCGAGGGCGTCACGCAAGCGGGGCGCGATGATTGCCCAGGACCGCGCGAGCCCGCCGCCAACTGCGATGCGCGCGGGATCCACCGCGATTGCCAGGTTGACGACATGTTGTGCCAGCTCGCGAGTGAAGGCCTCGACGATGCGCGCGGCCGCAGGCTCTGTCGTCGCCCTATCGAATATCTCTGCGACTGAAGTCTCTGCGCCGAATTCGGTGTCGGCGATCGCCACTAGGGCTTTGCCGCTGACGACGTCTTCGAGCGTGATTCGCTCCGATGGAGACTTCCCGACGTCAGCAGGCTCACGCACGTTGTAACCGATCTCGCCCGCTGCGCCGTGTGCGCCGCTGATGACGGCGCCGCCGGCGACAATCGCTGTGGCAAGGCCGGTGCCCAGATTCACGTAGATCGCCGGATCGCAACCGGCAAGCGCACCCCAGCGAAGCTCGGCGAGTGCAGCCGCCTTGACGTCCGTGGCCATTCGAAGGCGGACGCCGGGAAAGGCTGCGCGTAGTTCGCGGCCGAAGGCGAAGGTTTCCCAGCCCGGAATCGCCGGCGCCAGCTCGACGCGGTCGTCGAAGGGGATGCCGAACGTCGCGGCCGCTACAGCCACGAGCTCGCGCTCGCGAGCAGCGGTGGCCAACAACTCGCGTGCCGCAGCGATAGCCCGATCAAACGCTTTGGCAGCACCCGAAGTGGCCTCGGTGGCGAGCACCGTTTCGCCCACCCGGTTACCCGAAAGGTCACAGACGGCGATGGCAATTTTTGTGCCACCGAAGTCCAAACCGAGCACCACGGGCGACTGCGTCACAGCACAAGCCTCCCGAGATCGGCGAGCCCAGGCGGGCCTCAGGCGGTAAGATTGTTAGGAAAGTAACCTACCGATTGTTGCGAAGCAAGACTCGCGTGTAACAGCTTGAGTACGATCGCCGCACACAAGAAGGGGCTGGATGTGACGCTCGTCGGCAGTGAGGCAGGGCATCCTCCAGCCGTGCCGGCTGCGCTGCAGATTCCGGCGCTGCCTGCTGGGCCGGCCGTTGGGATGTCCGCCGCGCGGCCCCAGCTGATCCGGGCGATGAACGAGAAGGTCCTCATCGACCACATCCGGCGCAACGGGCCGCTCTCCAGAGCCGACCTCGCACGCAGTTCCGGCCTATCGAAACCGACGGTGTCGCTGGCCCTCGCGAACATCGAGCGGGCTGGTTTGGTACGCGCGGCCGGCACCCGCACCGGCGTGCCAGGACCAGCCGCGATCCTTTACGAGGTCAGACCGGAGGCCGGGTTCGTCTTGGGTCTCGACGTCGGCCGCGAATACCTGCGCGGGGCCGTCGCAGACCTGACCGGGACGATCCGCAGCAAGTCGTCGCCTCGATCGACCGCAACCGAGGGCCACGGGCGAGTAGTCGAGCTTGTCGCGCTAGGGAAAGCGCTAGTCGCAGAGGCCGGCCTCGCGGCGTCCGACATTACGCAGACCGTGATCGGGAGCCCTGGTGTCTACGACCCGAAGCGCGACGCCCTGGCGCTCGCCGGCGACTTGCCCGGCTGGGACTCCCCCGCCGTGCTGGTCGACCTTCGAGTGGCGTTCGGGCCGACCGTCATGGTCGAGAACGACATTGACGTGGCCGCCCTCGCCGAGCGCGCGCACGGACACGGGCGCGATGTCGACAGCTTCGCCTTTATCTCGATCGGCACCGGGCTCGGTATGGGTCTTGTGCTTGGCGGCAAGTTGCACCGTGGCGCGCACGGTGCCGCGGGCGAGATCGGGTACATGCCGTTCTCCGAGGGGCACGGTGCAGATGTCGAGGACGCTCAGCTGCGCGGCAGTTTCGAGGCCGCGTCGACTGCTGCAGCGGTGGTGCGTGCAGCCACCCGCGCGGGCGTCGTCGACGCGAGTTCGGCACAACAGGTATTCAGCGCTGCGTCCCAGGGCGATAGCGCGGCAGCCGCAGTCGTCGCCGAGGAAGCGTTGCTCGTAGCCAAGGCGGTGTGCGCCGTCATTACGGTGGTCGATCCCGATCTCGTCGTACTCGGCGGCGGTATCGGCCAAGCGCCCGGGTTCATGGCCGCCGTACAGGCAAACCTGGCCACGATGGCGCCGGTACTCCCGAACGTGAAGACGAGTGCGTTGGGCGCCGACGCGGTGGTCGACGGCTGCGTGGCAGCCGGACTCGACCGCGCTTGGGAGCTGGTGATCGCGGGCATCCCCGCACCGCCGTCTGAATGAGATCCACGTCACTTAGAGGAGCGATATTCCGAAGGCGAATTACCAGCCATTTGAGACTCCGCTAATGATGAACAACTGGCGTCGATTATTTGCGGGGAATGTCACACAGTATTTTCCCGTTAGTAACGCGTGCACGGCCCTTGGCTGCCGATGTTGATGGCACAGTGACAGCTCGGGCTGAGCAACGAAGGAGGGCCCAAACGATGGAAGAGACACCAGACCAGATGATGAACGAGATGACGTACGACGCGACGGATGACCTGATGATGTCGCAGGATGAGGGCACGCAGGCGGAGATCGCGACGATTCGTGAGGCCTACGCCGAGAAGATCAACGCGGCCATTGGTGCCGATGACGACAAACTCGCAATTGAGCTCTCGCGGCAATTCCGCGACGAGGCTTTCGAAGCAATATTCGGAGAGAATGCGCGCAAGCGCGACGTCGCCTAGTCAACCCACTTTTCTCATTCGCTATTACAACGACGCGGCCGCTGCGCGCCTACAAGCGCGCGGTTGCCGCGTCCCCTACGCCCTGGCCGCTGCCGCGTCCCCTACGCCCTGGCCGCTGCCGCGTCCCATGCCGCCTGCCCGCCGTGCGGCTCGTAGCGGCGCAACTCTGTGGCGTCGCAGACGAGCTGTCGCAGGTCTCGAAGCGATCCAGCCGCCGCACCAAGGGCGCGAGCCTGCACTAGCACGTTGCCTATCGCGGCTGCTTCCACCGGGCCGGCAACAACGGGCACCCCGCATGCGTCGGCCGTGAGCTGGCAGAGCAGCGCATTGCGCGAACCGCCGCCAACGATGTGCAGTACCTCAACAGAGTGACCGCTCAATTCCTGCGCCTCGCGAATCGCTGACCGATAGGCCAATGCGAGGCTGTCGAGGATGCATCGCACCGTCTCCGCCTGACTTTGCGGCGGCGTCTGCCCACGGCGCTCGCACGCGCTCGCGATGCGCGCCGGCATGTCTCCGGGCGGCAGGAACACCGGGTCGTCGGGATCGATTACCGCCGTGAACGCGGGCGCCCGCCCTGCCTCCACGAGCAGCGTCTCGAGGTCCGCGGGCAGCCCCAAGGAATTCCACGTGCGGACGCATTCCTGCAGTAACCACAGGCCCATGACGTTGCGCAGAAATCGGGTGGTGCCGTCGACCCCTGCCTCGTTGGTGAAGTTCGCCGAACGCGCGGCGTCTGTGAGCACCGGCTGGTCAAGTTCGAGCCCAACCAGTGACCAGGTCCCGCACGAGATGTAGCCGAAGTTCGGGTCTACTGCAGGTACGCCGACAACGGCTGACGCGGTGTCGTGTGACCCGACTGTCGTGACGGCGACCGGCCCGATCAGCCCCGTTTCGGTCAACACGTCGCTGCGAAGATGGCCGGCCGGTGCACCAGGATGGCGAAGCGCCGGGAACAGTTGTGGGTCGATCCCAAGCTGGGTCATGACGCTGGTGGCCCAGTGCCCGGTGTTCACGTCGAGCAGCTGGGTGGTCGAGGCATTGGTGCTCTCGGCGCCGATGTCACCCGTGAGCCAAAAGCTCACCAGATCAGGCAGCAGCAGCACGGTCTTCGCCGCTGCCATCGCCGGTGTGCCCAACGCTGCGACCAGTTGGTACAGCGTGTTGATCGGTAAGAACTGGATGCCGGTGATCTTGTATAGCTCCGCTGCGGGCACTTTCTGGAGAACGCGTTCCATGACGCCGGCTGTGCGCTCGTCGCGGTAGTGCACGGGGTTCGCCAGTAGCGCACCCGTCGCGTCGAGCAGCCCGTAGTCGACGGCCCACGAATCGATGCCGACACTGTCGAGATGACCGACCTCTCTCCCGGCAGCGCGCAGGCCTTCGATGACGCCGCGGTACAGCGCGAGGATGTCCCACTGCAACACGCCGGCGACGCGCACGGGCACGTTTGCGAATCGATTAACCTCACGCAACTCAAGACGAGCGTCGCCGACCTGCCCAACCAATACCCGTCCGCTCGATGCTCCGAGGTCGACGGCTGCAACGCTGACCTGCGTCAAGGGCGGACCTCGACGAGCTCCAGCTCGAGCAACTCCGCAGTCGCGCGTAGTTCAGCGATGCGATGCCCGGTACCCAGAGCCCAGTGGTGACCGACACCGGAACCGCTCCATGCGTCAGTCCACACCCCGGGGTCACAACCGAAATCGACGCGGGACGTCGTGTTGCCGACACGCAACAGCGGGCCGCCGACGACTTCGCCTTCCGCAGCGATGCCGACGTAGCTGCCATCTCGCCGCTGGCCGATGCCGAATGCGGTGACCGGTCCGTGTTTAACATCGAACTCGACCGACACCCCCCAACCGCGTTTGCCGTGGTAGACCCCGAGACCTCGCAACAGCGGGCGCTGATCACTGATCGCCAGGTGGGCAGGACCGTCATGGCCCATCTCGACGACGCCATCACGGAAGTTCAGTGCCTGGAACTCGGTGAACGATCCGCCGGCGCCTAACCGATCCATGACCAGCATGGCCAGCGATGTGCGCAGCTCGTACTCACCGACGACGGGAATGCCACGTGCCGTCAAGAATGATGCGCCGAGGATCATGCCGGCACCGAGCCGCTCGTGCTTCTCACCCTCGAGACCGCGGTGGTAGTAGGCGATCGAGTCGAGGGAAAAGTCTTCGACCAGCTGATCGAGCCCGACCGACACCCGTGCGGCCCATTCGAAATCGACCGGGTCGACGCTGCCGTCGAGCTCGAAGATCTCGCGCGCAAGCTCGATGCGAGCCGCGACTTGGTCGTCAGTAACAGCATCGACGCGCACCCGAAGATCGTCGAACTCGACAACCTCCATGTGACCGCCCAGGTGCGAGGTGACCATCGTGAGGTCGGTCGAGACGTCGAGCATCCCGGGGTAGAGATGTCCCATCGAGCCATGTCGTGCGTGGCGCAGTGTGCCGCGCACGCCAGCCGCTTTGATCCAGCCGCTGATGCGTTCCCAAGCGCGCGGGTCTTCGACGTAGCCAGACACCGATCGGAATGGCACGCCGCATCGCTCGAATGCGTTCGCCATCTCCGGCAGCGGGCAGGCGCCGCAGTAGGCGAGCCATTGCCCGGTGTCGAAAGTCGCGTGGTCCATCGACTCCGTCGGCTGCAGGTTGATGAGCAGCACGGGCGCACCACTGCGCTGCGCGATCGGGACGAGCATCGTCGCAGTCATATAAGTCGTGAGAAAACCGACGATGAGGTCACAGCCGGCGACGCGCAATTGCTCCGCCGCCCGCGCACCCTCTTCTGCATCGGAAATAAAGCCGACGTCGATAACGTCGCAGTTCAGTTCGGTCATGCGCTGCGACACTCGCGCGGACGACTGCTGCAGTTGCGGGAGCAAGTCGGGAAACTGCGGCCAGTAAGCGCCAAGGCCACCGGCGACGAGGCCAACCCGCGGTCTGCGAGTGGTAATCCGCGCAAGACCAGGGGCGTGATCGACGTCGCGCTCAGTTGTCGCCACCGGTCTCTCCTTACTCGTCAGCTAGACAGCACTACGGGACGGCGATCAGCGAAGGAAGGCGGCCGCTACCCCGGCGTCCACCGGAATGTGCAACCCGGTCGTCTGGGAAAGGTCACCGCCGGTGAGGGCGAAGACAGCCGCTGCCACATGTTCTGGCAGCACCTCGCGCTTCAGGATCGTGCGTTGGGCGTAGAACGCACCCAACTCCTCTTCCGGTACGCCGTACACAGCGGCCCGTTGCGCGCCCCAACCGCCCGCGAAGATGCCCGACCCACGAACGACGCCGTCGGGATTGACGCCGTTGACCCTGATGCCGAACTCACCGAGCTCGGCCGCGAGCAAGCGAACCTGATGAGCCTGGTCGGCTTTGGCCGCGCCATACGCGACGTTGTTCGGACCAGCGAATACCGAGTTCTTGCTGGAGATGTAGACGATGTCGCCGCCACCACCTTGGGCCTGCATCACTTGCGCGGCAGCCCGTGAGACGAGAAACGAGCCGCGGGCCATGACGTCATGTTGCAGGTCCCAGTCATCAAGCGTCGTCTGTGCGAGCGGCTTGGAGATGGAAAGGCCTGCGTTGTTCACGACAAGGTCGACGCCACCGAACGCGAGTGCGGCCTCACCGAACGCAGCTGCGACCTCGTCCTCACTGCTGACATCCATGCGCACTGAGATCGCCTTGTCGCGACCGCCGAGTTCCTTGGCGACGATCTCCGCGGACGACGCGTCGCGGTCGGCGACGACGACGCACGCTCCTTCAGCCGACAGCCGATGTGCAATGGCACGGCCGATCCCCGAGCCCGCTCCGGTGACGAGGGCGACTCTGCTCGCAAGTGGACGCCGCGCGGGCATGCGTTGCAGCTTGGCTTCCTCGAGCTGCCAGTACTCGATGCGGAACTTCTCCGCCTCCGAGATTGGTGCGTATGTCGAGATTGCCTCCGCGCCGCGCATGACTCGGATCGCGTTGCGATAGAACTCGCCTGCGACGCGTGCGGTCTGCGCATCCTTGCCGAAGCTGAACATGCCAACGCCCGGCACCAGCACGATGGCTGGGTCGGCTCCGCGCATCGCCGGCGAATCGGCGTCCGCGTGCCGCTCGTAGTACGCCTGGTAGTCAGCCCGGTAGGCGACGTGCAGCTCACCCATGCGGGCGACGACTTCTTCGACGCCCGAATCGCTCGGGAGATCGACGAGCATAGGGCGGACCTTGGTACGCAAGAAGTGGTCGGGGCACGACGTTCCGAGCTCGGCCAAGTGGGCGCACTTGCTACCTGCGATGAAGTCGAGTACCTCGTCGGCGTCATCGAAATGGCCGACCTGCCGGTGATCGGTGGAGGCAAGGCCGCGCACGACAGGTGCGATCGCAGCAGCACGCCGACGCCGCTCCGCTTGCGGCAGTGCGCCAAATCCCGCTCTCGGCGCGCCGAACGGCTCGGGTGAACCGTTCGCGTCGATGAACGCCTGGGCGTTGCGAATGATCTCCAGCGATCGAGCTTCGCACTCGTCACTCGTAGCACCCCACGCGGTGATTCCATGACCACCGAGGATGACGCCGATCGCGCCGGGATTGGCTCTGTATGCCTCGGCGATCTCGAGCCCAAGCTGGAAGCCAGGTCGCCGCCACGGGATCCAGCCGACCCGGTCGCCAAAGCACCGGCGGGTCAATGCCTCGCCGTCCGCAGCAGTGGCGAAGGCGATGCCGGCATCGGGGTGCAGGTGATCGACGTGGTTCGCGCCGACCAGACCATGCATCGCAGTATCGATCGAGGGCGCCGCGCCCCCGCGACCGTGCAAGCAGAAGTCGAAATCGGCGACCATGTCGTCTTCGTGCTCGACTCCGCGATACACGCCGACCATCGACCGAAGCCGGTCGAGTCGCAGCACCGCGAGACCCTTCTCGGTCAGCGTGCCGAGGTCACCGCCAGAGCCCTTGACCCACAGCAACTCGACAGGGCTACCGGTGACTGGATCGATCTCTTCGCCCTTGGCGGACGTGTTGCCGCCCGCGTAATTCGTCACGGCCGGGTCAGAACCGAGCCGGTTGCTGCGGGCGATGAGAGCGGCGACTTGAGCCGCGCCTTCGGTCGAACTGCCTGCCATCACGCACCCCAGCCGGCGGCTTGCCCGCCGATGCGCTCGGCGGAGATCTTCTCGGCATAGCCGGACGCCGCGTATGCCGCCATCGGATTGCGGTCGACGCCCATCTGCTCACGAAGCTCGGCCAACAACGGCCGCACGTCAGTGTTGTACGCGTCCATGAGCACGGCGTTCGCCCCGAGTACGTCGCCAGCGGCCTGCATCGCCGCGAGTTCCTGCGCGTCGATGAGCAGCGCCTTGGCGGTCGCTTCCTGCACATTCATCACCGAGCGAATCTGTCCGGGGATCTTTGGTTCGATGTTATGGCACTGGTCGAGCATGAACGCGACGCCGACCGAAGCATCGAGCCCACCGCCGCGCCGTACCTCCCACATGATCCTGAACAACTGGAAGGGATCCGCGGCGCCGACCATCAAGTCGTCGTCGGCGTAGAACCGTGAGTTGAAGTCGAAGCCTCCGAGCTTGCCGGCCCGGAGCAGCAACGCGACGATGAACTCGATGTTGGTGCCCGGTGCGTGATGGCCGGTGTCGACGACGACCTGCGCCTTGGGGCCGAGCTGCAGGCAATGGGCGTAGGCAGTGCCCCAATCGGGGACGTCCATCGTGTAGAAGGCCGGCTCGAAGAGCTTGTACTCGAGCAGCAACCGCTGGTCGTCGCCCAGGCGCGCATACACCTCGGCGAGAGACTCGGCCAATCGATCTTGCCGGTCGCGCACGTCGTCTTGTCCGGGATAGTTCGTGCCGTCTGAGAACCACAGCTTCAGATCGCGTGAACCGGTCTGGTCCATGATGTCGATGCACTCGAGCAGATGGTCGGTTGCCTTGCGCCGGATGGAAGCTTTCGGATTGGTCACCGAACCGAGCATGTAGTCGTTGTCCTGGAAGACGTTGGCGTTGATCGTGCCGAGCTCGACACCGAGATCATGCGCATGTTGCCGAAGCTTGCCAAAGTCGTCGACGCGGTCCCATGGAATGTGCAGCGCGACCTTCGGAGCGACGCCAGTCAGCCGGTTGACGGTCGCGGCGTCCTCGATCTTCTCGAACGGATCGCGTGGGACGCCTGCCTGTGCGAATACCTTGAAGCGAGTGCCCGAGTTGCCAAACGCCCATGACGGCAACTCGATCCGCTGTGCCCGCAACGTCTCCTGGACGGCGTGCGTGCGGGGGCCTGTTGTGGAAGTCATGGTCGGGGTGGCTCCTTCATTTCAAGTTGTGCGAGCTGGTCATCGAGATTGAAGACTTCCTCGAGGACCAGGAATCCTTCATCAGGACGGCGACCTTCAAGGCCGGTGAAGAATCTGCTCATCGACTCCTGCCAGCGCCCGTTCACCTCGGTCGCCGCCATCTTCTCTTGCGCTTTCGCTAAGTCGTCCGCCTCGACGTAGCCGACCAAGAGGCCGTCAACTCGGGCGAACAACGAGTATCGGTGCCAGCCGGAGTCGTGCAGCGCCTGCAACATGTCAGGCCACACAGCTGCATGCCGAGTGCGGTACTCGGTGAGCAGCTCCGGCCGAACTTGGAGAAGGAAACAGTACCGGCGCATAGGTGCCTCGCTTATCGCCCTGCCAGGCGTCAGGTTCGGTGTTCCGCGCGGCCTGCGTTCGCAGGCCGCGCGGGACGCCACTTCAGCTAGAAGTTGAACTGCGCGACGTTGGAGGCGTCGAACACGGTGGGCGGGCCGAGCACAACCGAGGGTCCGGTGCCACTTGCGGCAGGCAGCACGGTGTAGCTACCGAGCTTGCCTGCGGTGAAGGTGGCGCCAGCGGTCGTGATGTCGGTGCCTGAAGCAGCCTGTGCAGCCGCGTACCCGGCGAGGTAGCCGAGGTTCGACGGGTTCCACAGTTCGAACGCCTTGACTGTGCCGTCGAGAACGTAGGTCTTCATCTGTGATGGCAAGCCGAGACCGGTGAGCGTCAGGTGGGAGAGCAGTGACTTGTGGGTGTCGAGGTACTGCGCTGCGGTCGAGATGCCGACGGTGGTCGGCGAGATGATGCCCCGCAGATTCGGGTACGCCGAGAGCAGACCCTGGAGAACAGTGAGGGACGTCGCGGGGTCGTCGTTGCCGTAGACCGTCGTGACGAGCTTCATGTTCGGGTACTTCGTGAGCTGCTGCTTCATGTAGCCGATCCAGGCGTTCTGGTTAGTCGCCGTTGCAGCGGCCGACAGGATCGCGATTTGGCCAGTGCTGTTGATCTCCTTGGCAAGCAGGTCAACCTCAGAGGTGCCGATCTGCTCGGTGTTCGCCTGGTTGATGAACAGGTGGTTCGGGCACGTCACGTCAGAGTCGAACGAGACGACCTTGATACCGGCCGACACCGCCTGTGCCAGTGACGGGCAGAGCGCCGACGGGTCGTTGCCCGCGATGACGATGGCGTCCGCCTTCGCCTGGATGGCTGCCTGGATGGAAGGGATCTGGGCAGCCGCAGTGTCGGACGTGCCACTGCTGACGACAACCTTGCCGCCGAGTTCGGCGAGTGCCGCCTGGCCACCCTTGTCAGCGATGACCTCGTAAGGGTTCTGGGTGTCCTTCGGGATGAAGTAGACGACCAGGCCCTTCTTGATGTTCGCCGGAACTCCCGCGGCCGCGGAGCTCGCAGGTGCCGAAGGAGCGGAGCTTGCAGGAGCAGCCGCGGAACTCGCGGGAGCCGCGGCAGACGACGCCGCGGTCGACGGGGCTGCGGCGGCACTGGAGGTAGCAGCTGGCGCTGATGAAGCGGCCGGCGTTGCTGACTTCTTCGAACTGCACGCCGTGGCTACGAGGGCCAACGCCGTCATAGCAAGCACGGCCGAGGTCCTTCGGCTTCGCGCGGTAATGCGGATCATCTTGTTTCCTTCCAATGTGGTTACTGTGCCGGGACTAGCGGGACTGTTGGCGCGGCGATTTCATTGCCGTCGTACCGCACGAGCGCGTATCCGACGCATTGCCTCGGTACTGTTCGGGACGACGACACTGACGAGGAGCAGACCTCCGGTGACGATGTTCTGCACTTGCGCGGCAACATTCATGAGGGTGAGTGCCTCTTGGATGCAACCGATAACGACGATCGCGATAACGACACCGAAAATCGTGCCGCGACCGCCGAAGATGGAGACTCCGCCCAGTAGGACGGCGGCGACGACGGTGAGCTCGAGCCCAGTGCCCGCGTCGTAGCGTGATGTGTCGAATCGCATCGTCCAAAGCACGCCGGCGAACGCGCAGACGGCACCGGACAGGACGTAAAGCAGGAACTTGATGCGGGTCACTCGGATGCCAGAGAACCGCGCGGCCTCGGACTGCAGGCCGATGGCAAAGATCGATCTCCCGACTGGTGTCGCGTGCAAGACGACGCCGAAGATCACGGCCATCACCAGGAAGATGCCCATCGAGTATGCGATCTTGGTGTGCGGAATCGGTACGACGCCGACCTTTGTCAGCGACTGCGGAAAACCGCCGACCGAGTTGGATCCGAGCACGATCTCCGCGATGCCGCGAAAGAGCGTCAGCGTGCCGATCGTCACCGCGATCGAGGGCAGCCCGAGCTTGGTGACGAGTAGGCCGTTGAGCGCGCCACCTGCGGCACCGACGACGAGGACCGCCACGATCGCCCAGGCGATGGGCCAGTGGTGCTCGAAGAAGTACCCGAGCAGCGTGCTCGAAAGTCCGAGCATCGAGGCGACAGAAAGGTCGATCTCTCCCGTCATCACGATCAACGTGAGCGGCAGCGCCATGATCGCGATCTCGCCCATGTTCAGGCCGATGAAGAACACATCGGTAGAAGTCAGGAAGTGCGGAGACTCCGACGCACCGAACAGAATGCTGGCGAGAAGCACCAGCACGAGACCGCTCTCCCACCGAACGAGTGCTCGCCAAGAGGCCGAGTTCTGCGCGGGCGGGTCGGGGACCAGTGCCTGACTCCGCGTGGAATTCGAGGATGTCGAGTTAGACGACATGGCGTTCGCCCTTGGCCGATTGCAGGCGACGGCTTACCCGCAGGCCAAGCCAACGGTCGAACGCGATAGCGCCGAGCAGCAGGGCGCCTGCAATCGCTTGGTTCCAAAACGACGAGATCCTCGAAGCGACGAGGGCCTGGTTGATCGTATTGAGTAGCAGCGCCCCGAGCGCGGCACCGAGCACGGTGCCACTGCCGCCGAAGATCGCGACACCGCCGACGACCACGGCTGAGATGACGAGCAACTCATAGCCCGTACCACCGGTGGCGTTGATGGTCGCGAACTGAGCGAGGAAGAGTGCGCCACCGAGTCCGGCAAGCGCACCGCTGACAACGAAGGCGGTGAACACCCGTCGTCCGACTGGGAGGCCCGCAAGTGCTGCCGCGTCAGGGTTGGAACCGATCGCATACAGATCGCGGCTCGAACGAAACGACCTCATCGCGTAACCGGCGATGCCGATGACCACGGCAACCACGATGGCAAGCCACGGGATACCGAGGATGGTCTCGTACCCGACCGCCTGGAACGAGCGAGGGATGCTCGCGGGGTCTGTCTGCTTCCCGTTCACGATGATCGCGTCGACGCCGCGAACGATGTAGAGCGCGGCGAGAGTGACGACGAGGCTCGGCACTCTGGTTACCGTCGTGATCAGGCCGTTGATCGCGCCGATCCCTGCGCCAATCGCCGTGCCGACGACGAACCCGAGGATCGCCGGCATGTGCGGGTTGTGTACGAACAGGTCGCCGACGAGATACGCCGACAGACCAAGCACCGAGCCGACGGAGAGATCGACGTTGCGGGTGACGATCACCATGGTCTCGCCGACGCCGAGTAGCGCGACCAACGCGGCTCCGGCTAACAATTGTTGAACGCTGTGCTCGCTGGCGAACGAGTGGTTGTGTACGGTCGTAAGCCCGAACACGATGACGATGACGATCGCGATGCCCAACTCGCGCGCTCGTAGCAGCGAGCCGGTCCGGCTGATCCGGTTCAGCGCCGGCGCCGTCGTCGACGTCACGCCGCCGACCCGACGCTCTGGCCAGTCGCTGCCCGCATGATCGACGCCTCGGTCGCAGCCTCCCGTGGCATCTCGGCCACCAGCCGACCCTCGCGCAGGACGAGAATGCGGTCAGCCATGCCAAGGATCTCGGGGAGTTCGGAGGAGATCATCAGGACGGCAACGCCCTGCGACACAAGCTGATCGAGCAGCCGGTGCACCTCCGCCTTGGTTCCGACGTCGATGCCACGAGTCGGTTCGTCGACGATCAGCAGCGTCGGATTGCGCGCCAACCATTTGCTCAGCACGACCTTTTGCTGATTGCCACCCGACAATGTCGAGACCGGGTTCTTGAGGCGGCCGAACTTCAGGCGCAACTTCACCGCCCAATCCGCTGCTAGATCGCGCTCGCGCTTGCGGGAGATGAGCCCGTGCCGCTCGAGTCGGCCTAGTGAGGCGAGGGCGATGTTGTGATCGATGGCCATCTCCATGACCAGACCCTGCAGACGTCGATCCTCAGGGACGAACGCGACGCCGGCACCCATCGCCGCAAGCGGCGACCCGTTCGGGAGCACCTTGCCGCCCATCGTCACGGTGCCGGCGTCGTAGCGATCGATGCCGAAGATGGCGCGCGCGACCTCGCTGCGACCCGCTCCGACAAGCCCTGACAGGCCGACGATCTCGCCACGACGCACCTTGAACGACACATCGGTGAAGACGCCCTCGCGAGTCAGCCGCGAAACGTCGAGAACCTCTGCGCCGGGCGCGGTCTCCGTCTTCGGGAACAGGGTGTCGAGATCACGACCGACCATCGACCGGATGATGCCGTCGATGGTGAGGTCCTCAATCGGCGCCGTCCGCACGAACCTGCCGTCGCGCATGATCGTCACCCGCTGGCAGATCGCGAATACCTCTTCGAGCCGATGCGAGATGAAGAGGACGGCGGTGTTGTCGGCCCGCAGCGCGCGGACCACCGCGAAGAGCCGGTCAACCTCGACTGAGCTGAGGGCCGCAGTGGGCTCGTCCATCACGATGACCCGAGCATTGAAGGAGATGGCCTTGGCGATCTCGACGATCTGCTGATCGGCAACCGACAGGCCGCGCGCGAGCCGGTTGGGATCAAGTGCAACGCCGAGGCGGGCAAATGCAGCGTCGGCGCGGCGGCGCATCGCTGCCCGATCGATCTGTCGTCCTCGCCCGAGGATCTGCCGCCCGACGAAGATGTTCTCCGCGATGCTTAGGTCGGGGAACAGCGTCGGCTCCTGGTAGATGATCGAGACGCCCGCCGCCCGCGACGCGGCGGGACCATTCAGCGTCGTGCGGACGCCGCCGATGAGGAGTTCGCCGCTGTCCGGGTGGTGCACCCCGGCCAGGATCTTGACAAGCGTCGACTTCCCCGCCCCGTTCTCGCCGACCAGCGCGTGCGCTTCGCCGGCGTGGAGGCGGACCGAACCGTCCTCGAGCGCCTTGACGGCGCCGAAGGACTTCGTCGCGTGCACCAACTCGAGCAGGGGGGCGTCACTGATCGGCCCCGGGGACGCGGTGGCCGCATCGTTCGCGGTCATGGAGGTCCCTTCTGCTCGACGTCCTGTCGCAGACAGGCATGAATCGTTTCAATAGAACCGGTAGGGGCGAAGCTAGAGCGGGTTTCCACGCCGTGTCAAGACATTCCGGGACCGTTACCAAGACGTGACTCCGTAGTGTTCTGGGAGATACTTGAGTCGTTTCAACGTGGGAGGCGTACCGCGTAAGGTAAGTCCGCTCGCTAGAGGATCAGGAGCAGCGACGGCGTGAGTTCCACCGTGAGCATCAAAGATGTGGCTGCCCGCGCCGGCGTCTCGGTCGGGACGGTCTCCAACGTCTTGAACCGACCCGAACGGGTCGCGGAGGAGACGCGCACGCGCGTGCAGTTGGCGATCATCGCCCTGGGCTTTGTGCGCAATGAGCCCGCTCGGCAGTTGCGGGCCGGCCGGAGTCGCACTATCGGGCTGCTCGTCCTCGACGCCGCCAACCCCTTCTTCGCCGACGTCTCTAGGGGCGCCGAGGAAGCGGCGGCGCGAGCCGGGCTGGCCGTCATCTTGTGCAACAGCGGCCAGGACGCCGCGAAGGAGTCGGCATACCTGAATCTGATGGCGGAGCAACGCGTGCAGGGCCTGCTGCTAACACCGGTCGACGCCGATCCAATCCGACTATCCAAGCTCGTCGAGCGCGGCATGCCCGTCGTTCTGCTCGACCGTCGCGCCGAGGGCGCCGGCATGTGCTCGGTCTCGGTCGACGACATCAGCGGCGGCGAGCTCGCTGTGAGTCATCTGCTGGAGATGGGGCACGAGCGGATCGCCTTCATCGGCGGACCCACCACGATCGCGCAGGTCAAGGATCGGCTCCAGGGCGCGCGCAACGCACTCGCACGCGCCGGGCGTGATCCCGAATCGCTCGTGAGCATCATCACGACGTCGATGACGGTCGCAGCCGGACGAGGGGCAGGCGAACGACTCGGCGGCCTGCCCGTAAAGCGGCGGCCGACAGCCGCGTTCTGCGGTAACGACCTGCTAGCTCTGGGCTTGCTGCAGGAGATGATCCGGCAGGGCCTCGATGTACCGAACGACATCGCAATCGTCGGCTACGACGACATCGAGTTCGCCGCTGCTGCGGCTGTGCCGTTGACGTCCGTGCGCCAGCCGCGACACCTGCTGGGAAAGACTGCCGCCGATCTCCTGCTCGAAGAAACCCAAGACCCGCAAAAGCACATTCACCGGCAGATCGAATTCGAGCCCGATCTCGTCGTCCGCGCCTCGACGCGATCAAGGACGGGCGTCGGCGCAGCGACACCGCGCTAACGCCTAGAGCACGTCTGGCCGCGAGCCCTGCAGGAAATCCTCGACGCCGCTGAGATGCACCTCCATCCGTAGCTGCGCGCGCTCGGGGTCGTGTGCGGCGATGGCTTGCAGCACCGCGCGATGTTCGGCGACAATATCCGACACCAGGGCACGATCGCCCCGAGTCAGCCAAACGTGAAGTCGTAAGCCTGGACGCCGGGAGTTGCGCTCAGGGTGAGGATCGCGGGCAGGTCTGCGCTGCCTTTCGCCAGGGGGTAGAGCTTGGGCACACCCCTGACCGCGATCGTCGACGTCGTCGCACCGTTCACCGCAACTGTGACCGTGCCGCTGCCGCTCATCACCAGGTACACGACGTCCGCTTGATAATTCAGTTCCAGCTTGGCGTTGGCACCAGCAGTGAGGGCTTGCTGGCCGTCGTTCCACGTCCCCGAGAGAGCGAATGCGTTCGACGCCAGCGTGCTCGGGAACGTGTAGACCGTGTCCTTATCCTGCGTTGGCTGTGCGCCAGTGACGTGCAACGGCGCGTACTCATAGCCGAGGTAGGTCTCGGGGGTCTGGGTCTGCGTCGGCGTGGTGTCGGCAACGTTGGTAGGTGCAGCAAGAGGCTGCGAGGGATTCGCCGTCGCCAGCAGTTGCCTGATCACCGACTCGGTTCCGTCGTAGTCGCCTTCACCGAAGGTGACATGGCGGATCACGCCCCTTGCATCGATGAGGTATTCGGCCGGCCAGTATTGATTTCCATAGGCGTTCCAGGTCGCGTAGTCGTTGTCGACCGCGATCGGGTACTTGACGCCGAGGGCGTGCGCTTGCGAAACGATGTTGCTCGTGACGTGTTCGAAGGCGAACTCGGGGGTGTGCACCCCGATGACCACGAAGCCGTCCGTCTCGTAGTCGCGGTACCACGCCTCAACGTGCGGCAGCGTGCGCTGACAGTTGATACAGCTGTACGTCCAGAAGTCGATCAGCACGACCTTGCCACGGAGTCCGGCGAGCGTGAGTGGCTTGTCGCCGGCCGTGTTGAGCCACGCGTTGATGCCGGTCAGCTCCGGTGCAGGGCCGCAGCTCTGCGGTGTCGATCCGCCTTCCTGGCAGGTGCTGGCGGCGTTTTGCGCCCCGCCCGTTTGGATGTCTTGCAGATGCTTTGATGCTGTCTTGTTTCCTTCCACCGCATTTTGCAATGCCGTCGTGTAGCCGGGAACGTGGCGCTGCAGCCCGTCGGTGAGGTTGAACCCAATCGCGGCCGCAATGATGAGCATGAGAGCACCACCGCCGATGCGCAGGGTCAGTGCGTGACGCTGCAGGGCGCGCGTCCGCCGTGAGAGCGCATCGCCCGCGAGAGTCAACAGCAGCAGTGGCACGGCGACGCCGATC
Source organism: Acidothermaceae bacterium (assembly GCA_036509315.1). Lineage (GTDB taxonomy): Bacteria > Actinomycetota > Actinomycetes > Acidothermales > Acidothermaceae > PALSA-607. Next base: position 35,725 of record DATCFU010000031.1, read on the forward strand.
CCGAACGCGAGAGTCAAAATCACCGCGCTGAAACCGACACGGTGCGTCGCACCGACAACGGCGATCGTCGCGAGTACTGGGCCCGCACACGGTACGAACAGGAGCCCGGCGCCGAGACCGAGAACGAGTCCGTTGCTGCTCTGATTGACCGGACGGCCGGTCAGTCGGATGAAGGGGCGCTCGAGCAACTCCCCCACCGGACGAAAGATGAGACCAAGACCAAAGATGACGAGGACGACGATGCCGGCGTCGCGCAGGAGATTGTCAGAGAAATGGAGCGCGCTCAGCACGACAGCACCGAAGAGTGTGGCGGCACTGAAGCTGATCACGAGGCCTGCCACGACGGCGTACGGTCGCCACGACCTGACGTGGAGTCGGCGGGCAGGCGCTTTGCTAGGAGCCGTGATCACGTACTTCGTAGGCGGACTCGCACGGGTAGGAGCGGTCGCCGGTGTAGGCGTCCTTACGGGCGCTTCGGTCGGCTGGCGCCTAACTCCTGCAGCCAGCACGACCGGCAAGACCGGCAGGATGCACGGCGAAATGCTCGTAATCAGACCGGCCACAAATCCGATCGCTATCAAAACGAGCATCCACACTCCCTGAGCCATGGGATTGCCCCTAGGCCGCGGCAGACTCCAGTCTCACCTTTAGAACCGGCGAGAGCATGCGAGCGGATATTACGAATTGCAGACGTTCATAGGCCAGGCAACCATGTCGCCAACGGCCTGGACGTATACCCGGTTGCCCCGTCGGATCCCGCCGCCACCTATCGCGGCGCTGTTAATCGCGGCGCTGGCGGTGAGGCGCGCGGTCACCACCGTTCCGTCGTCGAGCGTCAGTTCGGCGAGGCTGTCGTGGCCGTAGTAGTCGACGCTGCCGATCGTTGCTGTCACGGCGCCCTGAATCGGCGCCGCAGATATGTGCAGTTGCTCGGGTCGCACCAGAACGGTCGCCGGCCCACTCGACACATCCGCGCCTACCTGCACGACGCCCAGCACGCAGCGAGCGACGCCCGCGTCGACAACCGCCGACAGTAAGTTGGCGTCACCGAGATAGCGAGCAGCGGCAGCACTGATCGGCGTCCGATAGAGGTCTGCAGGGCTGCCATGTGCGAGCGCGTGACCCTCGTCGAGGATCACGACCTGATTGGCGAGCGACAGTGCTTCGTCCTGGTCGTGCGTGACGATGATGGACGGCGTTTGCGTTTCCGCAAGTACGCGTGCAATGTCGCGACGCATGCTGACCCGCAAGCTCGCGTCGAGTGAGGAGAAGGGTTCGTCTAGTAGCACGAGTTTTGGCCGGATGGCGAGTGCGCGTGCGAGAGCAACCCGCTGTTGCTGGCCGCCCGACAGTTCGTGCGGATAGCGGTGGCCCAGGCCCGTGAGTCCGACGAGGTCGAGCAGGTTCCTCGCCCGGCCTCGATCCCCACGATCGAGACCGAACCCGATGTTGCGAATGGCATCGAGATGGGGGAAGAGGGCGCCGTCCTGAGGCACATAGCCGATTCCGCGTCGTTCAGGTCTGACGTGTGTTCGCGCATCGTCGACGACGTGGTCGCCGAGCACGATCGTGCCCGCGTCGGGGCGGTCGAACCCGGCAATGAGCCGCAGCAACGTGGTCTTGCCACTGCCCGACGGGCCGAGGATTGCCGTGATGAACGTGTCGGCGACCGTCAGAGTGAAGTCGCTCAGGACGGCTGTACCGTCGTAGCTCTTCGACACACCGCGGATCTCAACGGCGCTCACGTCGTCGGCCCCTGTGCGGTCGGCCGCGAAGATTGCTCCGTGGCGAGCCGCGAGTAGCGCTCACGGTCGAACCACAGGCCCAGCAGCGCGCCCGGCACTGCGGCAAGCGCGATGATGACCAGCGCATAGGGGGCTGCCGAGCCGTAAGCGGCTTCGCTTTGATACGCCCAGAACTGCGTCGCCAAGGTGTGCACACCGGTCGGCGCGAGGACAAGGGTCGCGGTGAGCTCGGTCGTCGCGGTGAGGAATACCAAGCAGAAGCCTGCGAGCAATCCCGGCGCGATCAACGGCAGGGTTACTCGGGCAAACACCACGGCCGGCCCCCTGCCCAGCGATCGGGCGATATCGCCAAGTCTTGGCGGAGCTTGCACGACCGAGACTTTGACACATACGAGCGCGAGCGGGAAATGCAGGATCGCGTACGCAGCCACCAGCAGCAGGCTCGTCTGGTACAGCGGGAAGGCGTAGCGGATCGAGAAGAAGACAAGACTGAGCGCGATCACGACACCGGGCAGCGACTGGGTCAGGTAGGTGCTCCGCTCGATCAAGCGCCGGGCAATCGATGTACGACGCACCGCCATGATCGCGATCGGTAGCGCGAGCACGACAGCGACCAGCGCGCCCAACGCGCTGTAGTCGACGGTTGCCCACGTCGCCTTGCCGACCGTCGCGGCCGCGGGCAATGTGCTGCGCTGGCTGCGGTGCATCCAGTAGAGAAGCGTGCCGATCGGCACTCCCACGGCAAGCGCAATCAATGCACTCAGTGCCGCCAGAACCGGGGCCGTTCCGTAACCCAATCGGCGACGTCGCGCGATCCGTGCAGCCGCGGACGCAGTGCGACTGACGCGCCCCCGACGCCCGATCCGCGATTCACCCGTGAGCACCAGCAACCCAAGAAGCACCAGCGGCACGCACAATGCTGACGCCGCCGCCTGGTCGAACTGGAACTCGGTGAAGATCTCCGTCGTGAACGTCTGGAAATGCACGATCTCGAACGCGCCGTACTCCGACAGCAAAGTGAGGACGACGACGAGCGAGCCTCCGATCAACGCCGGCCGGATCTGTGGAACCGTGACGCGCAGAAAGGTTGCGGCCCGTCCAAGACCAAGGCTACGAGCGACCTCGTCGACGCCTGGATCCGCGCGGCGCAACGCAGCGGCAACAGGGAGATAGATCAGCGGGTACGTCGACAACGTCATGACCAGCGCGGCGGCCCACAATCCGGTGAACGTCGGTCTGATCGAGTGCCATGCGTAGCCGGCGACGAAGTCAGGGACGGCGATCGGCAAGACCAGCAAGACGGTCCAGAACCTGCGCACGGGGAGGGCGCAGCGTTCTGTGCACCACGCGGCGGCCGTCCCGATGCCCGCCGCCGCGCTGACGACGACGACCGAGAGTTCGACGGTGTTGACGAGCAGCCGCTGCGACCTCGCCCGAAAAAGAACTCGGTGGATTTCGGTCCAGCCTGCGTGGCGGGCGTCGAGTGCGACCAGCACGAGCGGGGACAGCAGGCCAAGCGCGATAACGACGCCGACGTAGACCAACCAACCCGGGCGCCCGCGGCGCGATCGGAGCGCGCGTGGCGGGGCGGGGGCGGCAGTGGCTGTCAAGCTCGTCATGATCCTTCAGATTGTCGCGGATCTAGAGGAGCTGCGCCTCTTGCAGCAGCGTCTTTGCATCGTCCCCGGTACCGAGGTCGGCGACGCTGAACGAGTTCGGTTGCAACGAAGCGAACGACGGGAGTTCGGAGTTCGCCGCGGCGTGGTCTCCGATTGGGTATTCAAAACTGTCGCTGTGCGCAAGGATCGTCTGCCCGGCCGCGCTGGTGAGGAACGCGACGAACTTCTGCGCCGCCGCCTGGTGCTTGCTCGACTTCAGGATCCCGGCACCAGAGATGTCGAGAACGTAGCCGGGATCGTGCGGTGCGAAGAATGAAAGCGCGGCGTGCACCGCCGGCTTTCCGATCTCGGCTTGCAGTCGATAGAAGTAGTAGTGATTGATCAGACCCATGTCGCTGGTGCCCTTGTTGACATCACTCACGACGGTTTCATTGTCGGGAATGGTGTCGTTCGGGGCGGCGTTGCGCTTCAAGCCCTTCAGCCACGCCAACGCCTTAGCGTCGCCGTACGCCTTGGCAACCGAGCTCACGATCGGCCAGAAGTCGGTCTCGGCGGGTGCTAGCTCAAGCTTGCCCTTCCATTGCGGCTCGGCAAGATCAAGGATCGACGTCGGCAACTGCGAGGCCCTGAGCTTGTCGGTGTTGTACACCAGCACCGACACCCGTGCCGACACTCCGATCCAGTCGCCCGTCGAGGCACTTTCGGCGACCGGCACCTGCTGCAGAGTTGCAGCGTCAACCGGAGCGAGCAGATGCTTCTCGTCGAGCTGGGCCAGCCACGGGGAGTTCTCGGTGTAGAAGACGTCTGCTGGCGATTTTGAGCCCTCTTGCTGGAGCTGCGCGGTCAGCACGTCCTCGCCGTCGCTTCGCACCTTGACCTTGATGCCGGTCTGCTTGGTGAAGGCGGTGATCAACGCATCGGTGGTCTGCTCGTGCTGCGCGTTGTAGAGCGTGATGGTCTGCGACCCACTGCCACTCCCGCTGGACGCCGAGCAGCCGGTCGCTACGAATGCGGCGGCGGCGCCGGCCGCCATCCATCGCAGGGCACCGTTGGCTTTTCGCATAGCTCGCCGATCCGTAGGGCAGTTAGGTAAGCCTTACCTTAATCTGTGTGCCATACGTCGCGTCAAATCCGCTCACGCCGGCAGTTTGGTACCCGCCATCGGAGTGGCGAGTTGGTTGGTAACCAGGCCGTTGACTTCGGTGACCAGCTCGGTGACTCCGGCGACGAGTTCGGTAACGACTTCGGTCTCGAGTTCCGTGGTCAACAACTCGTCGGTGGTCGGTTTGGTGGTCGTCGACCTGGTAGTCGTCTGGTCAGGGTCGAAGCACTCGATCCGATTGCGCCCAAGTGCCTTTGCCCGGTACAGGGCCTGGTCCGCGTCCAACAGCACGTCGGCGCCAGGTCGCTTCGATCCACCCTCGAGGATTGCCAGGCCCGCGCTGAAGGTGAGGATCCCGCGCGCGCGGCAAGCTCGCTCCTGAGTGCTCCATGACGCGCGCAGTACAAAATCAAGAAAAATGCGGCAAACCGAATAGCCCAGACGGGTCACACCATCCCCCCCAGAATGATTAGGCGGCGAATCTTGCCCTGACGGGGAGGCACGGGGCCGGTGGACCATTCAAACTTGACGTTCCCCTGACGCGAGGAGGCTCCTGCGTAAGCGGTCCGGCCGTTACAGTCAGCCGCGCGAGATCTCCTCCCGAACCGAGCGCGAGGCGCGCCCGCCCTGTTGAAGCTCGGACCTGAGGCGATCCTGTACGCGATCCTGGACCAGGTCGTCGACGAATGCCTGCCAGTGGTCGTGGGGCTGGAAAACGACATCGATGAGATCGAAGACCAGCTGTTCACCGGGTTCGTCGAGCAGGCCGACTCGTTTCGCGTCTTGCTGCAGAACGCGCTCAGCGTGCACACCACGCTGGTCGGGCAGCAGCAAAACGACGAGATGCGAAGCCTCACCGAGGCGAGCCTTGCGCAGAACGAGGAGGTAAAGAGGATCTCCTCGTGGGCCGCGATCCTGTTCGCGCCGACCCTCGTCGGGACGGTCTACGGGATGAACTTCACGCACATGCCCGAGCTGCGTTGGACTGCGGGCTACCCGCTCGCGATCGCCCTCATGGTGGTCACTTCGGTGACCCTCTATCTCGTGTTCAAGCGGCGCGGCTGGCTCTAAGCGGCAGCGATTACGGCTCTGAAGTGGCCTCGAAAGATTTGGGGCTAGTGGGGCGGCTGGGGCTCGAACCCAGGACCGACGGATTATGAGAAGCTTAAAGGCCCTGTCACGTGATGATGAGTGCTGTCAGTCTGGGCCGTTTTTCCTTGCAGCGTAAGGGTTTCCGTGTTGGCCTGTGCTGGCCAAGATCGGCCTTGTTCTGCGGGTCCGTGCCCACATTGTGCCCACAATGTGCCCACAAACTCAGACCGTCGGTCCCCCGATCGTTGGTCTCTCTCATGTCATGGGCACATGATACCGTGTTCGCATGACACGAAATGCTTCGGTGCTCGCGCCGGTGCTGCGGAGCGAGACACAAGCCCGCCTGCTGGCCGCGGTGCTGCTGCACCCGGACAGGGAAGCGAGCATCGCCGACCTCGCACGCGAGACCGGCAGCGACCCCGGCAACCTGCACGCAGAGGTTGAGCGCCTCGTCCAAGCCGGCATCCTCACGGACCGCCGAGCTGGGCGCACCCGATTGCTGCGTGCCGGCACCAGCCCGCTCATCGGCCCGCTGGCGAACCTGCTCCTTCTCGGCTACGGACCCAAGACCGTCGTCGAGACTGCGCTCAGCGGAATTCCCGGCATCGAGCAGGCTTTCATCGGCGGCTCCTGGGCCGCGCGGTACGAGGGCCAGCCTGGCGCCTTCCCCAACGACGTCGACGTCATCGTCGTGGGCAAGCCCGATCGCGACGACGTCACCGAGGCAGTGGTCGAGGCGCTGCGCGCCGTCGGGCACGACGGTCAAGTGATCTTTCGCAGCCCCTCGGCCTGGCGCGACCCGAAGGACGCGTTCACCCGCACCGCCAAGCAGCGCCCCCTCGTCGAGCTGACCATCGAAGCCGACCATGGCTAGCTGGCCGACCGGCGTCGAGACGATTAAAGAGTTGATCGCTGCGGGCAACTTGGAGAAGGTCGCGCCGTCACTGGAGGCAGCTCATGGGTTCCTCGCCCAAGCAGCCGGCCACATCGACAGCGCGCACACCGTCGCAAATGCAGACCCGACCGGCGCGTACTCACTGCTCTACGACGCCGCACGCAAGAGCCTGGCCGCTGTGCTGCAAGCACAAGGCCTGCGTGCCACCAGCAAGGGCGGACACTACGCGATCCAAGAAGCCATCAACGCTCAGTTCACTCAACCGCCACCCCGCGAGGCATTCCGCCCCTTCGGGCGCTTACGACGAAACCGCAACCAAGTCGAGTACGAGGACAACACACCGATCACTGCCGAGGACGTCGACGCCGACACTGCCGTCGTCCGCGCCTTGCATACAGTGGCCGAGTGGATGGTCGACGCCCTTCCAATCTTCACCGATTAACGACACCGATTCGAGCTCCCCACTTCCACGAACGACAAGCCACCGCGGCCTGTCGGAGTGTCCGCGCTCACCCACGTGAGCTCAAATGCGTTGACGAGGTGTTCGATAGTTGCCCGATCATCCACGGTCTCGCCGAGGTGTGGCCGCGGTTCAGGTCCGCAGGTGTGTCCACTTCCACCGTCACCGAGACGCCTGTACCTAGCGGAGTACATGACACACAGCACGGACAGCAACGATTCCTCGATCAAGGAGCGACCGCGATGGCGAGACCCGACACGACACCAGCAGCACGCGACCGAAACCCAGGCCCAGGACAGCCGGCGACTCGGGTAGACCCAGCGGTGCCGCTACCCGCCGTCCTCGACCTCGTCCAAGCTGCCGCGCTCCTTGGTGTGGGGCGGACGACGGCGTACAAGCTCGTCCACGACGGCCAGTGGCCGACCCCGGTGCTCCGGCTCGGGCGGCTGATCAAGATCCCGACCCAGCTGCTGCTCGATCTCCTCGCCGGCACGACCCACGAGGTCGCCTAACCGGCGACGTGGGGCGGCCCGGGGCCGAAACGGGCTCGTAGAAACTCGATCATTTCCGAGTTGAGGATGTTTGCTGCGGGCGACCCTGCTCACCTTCACGTGCACTAGCGCGACGCAGCCCTTTGGTCTGGCCGTCGCGGGCTGACGGCTCGACTCAGCTCGTGACCGGCGGCAGAGCGCGACGCAGTTCTGGAGCGCGGAGCAGCGCGTAAGTGGCGCTGATGTGGCTGCTGTCTTCGTAGACGATCACGTTTTGCACGACTGCCGGGCAACTGGCCGCGGCGCAAAACCAGGGCGTCGGATCTATCACGGTCGCTCCGGCGCGCTCGGCGCCCTTGATCTCGGTCTGCCGTCCCGTGGAGTCGAGAGCCGCGTGGGCTCGCGGGATCGCGCAACGCTGGATGTCTGTGGGGTGCTCCGACAGGCAATCGGGAATGCTCCCCTCGGCGGCTGGCGACGGCGTGTCGGCGAGGAACACCATCGTGGCGCCCGACGCTTTGAGCGATGCGATGGATTTCTCGAGTCCGTTCGGATCGGTTGCAGCGATCGGTCGCGCTTGCGAGCCGACGATGATGAGTGCCGGATGCAAGGCCACGGCGTCGGCGATCGCGGTGGGGCGCCACGCATTGCACTCGGTGTACGTGCGTTTCAGCGTCGGGCTGACGAAGTCGGGGTAGTCTCCGATCGGGCATCCCGACTTGGCGAAGAACGCCAGCTTCCAGTGGTTTGCGACAGCGATCGCGTTCACCGCGCCCAGCCACATGCCGGCATGCGAATCGCCGATCAACACAACCTGTGCCGTGCCTGCCGGGTCGCCGAAGCCGTTGCAGGGCAGCTTCGGCAGCTCGGCTGAGTCGTCGACCTCACATCCATCCGAGTTCGGATAGTCCGTCGAGGCCTGCGCAAGCGGCACCACCGTGTTGGGGAGTTGCTTCTGTGTCGCTGCCGCAGCGAGAGCTGCCTGGATGTGAGTAGAGTCCGGCGTGGCGACCGCTACTCCGGCAGGCAGGGCGAGCATTGCGGGGACGACGAGTGCCGCCGCCACGGAAGTGGCGATGAGTCCGAGGCCAAGTGCTAGCCCGCGGTGCGGCTTGGTCACCAGGATCCGCTGATGTTGGAACGGCTGCTCGACGAGCACGTAGGTCAGCGCCGACAGCAGTACCGCGGCGCTGACCGCCGTGCATCGCTCCGCGAGGGTGAGGGGGTGTCCGACGGCGTCCGGTATCAGGATCAGGAGCGGCCAGTGCCACAGGTAGAGCGAATAGGAGATGCGGCCGGTCCAGCGCATCGGCCAGATTTTCAGCAGCCGTTCTGGTCCAAGCGATGGGGCAGCGCCGCAACCAGCCGCAATGATTAGTGCAGCGCCGGCGACGGGAAGAACCGCCGCCGCGCCGGGGTAGATCGTGTTCGCGCCGTAGGTGAAGCAAGAGATGACGATGGCCGCGAGTCCGAGCCAGGCGATTACTGCGGCCAGCGGCCGATGTAGTCGCCGCAGAGTATCGGCGGTAGCGGCGATCAGTGCACCAACGGCGAGTTCCCATACCCGCGTGTGCGTACCGAAGTAGCCGTAGGGCGCCGAGATGTTCGTAACATGGATCGAGGCCCACAGTGAAGCGGCGACCACCACCGCCAGCACCGCGACGAGCGCGCGAGCCTTGGTTCGGCGCTCTCGCCTGCGGACGGCGAAGAGCACCACGGCTAGCAGGAGCGGCCAGCCGAGATAGAACTGCTCCTCGACCGAGAGCGACCAGTAGTGCTGGAAAGGCGACGGCGGCGCGGTGGCCTGGAAGTAGTTCGTGCCCTGGGCCGCCAGTCGCCAATTGACGCCGAACAGCGCAGCGGCCAGACCGTCTCGGGCGATAGCGCCGAGCCGCAACGGCGGCGCCCACAGGTATGCACCTACGAGCGTCGCGACCGTGACGACGGTAGCCGCCGGCACGATCCGGCGGCCGCGGCGGGCATAGAACCCGGCGAAAGAAAAGCGACCGCGTCGCTCCGCTTCCTCGAGCAGCTGGCGGGTGATCAGGAATCCCGATATCACGAAGAAGACATCGACGCCGACGTAGCCGCCAGGTAAGCCCAGCGCAGCGTGCGACAGTACGACGGCAATAACCGCGACAGCTCGCAGACCCTCGATGTCGGGGCGAAACTTGCGCTGGGCTACCTCGCCCGCCTCGGACACCCTTGGCGAGGAGGTGATGCGCGGCCGGGCCGCGACGCGAGGTCGGTGAGTCTGGCTGACGATGAGGCTCTACCCTCTCTGGCATCGCGGCAGAGTGGACCGAACATGTCGAACATGTAGCGCCGATTGCAGATCCAGCTACCCCTCAAAACATCATCCTAACCTCGGTCTTTCATGGGGTCTGTGGATCGCGATCGTGTTAGGTCGGGTCCGCGGTGGGCCCAGCTTCACTCTCGCTCAACTGCACCAGCTACAGATCGGGCAAGTCCTGTACTTAGACAAGTGACCGGAAAGACGCCGTCGCCCGAACAGGTGACTTCACCGCTCACGGATGCGAACAAAGCTGGGCGGGGCCGCCGTAGACCAGACCGCACGAAGCACTGTGAACATCCGCATCTAGCCGCGATGACGCACGTTCGGCGTAGCGATGAGCTGACGTGGCTGGGAGGCACGGTTGCCAGGTGACCGCGGGCCGCGGCAGAATTCGGTGCATGTCTGCTCGCTCGATCGCCTTGTCGTTGCCCGAAGCCGAAGAGAGCGATCATCACGGCATTCCGTCGTTTCGAGTGCGGGGCAAGATCTTCGCTACCGTGCCTGACGAGGATCACGTTCGTGTGATGCCCGGTGAGGCCGAGATTCATGCGGCGGTGGCGGAAGATCCGGTTAGCTGCCGCGAGTTCTTCTGGGGAACTCGACTGGCCTGTGTGGTTGTCGACACGCGTTCGGCCGATCCCGGCCTCGTTCGGTCGCTGCTGTTCGAAGCATGGGCACGCAAGGCTCCATCAGCGCTGGTCCGTGATCATTCAGAGAACTCATCGTAGGTGGGCGCGGGCGGTCGGCGCGACTTTTGTTCTCCAGCTGCCGGATTGCTTGGCAACGGCTGCCGGTCGCCGGTTGGCACCAAGCCGAGCCTTCGTCAAAACGCGTGGCACGGTGGGTGTCGTCGGTGACCACACCGTGGTCTCGGTCGTGGCGTCGCGACGCCGGTCTCGTGCAGACCGCCTCGACAAGTTCGGTCTTTCTGAGAACAACCGGATCTGCCGCCGACATGGTTGTTTGATTCTGCGCGGTCCGGCGATCGTCGGTGCCGTGCCGAGATGGTCTAATCGTTTGATCTTTGCTGTTGAACGGGGGGCACGTATGCCGGCACGGAACGACGCGAGCGTTGTGATCGCGGTGTTGGTACTCGGGGTCGGCCTTGGTGGATGCGCGCGTGGCACGTCCAAAGCGTCGGTCCGCTATGCGACGTACCAGTACTCCTGCTGTAATGCCACCGACCTGATCCCCGTCCGTCAGGGCAACGACGAAGTAGCGACGCTGCACTGGACTGCGCTCCCCGCCCCGCCTACGACCGCCCGTGCGGCAATACCGGTGTCTTTGGCAGCTGCGCTGACTGGGCCGTTCCCCGATGTCGCGGAGCTCAAGACCGCGATGGCTTCGAAACCGCGTCGCTCGCCGACAATCGTGGCAGTGACGGTGCGGACCACTGACCAGGTGGGTGGGGCGCCCGTCTCGACCTTCCGATTCCCGACGACCACTCCAGCTGGCCTCTACGACATCACGACAACCGTCGCGTTCGCCGGCGGAAGCCAGACCGCGGACGGCGTTGTCCAAGTCGGGCCTGTCACCTGACGAACGTCCTCAATTGCCGCCGACAGCTGAACGCGATCATTTGCCGCTGTGACGCGCGTTCGTCGTGCCGAACCGGGTAGTTCGCTCGGGCGGTTCTCTGTGGGCTTGGGCGGCCTTTGGGTTCGCGCGTAGGTTGGTGCGATGTATTGCATCCAGTGTGGCGCTGGGCTTGCGTCGGCGCCGCCGACGCAGTGCGTGTCGTGTGGGGCGCGACTGTGGCGCAACGCGAAGCCGTGCGGCGCGCTACTCGTCGGTGACGGCCGAAGTCGCACACGATCGCCGCGGAGCGCACAGCGGCGATCGTGCCGCGCAAAATCAAGGCCTCTAACAGTTCCGTGCCCACATCCTGCCCACGTAGCGACAAATCGGACGGGGCAACGGGTGGGGTCACACACGTCAGTGCAGGTCAGGGTGGGTGGGGCGGCTGGGGCTCGAACCCAGGACCGACGGATTATGAGTCCGCTGCTCTGACCGGCTGAGCTACCGCCCCCACAGTGCGACGCCACGAGCCTATCGAGCATCGCGATGGCAGTTAACACACCCGCAATAAACACGTCGAATTGACGAAACACGGCCCCCTTATGTTCTGCCCGATTCGGTGCGCGGCCGCACGGCCGTTTCGCCCTAACCGT
>DATCFU010000032.1:0-5121 GCA_036509315.1 Acidothermaceae bacterium
CGGCCGCACCGTGTAGCGTTCCCCAGGCACACTGAAGGAGACAAGCCAACCGTGCATGTCGTGATCATGGGATGCGGCCGGGTCGGGTCGACCTTGGCGGACAGCCTCGAGGAACTCGGGCACTCCGTCGCCATCATCGACATCGACGCACACGCATTCCGCCGGCTACCGCCCCATTTCCGCGGCCGCAAAGTCCACGGCGTGGGCCTGCACCGCAGCGTGCTCGAGGAGTCCGGCATCCGCCAGGCGGGGGCCTTTGCCGCGGTCAGCAGCGGCGACAACTCCAACATCATCGCGGCGCGGGTCGCCCGCGAGACCTTCGGAGTCGAGAACGTAGTCGCCCGGATCTACGACATCCGCCGAGCAGAGATCTATGAGCGCCTCGGCATCCCGACGGTCGCGACCGTGAAATGGACTGCCGACCAGATGCTGCGCCGGGTGCTCCAAGAGGGTGCCCAGGCTTTGTGGCGCGACCCTACCGGCACTGTTCAGCTGGCCGAGGTACACGTCGCGACGGGCTGGATCGGGCGCCGGCTGTCCGAGATCGAGACCGCCGCCGGCGTCCGGGTGGCCTTCGTCACCCGCTTCGGTGAGGGCGTCCTGCCAACCTCTGACACCGTGTTCCAAGAAGGCGATCTACTCAACATCATCGTGCGCGACAAAGAGACCGACAAGGCGATCGCCGTGCTTGCCGCACCTCCGGAGGAGAACGGCTGATGCGCGTCGCCATTGCTGGAGCTGGTGCTGTCGGCCGCTCGATCGCCGCGGAGCTTGTCGAGAACGGTCACGAGGTGCTTGTCATAGACAAGGACAGTCGGGCGATCGATGTCGACGCCATTCCGGGCGCCGAGTGGGTACTCGCGGACGCCTGCGAAATCGCCAACCTCGACGAACTCGGGCTCGACCGCTGCCAAGTTGCTGTCGCGGCGACCGGCGACGACAAGGTGAACCTCGTGGTGTCACTGCTCGCGAAAACCGAGTACGGCGTCCCAAGGGTGGTCGCGCGGGTGAATGACCCGGTAAATGAGTGGCTATTCGATGAATCCTGGGGCGTGGACGTCGCGGTGTCGACACCGCGCCTGCTCTCGGCTCTTGTCGAAGAAGCGGTCAGCGTCGGCGACCTCGTACGACTCATGACGTTTCGACAAGGTCAGGCAAATCTCGTCGAGTTCACCCTGCCGCCGACCGGCCGCTACGTCGGGCAACGAGTGGGGTCAGTCCCGTGGCCTGCTGACAGCGCGCTCGTGGTCATCTTGCGTGACGGCCGGGTCATCGTGCCGAGCTCCGACGATCCGCTCGAGGGCGGCGACGAATTGCTGTTCGTGGCCTCGCCGGACGTTGAAGACGAACTGCGCGCGCTACTGCTGCACGGCGAGTGAGTTCCCGCCCGACGAACTAAGCCACAGTCTTTACGAACCTGAGGGACGCAACTCGTACCGAGGGTTGAACATCACCCGACGACCGTCGCGTTGCGTCATCCGACCCTGGGCCTTGATCACCCTGCCTGGTTCGATACCCGCGATGCGGCGCCGACCGATCCACACGACGTCTACTGATCCGGAACCGTCCCACAATTCGGCCTGCAGGGACGGCGATCCGCCGCGCGGCTGAATCGTGACTGTACGCAGCATGCCGACGACACACACCTGGGACCGGTCACGGCAACGTTGGACGGGCGTGCCGCCGCTTTCGAGCGACTGCTCCTGGCGGTTCTCCGCTTCGAGAACATGCTCAGGTGTCGTCAGCCGGTGCAAGGCCCTACGCAGCACGCCAGGCGAACCGGCCTCTTCGACAGCCGTTGCTGACGCACCTGCGTTTGCTAAGTCAGGTGCCGCGAGTGCCTCGGACTCCTTCATGATGAAAAGGATACCCGTCAGCGGGTCTCGGTGATCTCCCGACCACGCGGCGGCAACTCAAGAAACGGCTTGTCTGCTTCCCCGTCGTCCCCCGCTGCCCCATCGTCGCCCGCTGCCGCATCGCGCGCCGCGGTCGCTTCGCGGGGCAGCCGCAACTGCAGGGGATCGCGAGGCGCCATCGGATCGGTACCGCGCACAACGACGACACTGGTCAGCACTGTTTCCAGGACCGCTGCCTGCGCCGGATGCGTCGCGGCAGGACCGCTGAAGACGCCGCGCAGGAACCAACGCGGTCCGTCGAAGCCGACGAACCGCAACTGCTGTTCGGTTACTTGTCCCGGCGTGAGCTCGGCACGGACGCGTGTGCGCAGTTCGGCGCCGAATTCGGTTACGGTCTCGTCGGCCTGGCCTCCGTCCGCCCGCACGGATTCGGCAATCTCGGTACGCACCTCGTCCCAGATGCCACCATTTCGGGGGGCCGCAAACGCCAGCACCTGCAGCGAATTGGCGCCATGGACGATGGTCGCGGCGATCGGCTGTTGCGCTTCGTTCATCTCGACCCGAACCTCAGTCCCCGGCAGCACGGGCACCCGCAAGCACCCAAGGTCGAGTCGTGGCATCGCCCCGTCGCCGCCGGCCTCCTCGTCGTCGAGCGGTCGCCGATCACGAACCTGGGCGACATCGGGCGCCGCACCGTCGTCTGCCGGGTCACCACCCGACGTCCGCTCCGCAACCTCGTCGGCTATGTCGTCGACGTCCGCCGCCGGGCCGTTCTTGTCCTTCTTGCCACGCCCGAACGCCATCACGAACCTCCGCTTGTCGGGTCAGGCGCCGAACCAACGACCACGTGGCTGAAGCCGCCGCTGGAGCCATGACCTGCAGCGCCCCGGTCGGAACCGGGTAGCTCGCCAACTTCGTGGAACGTCGCGTGTTCGACCCGTTGAATCACTAGCTGGGCGATCCGGTCCCCCGCGGCGAGCCGGACTGGCTCTCGCGGGTCGAGGTTCACCACGATCACCTTGATCTCGCCACGGTACCCCGCATCGATCGTGCCGGGGGCGTTGACGAGTGCCACCCCGCAGCGCGCGGCAAGACCCGACCGTGGATGCACGAACGCCGCATAGCCGTCAGGCAGGGCGATCGCGATGCCGGTGGGCAACACGATGCGCTCCCCTGGAGCGAGCTCGGCCGCTTCAGTGGTGACCAAGTCAGCGCCGGCGTCGCCGGGGTACGCATACGACGGCAGCGCGACGTCGGAGTGCAACCGCATGACGAGCACGGGCAGGTCGTTCACGGGTTCACTCCGACCCCTGAGGTGTCACTGCCGCGGTTCAACGACGCTTCGACCAAGTCGGCTCGGCCGTATGCGGTGAAATGTTCGACCGGCACCGTGACGAACAAAGCCGATGAACGGATCGCGACGACGCCGTCGGTGTCGCCATGTTCGGCGACCAACCGACCCTCGGCGCTGGTGTAGATCTTCCGACCGGCCAGCCCAAGACAGCGGGCCTCGATCCGCACGATGGATCCCACGGGTACTGGCGCAAGAAAATCGGTTTCGAGTCGCGCGGTGACCGCGGGCATCCGCAGCACCCAAAGCAAGGTGCCCTGCGTTTCGTCGAGGGCCGCCGTGAGCAAGCCGCCATGAGCGAGGCCAGCCGCGCCCTCGTGGTCTTCGGTGACGACAAACTCCGAAATCACCTGCACGTTCTCGCCGACGGTGAAAGTCATGTGCAACCCCGCTGGCTGTGCGACACCGCAGCCGTAGCAGCGCGCGTAGTGCGGACCGAGCGTCGTGCCAGGCGCAGGGGCGTCGGGCGCCGGCGCCGCTGGTCGCAAGTCTTCCGGCAACGCCAGCGGAGGCAGCAGACCCGAAGCCGGCCGCTGCGTACCCGCGTTCGTATTCACGAAGGGCGACACTACCGGCCGACGACGGACTGGCAGCCGGGCAGGCTGATCCCCAGTGCGCCGTGCTGCGTATCCTTGCGTCTGTGCCGAACCCGCCGAGACTGCAGTTCCACGAGCGACGAACTGTGCCGTGGTGGTGGTCGGTGGTCGGCGCGCTGATCGCAGTACCGACAACCGAGGCCGTCGTGGTCATGGGGCCGGAGATGTCCAACCAACACCCGACGTGGGGGTTGGCCATCGGGTGCCTCGTCGGCACGCTCGCCCTGGAAGCAGTGTTCCTGGTGCTGCTCGGGCGCTCGACGGTCGACGTCGACGATTCAGGTCTGCGGGCAGGTAAAGCAGCACTCGCGGCCGCACACATCGGTCGGGCGCGCCCGCTCGACGCGGCGACCGCGCACCGCCTGCTCGGGCCGGGACTGCGGGCCGATGCACGGCTTTCGCTGCGGCCCTGGATCAAATCGGCTGTGCAGATCGAGGTCGAGGACGTGAACGACACGACCCCGTACTGGGTAGTAGCGACCCGCCGACCCTCGGAGTTGGTCGCGGCACTGGAGTTCGTTCGCTATGCGAAGGCGGAGCTATGAGCAAGTCCAAAGAAGCGAGGACGGCGGACGACGACGGCGAGCTCGCGCCCGCCGGGGGCCGACCGGAAACGATCGCCCGCAAGCTCTATTCGGCCGTCGCGGCAACCATCGCAGCCCGGATCGCCGGCATCGTGGTCAACCGAATCTGGCTGAAGGCCACAGGCAAGAAGCCACCGACCGACACAAAATCACCCGACGTGAAATGGACCGAGGCGGTCGCCTGGACCGCATTGTCGGCGACGTCGGTGACCGTCGCGCGGCTGCTCGCGAGCCGGCGCGCGGAAGGAACCTGGGAAAAGGTCAGCGAGGAGCCTCCCAAGTAAGACAAAAGGACGACCGGATGCTTACCGCATCGGTCGCCCTGCTGTCTGGCCGCTACTTACGCGGCGCACTCTCTGCACACCATTTGGCTGCCCGCACTCGTCGCTAACTGACTGCGGTGGTGCACCAAGAAGCAGCGCGTACAGGTGAACTCGTCTGCTTGCCTTGGGAGCACCCGCAGTGAGAGTTCCTCGTTCGAAAGGTCCGCGCCAGGCAGTTCAAAGGACTCGGCGAGATCCGCCTCGTCGCCTTCGAAGACGCCACCTTGCCTGTCGGCTCGGCGTGCCTTCAACTCTTCGAGACTGTCTTCACCAAGGTCCTCGTCAACCTTGCGCGGGGTGTCGTAATCGGTCGCCATGGGAACCTCCGGTGCCTCGTCATCCTCGGTCGTGCTTGTGCCGTTCCGGTCGCGCTATCCGCGGGGTCGCCTGGCGTCCGTCTCTCGACGGTCA
>DATCFU010000033.1:0-54986 GCA_036509315.1 Acidothermaceae bacterium
GGCATTTCGCTTCAGAAACGACACTGCGCTTCAGAAACGAAAAGCCCGCGCTGACGTTCCGCGGGCGTGAGAACACGTACCTGGAACCTCGACCGCGGATTACGGTAGCAGGTCAATTCGCCCATGACCATGGGTCGCGGGCGATCCGATCATGCTCGGCTTGGGGCTGGCTTGAGAAAGTCTTGAGGGGGCCTTGACGGTGCTCCCGGTGGGACGAGCTGCGGTAAGAACGAGGTCGCGAAGACGGCTGCCTTCGGAGTTGGCCAGGTTCGTCACGAGGCCCGCGCGGTACGCGTTCCATCCGCCGCTGCGCGCCATCGAGGTCGATGGTGTCACGGCTGAGCTTGGCAAGGGCGCGCTTGGCGAGGGGTGCGTGATCAGCTGAGGAACGCTCAATAAGCTGTTTGCGAACCTTCAGACAATATACGATGTTATAGGTTGGTTCAGCCGGCGATGGTGCTGGACATCGACAACACCGCGTTGGAGAGCTACCACCAGCCCTTCGCAGCCACGCCGCCGGTGCTCGCCCTTGAGCAGCGTGCCGTTCAGGACGGCGACAAGATCTCGATCGCCACCGGTCGATCCGCCGACAGTGGCGGCATCAAGCACCTCACCAAGGCCGGATACCACGTCGATCAGTTGTGTTTCCGCGACCCGAAGGAAAGCACGACGCAGTACCTGCTACCGAAGTACGGCTTCCTCGACTGATTTGGCGGAGGATGCGGGATTTGAACCCGCGAGGAGTTGCCCCCTACACGCTTTCCAAGCGTGCGCACTCGGCCACTATGCGAATCCTCCGCCGAGCAGGCTATCCCGTGGATAGTGGACGCGCGGTGTCGGCGTCCGCCGTTAGACTCGGGCGCAGACCCCTCGCGTGGCGTCCATCCCACGAACCCCCCCAGGGCCGGAAGGCAGCAAGGGTAAGCGGGCCCTGGCGGGTGCGCGGGGGGTCGCCTGTTTTGAGTTGGTGAACTCGTTGGGTGACTGCGGAGGTGGCGCATGAGTCTCGCGCTCTACCGCAAGTACCGGCCGAGCACGTTTGCCGAGGTCATCGGCCAAGAGCACGTCACCGAGCCCCTTCAGCAGGCCCTGCGTAATAACAGGGTGCATCACGCGTATCTGTTCTCCGGGCCGCGCGGGTGCGGGAAGACGTCCTCGGCGCGGATCCTTGCACGGTCGCTGAACTGTGAGCAGGGTCCGACGCCGACCCCGTGTGGCGTGTGCGAGTCGTGCGTCGCACTGGCGCCGTCCGGCCCCGGAAGCATTGACGTGATCGAGATCGATGCGGCCTCGCACGGTGGGGTCGACGACGCGCGCGATCTGCGCGAGCGCTCGTTCTACGCACCTATCCAGGCGCGCTTCAAGATCTACATCATCGACGAAGCGCACATGGTGACGACGGCTGGATTCAACGCGCTGCTCAAGTTGGTCGAGGAGCCGCCGCCGCATCTGAAGTTCATCTTTGCCACGACCGAGCCTGAGAAGGTCATCGGCACGATTCGCTCCCGCACGCATCACTACCCGTTTCGGCTGGTGCCGCCGGGCGCGCTGCGCGAGAACCTGGCCCGTATCTGCGTGTCGGAGGGGGTCACGATCGAGCCGGCCGCACTGGGGTTGGTGGTTCGCGCGGGTGCGGGATCGGTGCGCGATGCACAGTCCGTGCTCGATCAGCTCGTGGCCGGTGCGTCGACCGACGGCGTCACCTACCGCGATGCGGTCGCACTGCTCGGCTACACCGACGCGAGCTTGCTCGACGACGTGGTCGATGCGTTCGGCGCCCACGACGGTGGCGCAGTGCTTGAGATCGTCGATCGGGTGGTCGAGGCCGGCCACGACCCACGACGGTTCGCCGAGGATCTGCTCGAGAGATTGCGCGATCTCATAGTGCTCAATGCGGTGCCGGACGCCGGAGAGAAAGGTCTCCTCGATGTCCCGGTCGACGTGCTCGAGCGGATGAGCAGGCAGTCGGCGCAACTCGGTCGCGTCCAGCTGACCCGCGCGGCCGACATCGTGAACACTGGTCTCACCGAGATGCGTGGAGCAACGGCACCTCGGCTCTTACTCGAACTGATCTGCGCACGTGTGTTGCTGCCGGCGGTCGGCGACGACGAGGCGAGTTTGTTGGTGCGGCTCGAACGACTCGAGCGACGGTTCGCGATTGCGGGCGACTCAGGCTCTGTTGCTGCTGTTGCGCCGGCTGTCTCGCCCGCGCCCGCCGTCTCGCTCGCCGTTGAACCGGCCCTGACCTCAGTTGCACAGACGCCGCCGGTTGTCGCCCCGCCGCCACCTACCCCGCCGTCCGAACCCATCGCCGCACCGCCGTCCGGCCCGATCGCCGCGTCTCCGCTGGCGACCGGCGACCTCGATGCGGCCGCGGTTCGGCGCATTTGGGATGACGTGCTCGAGGTCGCGAAGCGATTGAAGCGTCGGACGCACGCGTTGTTGCTCTCCGGGCCGGCGCAGGTCGTCGACGTGCGCGCCAACGTGCTGGTCGTTGGGTTCGCGAGTGGACCCGTCGAGCGGCAGTTCAACACCGGTGACAACGTCGACATCCTGCAAGTGGCGCTCAAAGAGGTGCTGGGCGTCGATTGGCGGATCGAGACGACGCTGTCGGGGCCCGCGGCCACTGCTGCTGCCGTGGATGAGAGCGAATCTGTCGCCAAGCCGCCGCCGCTGCCGACGCCGAGTGAGTCGATGGCCGCGGACCGCGCGCCGTCGCGGTCTGCCGCTGCCCGCGCGGCGGCAGCCGAGTCGAAAGAACCTCGCGTGCGACGCGCTGCCGCGGCTGAGGCACCTGCCGAGATCGTGCTCGACGAGCCCAACCCCGACGACGACGATGCGGACGACGGCACGTCCGGCCTCGCGTTGTTGCAGCGGCACCTGGGCGCAACCGTCATCAACGACGGCGAGACGCCGTAACTGCTTCGATCGAGTCTCCTTCCGGAGCATTGAAGCCGTCCGCACGCAAGAACGAGCGCTGCACGCCAATGCTCCCTCGGATGCAAAGTGCGCGAGTTAGTGTTCCGCCGCCGGGATCAGGGGAGCAGGGTGGCGATATGCGTGGCGAATCGGGATGCCGCACCCGGGTCGCGGTCCAGAAACAGCTGGGGCTCGATTGCCTCGAGTTCCATGACCGCCGCCGACCCACCAACTTGTACGAGGTCGACGCGGGCGTAGGCAGTCGCTGCTGGTGCCGCAGCCAGTGTCGCCGCGGCAACGGCGAACTCGTCGTCGGTGGGCTCGTGCATCACAACCGAGCCGCCGTGGTGTTCCTGCACTCGGTAATCGCCGTCGGCTGGGAGCTTGCGGATCGCGTGACTGAACTGTCCGCCGAAATAGATGAGCGATGATTCACCGCCGTCGAGCACTGAATGAGCTAGCGGCTGCACGAGCACGTCGCCGGCCAACGCGAGCTCCGCGAGATGCGCCGCGGCGTCGGGGGAAGACGACCCGGCCCGGAGCGCACCGATCGCCCCGACCGAGACGGCCGGCTTGATGACGAGCTCGCCCGGATAGACCGCGAGCGCACGAGCTTGCTCGGGGTCTGATGCTCCTCGTTGCACGAGTGTTGTCACAACAGTTGGTACGGCGGCCGACGCGAGGTCGAGCAGGTAACTCTTGTGGCTGTTCCACTCGAGTACCTCAAGTGGATTCACCATTCGAGTTACCGCAGCGACACCGCGCGCCCACGACAAGAACTCTTCGTGAGCGTCGGTGTAGTCCCACGGGCTGCGAACCACGACGAGCGGCACGGCTGCCCAGTCAGTTGCGTTGTCCCACGGCCGAACAAGGACATCGATCGCTTGCTCTTCCAACGCCGCAACTAACAGATGGATCTCAGGGTCGGGCCGACGCATCTCTCGGCCAGTGACGAGCACGACGTCGGGCGAGCGCGCGTCAGCCATCGGCTGTCCGCAAGTCGGGTCTCACGCTGCGACGCTATCGCGACGGTGGAATCGGCTCCGGCATGGCGACGTTGAACGCAGCGTGGACGTCGATGTTGTCGTGATAGGTGCGGGACAAGCTGGCCTGTCGGTCGCCTGTTTCCTGAACCACGCGGGTATAGAACCCGAGACTGGTTACGTCGTGCTCGATGCGAATCCCGAAGCTGGCGGGGCATGGCAGCACAGGTGGCCGTCGCTGAAGTTCGGTACCGCGCACCGGATCCACCCGTTGCCCGGCTGGCCGTTTGGTGAGGTAGACGCCAGCAAACCGGCGTCCGAGATCGTTGGAAATTATTACGCCGAGTATGAAAGGCGGTTCGCTTTGCCGGTGCACCGACCCGTGCACGTCGCCCACGTGAGCCGAGGTGACGACGAGCGGCTCGACGTCGTCACCGACGATGGCACCTGGCACGCGAGAGCGATCATCAACGCCACCGGCACCTGGTCGAACCCGTTCTGGCCGCACTATCCAGGAATGGAAGCGTTCAAGGGCCGCCAACTCCACACCGTCGACTACCGGAGCGCGGACGAGTTCGTCGACAGGCATGTGGTGGTCGTCGGCGGTGGAAATTCCGCGGTGCAGTTGCTGGCCGAGATCTCGAAGGTCACGACCACCACGTGGGTCACTCGCCGCGAGCCGGTGTGGCGCGAAGGGCCGTTCACCGAGGAGGCCGGCCGCGCCGCCGTCGCCCTCGTCGAGCAACGCGTACGTGCTGGACTGCCGCCGCAGAGCGTCGTCAGTGTGACGGGTCTCGGCCTGACGCCCGAGGTCGCCGATGCGAAAGCTCGCGGTGTGCTGAACCGCCTGCCGATGTTCGACTACATCACGACGGACGGCGTGGGGTGGCACGACAGCGTGGGCGTGGTCGAAGAGATCAAAGCAGACGTCATCTTGTGGTGCACCGGGTTCCGCGCATCGCTCGGACACCTTGCGCCACTCGACATTCGTGAACCCGGTGGTGGCATTCGCATGCTCGGCACTCAAGTGGCGAAAGAACCGCGTGTGCATCTGGTCGGCTACGGGCCGTCGTCCAGCACGATAGGCGCGACGCGTGCCGGCCGAGCCGCCGCCAACGGCGTCATCAGCCTGTTAGGTGTTGGGCGCTAGTCGAGCTTTGCCACGCGGCCGTGGGGTCACTGACCGTAATGCCACCGCCCATCTTCTTCGCCGCGTACAAGCCTGCGTCCGCGCGCCGCAGCAGCTCGCCGATCGGTTGGCCGGTCCAGCACACGACGCCCGCCGAGAACCGCACCTGAGGAGCGGCGTCGCGAAGTCGCTGCATAGCCTCGAGGGCGCCGGTGAGATCGGTGTCGGACAAGACGAGAACGAACTCGTCGCCACCAACACGGGCGAGCGAGTCACCGGCCCGCATTGCCGACGTCCAGCCTGTTGCCGCGGATCGCAGGAGCCGATCACCTGCTGCGTGACCCTCGGTGTCGTTGACCCGCTTTAACCCGTCGAGGTCGACGGCAGCCACTGCGAACCCTCGCCCGTCACGACCGGCCGCGTTGGCCCGGGCGGTCAAGGTCTCCTCGAGCAGCCGACGGTTAGGGAGCCCGGTAAGGGTGTCGTGCAGAGCTAGTAGGCGAAGCCGCCCGACCAGGGTGCCGATCACCAGACACGGGACCGCGATGGCGAACATGTTCATCGTCCACTGGGTGAGCATTTGCTCGCGCCAGTGCGTGAGCAGCGCGCCGAGATAGAGAACGCCGGCGAATGTGACGTAGGCGACTGCCTGCCGCCGGACGAGAAATGCACTGGCGAACGCTGACAAGAATCCATAGAAGAGAGCGGCCGCCTGTGATTCGGCAGTTGGTCCGGCGGCCCATACCGACCACGTGATGCAGCTGACACCGACGACCAGCCCGACGTGAATCACCCAGTGCGGCGCCCCCTTGCGTCCGAGCCACATGACGACGCCGACCGGCAGCATGACGGCAGCGATCAGCCAGTTCACGCTCTTGTGCTCGATGGGCCAGTACGGCAGGACGTTCACCGAAGCCGCAACCAGAGAACCGGCAATGATCAACATGGCAAGCCAGCTGACCATCGTCGGGACGTCGGTCAGCGATTCGAACGGTGCCCGAGCGATCCGAGGGGCACGGGAAATCCTCATGGCTGCCTTCCTATCGGCCGGGGCAGGCACGCGGATTAGGCCAACTGGGCCGCATCTATCAGTCGCTGCGCCGCGGCAGAGTCGCCACCGCGCGGAGCCCGCCGAGCGGGCTCTCGTCAAGCGTGATGTCGCCGCCATGGGCGCGCGCGATCGAGCGGGAAATCGCCAACCCAAGACCGGATCCGCCGTCGTCACTGCTGCGCCCGGCGTCGAGCCGTACCCACCGCTCGAAGACGCGCTCGCGATCAGCAGGCGCGATGCCCGGCCCGTCGTCGTCCACCGTGATCACGACGTCGCCACCCACCGCCGTGGCATGTACCGAGACCTGGGTTGCGTAGCGACCTGCGTTCGAGGTGAGGTTCTCGAGCATGCGCGACAGCGCTACCTGGTCACCTGAAACAAGAATGGACGCGCCGCCCGGACATGCCAGCTCCCCTATGTCGACCACGGCGTCGAGCTTGGGCGGCCGACTGTCGAGGCGGGCGAGCAAGAGCAAGTCGTCGGCAAGCCGACTCAGGCGCTGGACGTCGGCGAGCACATCGCGTGCGACAGCGGGCCACTCACTCGGGGCGGTGTCGGTGGCAAGCGCCACCTCGAGTTGGGTTTGTACCGAGGCGATCGGTGACCGCAACTCGTGTGCGGCGTCGGCGATGAAGCTGCGCTGCTGCTCGCCAGCGACATGCAGCCGGCGAAGCATCCGGTTCAGGGTTTGCCCAAGCCGGCGCAGCTCATCACCACTCGGCGGCTCGGTGAGCTGCGGCGCGGTGTTACTCGCGTTGACGTCGAGGTCATCGGCCGCTGCGCGCATATCGTCGACCGGACGCAGCGCAGAACCGACTGCGAGCCACGTTGCCGCCGCCGCGGCGAGGAGTACGAGCGGCACGACGATCACGACCACGTTGCGCAATGCGTCGAGTGCCGACGTGACGTCAGCAAACGGGACGGCGACAAGCACTGTCACCGGCACGCCATGCAGCGTCGCGGTCTGCGCTTCCACGCGCAGCGGCGTCGTGCCAAGGGAGCTTGCGGTCGTGGTGAATGCATGACCGAGCCGATGCGCGAACTGTGAGACAGGCAGTAGCGGCAGTACCGTGCTAGCGGATGTTGTCGCGGCGAGCACGGTGTCGGCGGCATCGAGAACCTGCGCGAACGCCGTGCCCCCTGGGGCCGACGGCAACGGAGCCGGCAGTGCATCGGCAGTCACCAATTGCGTGACAGTCGCGAGCTCGGTATGCACGGTCTCGTCGACCACTTTCACCCTGCTGTGAAAGAACAATGAACTGAGCACGGTCGTCCCGAGAACCAACCCGATCGCCAGCACCAAGGTCGCCGTCGCGGTGACGCGCAGCCGCAACGTGCGACGAGCCCACCACTTCAAGGGGTTCACGTCGCGCGCAGCCGATAACCGGCACCTCGGACGGTTTGCACGACGTCGCGGCCTAGCTTGCGCCGCAGATAGCCCGCGTACACCTCTACTGCATTCGCTTCGGTAGTCGCGTCGCTCCACACGTGCTCGAGTAGCTCCGCCTTTGTCACGGGGAGCGGATGTTGGCGCATCAAGTATTCGAGCATCGCGAACTCGCGCGCGGTGAGATCGATCTGCTCTTCGCCTTTGATAACCGTTCGTGCAGCGGGGTCGAGTGTGAGTCCGCCAGCTACGAGGACGGATGGTCGGGGCCCGGACGCACCCCGACGCAGCAACGCACGAATGCGAGCGAGCAACACAACGAAAGAGAACGGTTTCGTGAGGTAGTCGTCAGCACCAAGGTCGAGGCCGTCGGCCTGGTCGTAGTCGCCATCCTTCGCTGAGGCGAGCAGGATCGGCGTCCATACTTGGCGCGCTCTTAGTTGTCGCGTTACCTCGTACCCGGACAGTCCCGGCAGCATCACGTCGAGCACGATCACGTCGTAGCCAACCGCCGTCGCCATCTCGAGCCCGCGGATACCGTCGCCGGCTACGTCGACGGTGAAGCCCGCATGCACCAGGCCGCGCTGCATCGCGGCGGCCATGCGGTGCTCGTCCTCGACGATCAGCAATCGCATAGGCGTCACGATGCCACAGCAGTTGAAGCTGTGACGATGCTGAGCGCAGAGGGCCACAAAGATGCGGGACGGCGGGTGGCGGCCGATAGTGATGCCATGACACGCCTCGCTTCGCGCCGCCTCCGCTGGCTTCTGCCGGCAGGTATCGCCGCCGCCATCGCCGTTGCTTCTGTCGCCACCACCGCTGCTGCCAGCGCGTCTGGTCAACCCAAGCTGGCGGCCAAGACCGCTGCCCAGCTGCTCGTCGCGGTCGAGAACGCGTCGCCCGCCGGCCTGTCAGGCACGATTGTCGAGACCGCGAAGCTGGGCCTGCCCGACATCTCCGGGTTAGTCGGTTCCACTGGCGGCTCGGGCCTGTCGCTCGAGTCGTTGGTGACGGGTTCCAACACGATGAATGTCTGGTACGCCGGCAAGGATCAGCAGCGGTTCGCGTTGCTCGGGCAACTGTCCGAAGACGATCTCATTCACAACGGCACCGACCTGTGGAGCTACGACTCCAGTACTCGAACGGTCACGCACAAGACGCTGACGCCTGACGAGTCGGCCCAGGTCGGCTCCTCGATCGCGAGTGCTGCACCGTCGCTCGACCCGCAAGCGGCCGCTGAGAAGGCGCTGGCTGCCATCGACCCAACGACTGCGGTCGTTGTCGATCGCACCGCCCGAGTTGCCGGTCGCGCCGCGTACCAGTTGCAGCTGTCACCGAAGGACACCCGCTCGCTCATCGGTAGCGTGCAGATCGCGATCGATGCTGTGACCTCGGTGCCACTGCGCTTGCAGATCTTCGCGGCCGGCGCGACGAGCCCGGCGTTCCAGGTCGGGTTCACCAGTGTCAGCTTCAACGTGCCGAACACGTCCATCTTCGAGTTCGTGCCACCCGCGGGTGCAACCGTCGAGCAGGACACCGCACCGTTTGGTGACACCCTGAGCAACGGCATCCTCGGCGACAGCAGTTTCGTCGTCCACACCCGCGCCCGGGGCAGCGCCACAAGCCCGCAGCAGACCTTCGTTTATTCGGGTAGCGCCGTTTCCAGCAACGTGACCCCGGACCGGAAGGTCACCGAGCTCGGCAAGGGCTGGACAGAGGTCGTCAAGATCACCAACGCGATGCCGGCAGTCCCCAAGGACATCCCGCTGCCATCGGACGGGCCGCTCGCTTCGAGCGGGCCGCTGTCCTCGAGCGAGCCGCAGGTCACGGTGGTGCGTCATTCGCCGCTCGATGACATTGCGACGCCGGTCCCTGGTGGCGAGCTGATCACCACCGCACTCCTGTCGATCTTCATTGCCAGCGACGGCACGCTGTACGTCGGGCCGGTCAGCCCAGCGAATATCGAGAAGGTCGCCTCGAGCGGGCAGGGCTTGTGACCGCGGTCGCCACGGCGTTGACGCCTACCCCGATTGACACGTCGCTCGCCATCGCGACGCATGGCCTCACCCGCCGGTTCGGCCAGCATGTCGCAGTCAACGCCGTCGACCTCGCCGTACCGCGAGGTGCGGTTTACGGGTTTCTCGGTCCGAACGGTTCGGGGAAGACCACCACGATCCGGTTGTTGCTCGGCTTGATGTCGCCGCACGCAGGCACCGTCGAACTGCTCGGTGGCGCGATGCCGGCAGCATCCGGTGACGTGTTGAGTCGGGTCGGCACCTTGGTTGAAGGCCCGGCGTTCCACCCCTACCTCACCGGTCACGACAACTTGCGACGACTCGACGCCTACGACGCCAGCACCGACCCCTCGACGTCCGCTTCACGCATCGGTTCTGCTCTGGAGCGAGTGGGACTGTCGGCGGCTGCGAAAAAGACGTATCGGCGTTACTCGCTCGGTATGAAACAGCGGCTCGGCCTTGCCGCCGCGTTGCTGAGGCCGCGGGATCTGTTGATTCTCGACGAGCCGACGAACGGCCTCGACCCGCAAGGCACCCGCGAGGTGCGCGGGCTCATTCGCGAGCTCGCCGCCGACGGAACTACCGTGCTGGTGTCGAGCCATTTGCTCGCCGAGATCGAGCAGGTCGCCACACACGTCGGCATCATGAGTGCCGGCAAGCTGTTGCGACAGGGTCAGCTCGATCAGGTGCTCGGGGTCGCGGCCGCGTTGCTGCGCGTCGAAACTCCGGACGTCGAGGGTGCACTCGTGGTGCTTGCGCAGTTGGGACTCTCCGTGGAGAACCACACTGCGGATCACTTGTTGGTGGCGATGGGTGATCGCACTCCCGACGTCATCAATGCAGCACTCGTTCGGTCGGACGTCGCGGTGCGCGGGTTACACGTCGAGCGGCCGCTTCTCGAGGATCTGTTCGTGAAGCTGACGGGGGAGGGTTTCGATGTCGTCCGCTGAAATGGTCGCTGACCTGCACGCGCCGCCTGCGCTTCGCGTTCGCTACCACGGAGTCTTTCTTCGCCAGTTCCTCAGCGAGACCTCGATCATCTTTCGGCGTCGGCGCAACATCGCGATCCTGGCCGTGCTCGGCGCCGTTCCGGTTTTGATCGGTGTGGCCGTCAAGGTGAGTGCTCCGCGTGGCGGCGGTGGACCAGCGTTTATCGGTCAGATCACGAGTAACGGATTGTTCCTTGCGTTCGCCGCATTGACGCTGTGCCTGCCCGTTTTCTTGCCAGTTGCGGTCGCCGTCGTCGCTGGTGACGCGGTCGCGGGCGAAGCGAATACGGGGACGCTTCGCTACCTACTCACGGTCCCAGTTTCGCGCACCCGATTGTTGGCGGTGAAGACTGCGGGCGTGATCGCCTTCATCATCGCTGGCATCGCGCTGGTGACGGTGATCGGCATTGTGCTTGGCGTCTCGCTGTTCGGCACCCATGGCATGACGCTTCTCTCGGGCGACACGGTGTCGGTCAGCAACGGGTTACTGCGATCGCTTGGGGTCGCGGGCTACGTGTTCATCGACCTGCTCGGTCTCGCGGGCATTGCGCTGTTCTTCTCGACACTCACCGAGGTGCCGGTCGGCGCGATGGCCGCCACGGTCGTGCTCGCCATCATCTTCACGGTGCTCGACGCCGTCCCGCAGTTGGGCGGTATACGTGGCATGCTGCTCACGCACCACTGGCTCGACTTCTCCACCTTGCTGCGGAGCCAGGTAAATACGAGCCGGCTTTGGCACGGCATGTTGGTTCCGTTGGGCTACTTCGCGATCTTCACCGCCGCCGCATGGTCGCGAATAACGACGGCCGACATCACCTCGTAGTCTGCTCTCGTTACGGACCGAGTGCCGTTACGGCGGAAGTCTGCACAGCCGCTGACAAGGCGGCGCTACCGCCGAAAATATCGGCCGACGTGGTCGTTGTCTTAGCGGCGGTTAAGTAGGCAGTCACCGAGTCCGAGAGCGTGGTCGGTTGGGTCAGCAGCAGCGGGCCACCGGTGGTTGCCATATACGCGCCCGCAGCCAGTGCGTCGGGGAATGCGCCACCACTCGCGATGCCAGCACTTGTCGCTGCCGGAAAGAACCGCTGCGCCACAGTAATTCCGGTGCCGAACCGGTCCGCGCCGAAGACGGGTGTAGCTGTCGGGTCTGCCGCGGCAGCAGGCCCACCGATCGCGTAGACGGTCGACGAATGTGCGCCGAGGTAATCGAGCGTGGAGATCTCGACGCCGCCCGGGCTGGTCAGCAGAATCGCGCCGTGCGCTTGTGCCGCGGCTGGCCCAGCGGTGAGGGCGTCGGCGAAGTCGCTCCCAGAAGCCAGGAAGATCGTGGTCGGATCGCCGAGTTCGTCGGCAACCGCGACCGCCGTCTCGAACCGATCCCCGCCGGCGATTCTGATCGGGCTGTAGCCGAGCGCAGTGAGTTGCGCGACGATTTGGTTAGGGATTGCGCTCGGGCCGCCGAGCAAGTACACCGCTTTGCCACGAGGCAATACGCGCCGAATCTCGGCTTCGGTTACTGCCGGCAATGCGGTGCCCGAGGTGAAAAGGAGTGGCGCGTTCTTTGCGGCGGCTAGAGGAGCACCAACCAGGGCGTCGGGAAAGTTATCGGCTCGCGCCAGCACCACGGCGTTTGCGAGATTGTCCGGGTATTCGTTCGCTGAAATCGCGACCGCCGTCGCGAACCGATTCGGGCCCGCGAAGCGCGGCACGATCGGGTTCAGTGCAGTGACGGACGTGCCGAGGGATGTTGTCCATATCGAATGTGTCGTGGGGTCGACTGCCACGTCATACTGCGGCGTTCCCACCTGGATCGTGCTCGTCACAGTGTTCGTAGTCCCGTCGATCACCGTGACGTTGTCATCAGCTCCGTTTGCGGCGAACACGGTGTGACTCGAGGTATCGATTCCGATGCCGTTCAAGATGGCGCCGGCGGTGACCGTCTTGACGACTTTGTTCGTTCGCGCGTCGATGACCGAAACGGTCGCATCGTTGTTCGCAACGTACACAGTCTGCATAGAAGGATCGAAGACGATGCCGTCGGGCAGCGCACCGACCTCGACAGACGCAAGGTAGCGCGGCACACCATTGACGGAGAGGACCGCTACCGTGCGCGGGAAACCCTCTTCGGTGGCATAGAGGGTTTGGGTACTTGCGTCGTACGCCAGGGAGTCCGGCGTGTAAGCGCTGGAGCCCGTGATCGCCGTGACCGCGCCGGTCACGGTATCTATCTGCGTCGCGCCGGGTACTTCGTGTCCGTCGAGGGTGACGTTGACGCTGGCATTGAACAAACGGTGACCGACCGGGTCATCGACCAGCGTGTTGCCAGTCGATGGGAAGGCTGGGCCGTTGCCGAGATTGGGGTAAGTGGTGATGACGCTGAGCCCGGTCGGATCGATCACAGCGATGCTTGCTGGTGCGGGATTCGGAGTCTGCCTGCTCGCTGGGTCTGGTTGCGGGAAGGTTTGAAGTGCGTAGAGACGGTGGGTCGTGGTGTCGACCGCCAACGCGACAACTGAGCCGGGCAGCGTCACGGTGCCAATGACCTGTCCCGTCCGCTCGTCGAGGACGCTCAGCAACTTGTTGCTACCGACGAACACGGTTTGCGTGCCTGGGTCGATCGCGATGGCTTGAGCCTGGACGCCGGTGGGAACCGTCGAGATCTCGTAGCCGTCTGAGGATCCCGACCGCGGAAGCACCGGATTGATGATGCTCCACGCCGCTGCTGGGTGGGACTTCCCGAGCACGGCGCCGCTCGCTGCAGTGGCTACCACCAAGGCGTAGACCGCGAGTCGCCGACCCCGGCAGTGCCGCGCGACCAAACTGCCGTCCATTTGTTCCCCCTGTGGGCGCGCTAGGTGTTCGAGCGTACCGGGCTTTGCAATAACCGATGGCCTGCAGCAGCAGGTGGCCCTACTCTCGATCAGTTATGTGTCCAGCCATCGTTAGGCCAACCGACACTCCCGCGCGCCTAGGCGATGGGAGTGTCCCGTCGCGCGTGTGAGGAGCTGAGTCCGGTGCCACCAGTTATCCCGCTGCCCGCTAATGCATCGGCCAGTGCCCATACAGCAGTTGAGAACCTCGCCGAGTTGACCAGGTCGATGCCGACCGAGACTCGCGACGCGTTGTCGTGGCTCGCGCACCTGCTCGACGCGAGCATTCCCTTGCGTACGAGCGAGGACACCGATGAGTTCGCGCACCGTCACCTGTACCGAAGCGGTGGCACGGGTCTCATCTCGCTGCACGAGAGGCTCGGACCGTTGACCGCTCCTGCGATGGCGCACGCGCTCGCTGGCGACCTGCTTGCTCACCAGCCGATCGAGCTCGCGGGCTTGTACTCAAGCGAGAGTCCGGCGTGGGAGACGCTGCGTCTGGGCGATGAGGTACAGAGCGTGCCGAGCCGCTTGAAGGCCGCTTTCGCCGCGGGCACCTTGGCGCCGGCTGATCTCGTGTTGGGCGTCATGACAGGCGCGCAGTACCCGTCGGTCGCGATTCACGCGCGTGCTGAGGACGCCGAGATTGCAAAGGCGTACCTCGACGATCTGCGTCGGCGCGCTCGGGAGGCGGAGGGATTCCTGCGCGGCAGGTGCTTGCGAGTACGGGGCGACGGCGATCGGAACATCAGCGTGATGCCGGTCAAGGTGCCGGTCACGCGTCGCGAGGACGTGATCGTCAGCGACGCCGTGTGGCGCGAGATCGACCTCAATGTGTCTGCGTTGTTCACGCGCCGGGAGCTGCTCATCAAGATGGGATTGGGCACGAATCGCGGAATGCTGCTGTTCGGTCCGCCGGGTACCGGCAAGACCGCGCTGTGCCGGGTGCTGGCCGCGGAGTTGGTCGGCGCTGTGACCGTCGTGTTCTGCGACGCGCGCGCGATCGGCGACCGCATGGGCACGGTGTACCGCGAGCTTGGTCGGCTGGCGCCGGCGTTGATGGTGCTCGAGGACATCGACCTGGTCGTGGGCAACCGCAGGTCGGGCCGCGACGGCGGCTTGCATGAGTTCTTAACGGCGCTCGACGGTGCGATGACCAATCACGACGGTGTGGTGACTGTCGCGACAACCAACGACATCAAGGCGTTGGACGATGCGGCCGTCCGTGCCGCACGGTTCGACCGCATCATCGAGATTCCATTACCGGACGCCGGGTTGCGCGCGTCGATCTTGCGTCGCTACCTCGGCGGGTTGGCAGAGGGGATCGACGTCGTGGCAGTGGCTGCGCTGACGGACGGCGCAAGCGGTGCGGCATTGCGTGAGCTCGTGCGGCGCGCAGTGTTGGTCGACGGCGACGCGTTTACGACGGCAACGCTGATGCGTCTGGCTCGCGAGGGCCTAGGTGCCGAGCGCACCGGCCAGTACTTGTAGGCAGGTGCGCCGATCGCGGGCTCAGATGCCGATGCCGAGCCGGGCGATCGGGCCCAGGAGTTCCTGCTCCTCGTAGGCGAGGTGCGACAGCAGGATGTCGGTCAGCCGATCGACCTCGTCCTGCACCCTGCTGAGGTGTTCTGCATCGTCAACCATCGCGACGAGCGCTGCGTCGAGCCGCGTCAGCACGGCGGCCACAACCTCGTGTTCCTCGCTGAGGCGCTCAATCACCGGCGTGAGTTCTGCATCACGTGACTTGAGGTCGACGAAGAGGTTTGCGTCTTCGAGTGCGTGGTGGATCGTCAGCACGCGGCAATAGGTCGCACAGAACGCGCCAAGCGACCAGTAGTTCTGTCGCATCGACATCTCATTGATCAATGATCGCGCAACAGCTGCACTCGAACGACCGACTGCTACCTCGGCGACCACGTCCCGGATCTGCTCGAGTTCGGAGCGCAGATGGGCATGCACGCTGACCAGCATTTGCGCCGAAGCGCGGCCCGAGGACGTTCCGACCGCGTCGTCGTGACGCGGGGCACGAGGGCGGGTCGCTTCGTCGAGCGCTGGTTCGGTGACGGGGTCGGACATCGGGTTCGCGGCTCCCGGGCGCTAGACGAGTGTCAGTCGACCCTAACTGCCCGGCCTCGGCTCGGCCTTGCGACCCAACCTCGTACTCGCCAACTGCGCGCACCAGGTGCCTGACGGTTCAGGCCCCGGTGCGCACAGTCGACGAACGCGCTAGTGCTACCGCCGCCCTGATCTGAGTGGCTGGCCGGTGACGGGGTCGAGCAGGAACAGCGAATTGTTGCCGTGATGTGACTTGAAGTCGAAGAGATTCGACAGTGATCCCGCGATGGTGGAGAACGAGCCGGTGATGGGCGGCAGCTTCCAGTTGGTCTGGACGAACTTCGGTATCGAACTCATGTCGGTCAGCGAGTGATCGACCGAGTTCTGCTTCGCCCACGGAGAGATGACGAGCAGTGGCAGCCGCGGGCCGTACCCACAGCGACCGTTCTCGCCCGCCAACGGCGGATTCGTCACCGTGTTGCCGCACAAGCCGGTACCGGTCAGGAAGTCCTGCGGGCCGGGCGGGGTAGCAACCGATGCCGTGTTCGACGTGTTGTGCACGCCACTGTAGACGTGGTCGTAGTACCCGTCGGAGTCGTCGT
Source organism: Acidothermaceae bacterium (assembly GCA_036509315.1). GTDB lineage: Bacteria > Actinomycetota > Actinomycetes > Acidothermales > Acidothermaceae > PALSA-607. The sequence goes on from DATCFU010000033.1 coordinate 16,004, forward strand.
AGGTCACGACGACTGCCGTGCTCGACCAGTCGGGAGTGTGCTGCAATGCGTTGACCTCGTCGACGATGAACTTCTGCTCATCGATCGGGTCGGAGTAGCCCGCGTGGCCGTCCTGGTAGCCCGGTGCCTTGAGGAAGCTGACGGCAGGCAGGTGGTCGGCCGAGATGTACCCGTGTGAGATCGCTCCGACGAGTGCATCGAAATCACTGGTGTCGTACTGGTGGTTCGCGGTGTCGAACTGCGGCACTCCGCCGGTGACGGTCTGGGTGTCCGTGCCGATGGCCACAAGTGAGGTCGGTGCGAGATGGTGTGGGTTCGCGGTCGACGCGTAGTACTGGAACGGCTCGTGGTGGGGGATGTAGTCGTCCTTGTTTCCATAGTTCGTCGGACCGGCGACGGTTCCGCCGGTGCCGCCCAGTGCCGGACCGATCGGATGCACCGAGTTGCACAGCCCCTGATCGGACGCCGGGGCCACCGCGAACTTGCCCTTGAACTCGTCAGGGGTGAACGTGCTCGTCGGCTGAGGGCTGCCGGCGGTCGCCGTCGCGAAGGTGGTGGTTGGCCTGAAACCACCCTGGAACCAGCCCCAGCTGAGGCCGGACGCATTGAGGTCGTCGCCGATATTCGCACCTGTCAGCGAGACGGCGTCCCTGGTCGAGCAGTCGTCGTAGTACGGCTGGGCATCGGACACGAGTGAGAAGCCACCCTTGCCGTCGCTCACGGTGTCGCCGTCAGTTGCCGCGCCGTTGATCTGCAGGCCGACGTTTCCGGTGTCACCGGAAACGAGATTGATCGCGCCAGGGGCGGAAGGACCAAACGTGGCGCCGAAATAGTTGTCGCTCATGGCGAACTGCTGCGCGTAATTCCACATTGCGGTGACGGTGTTGCCGTCGTAGTAGTTCATGACGTCGTCTCCGCTACACGGCTGACCCGTCGGGCTCTTCCCGCTGGCGGTGCCCACGGCCGTGATGAACTTGTCCATCTTGCCGCCGTCGAACGCCTTCTGCTCGTCGTTGTAGTCGTGGTCCTGGTCACACGCCAGAATCCCGTTGACCGTCGCGGGATCGAGCCGCGCTGGGTTGACCTGGTTATTTGCCGCGTCCTTGTTCGGGTTGTTCGTCAGTAACGTGCCGCCGCCGCCGCCTTTGGTGTCGGCGAGGTTGTTGACCTTCGGTGTGCCGTGGGCCGCGTGAAAGGGCTGCCCTGAGGTGTTGGTGGCATTGGGATACGTGCCGAAGTAGTGATCGAACGACACGTTCTCCTGGAAGATCACGACCAGGTGCTTGATCGGTGTGGCGGTCGAGCCCGTCGTCGGTGTGGTCGGCTGCACGGCGCTAGCGGCCACGGGGAGGCTGAGCGCGAGCGCGGATCCGACGATTGCGGTCGCCGTTCCGACTCTGCGAAGCCTCGACTTCCCTTGGCGTGGGCTGGTCTGCATGGCTGTCTCCTCACTGACCGCCACAGCGGCGGCCATCACCAACCCGACCTGATCTTGGTGACCACCGGAGTGATTCCTGTTGGATTGCACGTAACCGTTGGGTGAACGGAAAGCGACCTGCACCCCGGTATCGAGGCCGAACGGTGGAATGCGAGGCGCTCAGTGGTGAGCGCGGGAGCGGGTCTGCTCGACGAGCGCGCGCAGGTCTCCCACCGGGCCGAGGTGTTGGAGCTTGTCGGGATTGATCACGGCGTGAATCGCCTGCACCTGGCCGTCGGCCATGTCGAGGCTCAGTACGCCGAGGATCAGGCCGTCGTCCGTCGTGAAGATCATGCCCGGCTCGCCATTGACGTCCAGCGGCCTCGAGACCATGCCCATCTCCGCGCCCAGACCGCCCAGGCCGCGCATGAAGCGGGCGACGTTGACCGCTCCGACGATCGCGCGCGCGACGGCGGGCGCTTTACCGCCACCGTCCCCGGTGAAGGTGACGTCAGCGGCGAGCATGGTCTGTAAGCCGGCAACGTCGCCTGACTCGACTGCCGCGAAGAACCGGACGGCAAGTTCGCGCTTGCGCTCGTGCGATGCTTCGTAGCGTGGTCGTCGCTCGTTGATGTGCTTGCGGGCGCGCACGAGCAGTTGCCGGCAATTGTCGGAGCTCTTGCTAACAACGGCCGCGATCTCGTCGAACTCATACGCGAACACGTCGCGCAGCAAGAACACCGCACGCTCGGTCGGCGACAACGTCTCTAGCAGGACGAGAAATGCCGTCGACAACGAGTCGGCTATCTCGGCATGTGCTGAGACGTCCGGCATCGGGTCGGTAAGTAGCGGTTCGGGCAACCACATCCCGACGTACGTTTCGCGTTGCACGCGTGCAGATTTCAAGTGGTCGAGTGAGAGTCGCGTCGCTATGGACGCTAGGTACGGACGTGTCGAATCGACCACGACGCCATCGTCGATCGCGCGCCCGAAGCGCGCGAATGACTCCTGCACGACGTCCTCGGCGTCGCTGACGCTACCGAGCATGCGGTAGGCGATCGAAAAGAGTAACGGACGCAGTTCCGTATACGTGCGCGCCAGCTCGTCGTCGTCCGACATGGTCTACCTCCCTCTCCACCGTAAGACGATTTCGCCGGCCCGCCAGTGACAAACCGTTGTCACAGGGGCGAAGGCCGCCTCGTCTCATACGTAGGACCACGAAATCGGAGGCGTGTCATGAGGGTTTTTCTTGCAGGCGCAAGCGGTGCGATCGGACGCCGATTGGTGCCGCTGCTGGTATCGACTGGCCACCAGGTCACCGGCACCACGACCACCCCTACCAAGATCGATCAGCTCGCGCGGCTCGGCGCTGACGCGGTGCAGCTTGATCTTCTCGACGCCACCGCGACGAGGCGCGCGGTCGCTGATGCGAAGCCCGACGTGATCGTGCATCAGGCAACCGCGCTGGCGAACTTGGGAAGGAGTTCACGCAATCTCGGCAAGGCGTTCGCGGCCACGAACCAGCTGCGCACAGTGGGAACGAAGAACCTGCTCGACGCTGCATGGGATGTTGGAGTCGGTCGCTTCGTCGCGCAGGGTTTCTGTGCGTTCGGGTTCGCCCGCGCTCCGCACTTGGACAGCGACGCGCCAGCCGGTCTGGTCGCTGGCCGCGACGCGATGCGATCACTCGACGACGCGGTGCTCGAGCGTGGTGGGGTCGTGCTCAGCTACGGCGGCTTCTACGGGCCTGGCACATCGCTTAGCCGTGACGGAGAACAGACCGCGATGATCCGCCGGCGGCTGCTGCCGATCATCGGTTCCGGAGACACCATCGTCCAGTTCCTGCACATCGATGACGCTGCGACCGCAACTCTGGCTGCACTCACTCGGGGCGTTGGTCACTACGACGTCGTTGACGATGAGCCGGTCGCCTTGCGGGAGTGGGTCCCTGCGATGGCATCAATGGTGGGTGCCAAGCCGCCGCGGCATCTTCCGGTGTGGCTGGCGAAGCTGGTCGGCGGTGACGGTGTGGCGCTGATGACAGTCGAGGCGCCGGCTACCTCGAACGCGCGGGCGAAGGCGGACTTGAGGTGGAAGCCCGCATACCCCTCATGGCGCGAGGGCCTCGCGCACGAGCTCAGCTGATCGGCGTCCACGCTTTGGTCGAGTGAAGGAATTCGGCTGACTTCCAGCGAAAAACCCAGCCGAATTCCTCTCAGTCGGCGAGTGGCTCGGCGATCGTTGCGCGGGCACCGGCGGCCTTGACCGCCGCTTTGAGTGACGTGATGTCGTAGGCGCCGTGGTGGCGGATGCCGTTGATGAAGAACGTGGGCGTGCCCGACACGTTGCTGAGGTCGGCGCTGTCGACGTCGCTCGCAACCCGAGCGGCACCGACATGATGCTTGACGTCGTCGGTGAAGCTTTCGACGTCGAGGCCGAGCTCGCCCGCGTAGCGGATCAGGTCTTTGAACCCGAGCGCGTCCTGATGCTGGAAGAGCAGGTCGTGCATCTCCCAGAACGCACCCTGTGCGTCGGCTGCTTCGGTGGCCTCTGCTGCGAGCTGCGCATTCGGATGTACGTCGGTCAACGGCAGGTGGCGCCACACGTAGCGGATGTCGCCGAACTCCGACAACAACTCGCGCACGATCGGCTCGGCTTGCCCGCAGTAGGGACACTCGAGGTCGCCGTACTCGAGCAGCGTCACCAGCGACTCGTGAGGGCCGCGAATGTGGTCGCGCTCGACGTCGACCGCGTCGGCGAGGTCGACGATTGCCTCCGACCGGCCAAGCAGCGCGATAGTGCGCTGTCGCTTGGGCAGCCGTTCGGTGATCCGGAAGATCACCCAGGTGAAAAATGAAGCGAGAACCGCCGCGGTCAGTACTCCGGCCTTTGCTTCCTGCAACTGGGTGCCGGTGAACGCAAGGGACGCGATCAGCAGGGAAACGGTGAACCCGATACCGGCGATCGCACCCGCGCCGGCAACCGCCGCCCAGCCGACCGGCGGCCGCAACTTGCGGTGCGTGATCGCTGTGACCAGCCACGACATACCGGCGATGCCGATGGGCTTTCCGAGCACGTAGCCGACGACGATGCCGAGCGTGATCGGGGACTTGTACGCCGTCGACACGAAGTGTGTGCTGATCGGGATGCCGGCGTTGGCGAGCGCGAACAGGGGGACGATGACGTAAGTGGTCCACGGACTGAACCGTTGCTGGAGCCGGTCGTTTGGCGAGATTGCCGCCTCGACGCTGGCCCGCGCTTGCCGGGCGAGCTGGGCCGTTGGCTGCTCCCGGAATTGACGGAAACCTTCTGTCGCCAGGTCGAGGGCGGGCCGGCTTGCCGAGTACGCATAAGTAAGCAAGCCGAAAACGAGGCCGACTACGACCGGGTCGACACCAGACTTGAAAAGTGCGAGCCAGGTCGCGGCGCCAACCACCAAGTACAGCTGCATGCGGTACGGCAGCTTGAAGGCGCGAATCGCGAGCGTGCAGGCAAATAGTGCGAGTGCAATGACGAGCGGCATCCATCGCAAGTGTTTGGTATACACGGTCGCGATGACGAGCAGCGCCACGACGTCGTCAACAACGACGACAGTCAGCATGAAAGCCCTGAGTCGGTCAGGAAAGCGCGGACCAACTAGCGCCAGCATGCCGAGGGCGAATGCCGTGTCGGTCGACATCACGGTGCCCCATCCGTGCGCACTGTTGCGGCCGCCGTTGAACGCAAGGTAAATGCCGACCGGCACAATCATGCCGGTGACGCCGGCAAGCAACGGCAACGTCACGCGCTTGCGTTCTCGCAGTTCGCCGATATCGAATTCCCTGCGTGCTTCGAGACCGACGACGAGGAAGAAGAGCGTCATGAGGCCGGTGTTGACCCAGCCGCGTAGGTCTTGATTAACCGTCCCGTGACCGAATCGTATGGCGAACGTCGTGTCCCAGACCGTGTTGTAGGAGTGGGCGTTGATATTGACCCAGATCAGTGCCGCAATCGTGCTGGCGAGCAGGATCGCCGCACCGCTGGTTTCGCTGCTGGAGAACGTTCGCAATGGCGCCCGGACATACCGATGCCAGGGCGTCAGATTTTCGGTCTCAGTCTCGGTCACCTGGTGAGAAAGGCCGTCAGCCCGGCGGCTATTCCGGCCGCAATGGTCTGGCGATCCGTCGAGTTGGTGGCGATGGCGGCGTCCCCGCTATTTCTCATGTTCAGACATTCGATAGTGATGACCGGACGATGGGAGAGGTTGATCGTACCCGTGGTCGTCGTGTTGGGGTAATAGCCATTCGCGATGTACGTCGAGTATGGAATTCCTGTTACAGCGTGGAACGTGTCGTGCATGACAGTCGCGAGAATGCGTGATTGCGGCGCGCCACCAGGGTTCACATTCGGATTGTTCGGCGGCGGTTGCATGACAAAGAATCCGTGCCCGCCCGCTGGCCCGCCGTCCGCGTGAATTGCGACGAACGCATTCGCGTGTGCGTTGTTGCCGATTTGCGCGCGGGTCGTGATGCACGGCCCGATGCTCGTGTCATTGGGGCGGGTAAGGATGACGGTCGCGCCCTCCGCCCGCAAGATGGCGGCCGCGCGATTCGCGACGTCCCAGGTGAATGCGTGCTCGGGATAACCGGCATTCGTCGACGTGCCCGTGGTGTCGCAGGCCTTATAGACGCCGTTGCCTGCGTAGACGTTCTGGTTGATCGACGGGTTGTTGTTCAGGTTGTGCCCTGGGTCGAGAACAACGACCTTGCCGCTCAGCTTCTGCCCGGTGAGGGCCGCCGGCGTGGCCGTCGGACTAGGCACCTTGATCCCGACTGGCGGCTTCGGCGAGCCGTTGTGCGGGCCCGGAGAACTCGTCGCGTACGGCGAGGAGCTGGCCTTCGCGGTCGCGCTCGCCGGTGTCGGGGTCGGGGTAGGGCCGGGGGACAGTGACGGGAGCCTGGGGACCGGTGAAATGGCCGAACGAGTCGCGGGCTGGGGCGCCGAGGACGACGCGGCTGAGGCTTGGGCCGCAGCCGAGGAGGCCGCTTCGGACGCTAGCGCGGCTGCGGATGCCGCTGAGGTCGCCGGTCCCGATCCTGGCGTCGCCGAACTGGCGGCCGCCGAGCTCCCGGGAGCTGGATTCACGTCGGCGGGCTTCGTCGAGGTCTTGCACGCAGCCAGCGCGGAAAGGGCCGCAATCGTGATGACAACCTGGATGCGGCGGGCCGTGCTCGTCCGTCGGGCCATACCTCATGCTGCCACGCTCGGCGCTAGGCGCTCGAAGTGAGCGCCCGTGTCACCGCTCACGCGTAGGCTCGACACGCACCCCGATCCGACCCGCGTTCCGACCGACCCGCATTCCGACCGACCCGCATTCCGACCGACACAGGAGGTACGCATGACGTCAGGCGACTTACCGAGCATGCAAGAACTCCTTCAGCAGGCGTCGCAGATGCAACAGCAGCTGATGTCCGCCCAGGAGGACCTGGCGCGTGAGCGGGTCGTGGGCGACGCCGGGGGCGGGCTGGTCAGCGCGACGGTCACGGGGGCAGGCGAACTCGTCGACTTGCGGATCGACCCGAAGGCCGTCGACCCGGCCGACACCGAGACGTTGGCAGACCTGATTCTGGCCGCCGTCCGCGCTGCGACCGGGCGGGCAGCAGCGCTCCAGTCGGCGAAGCTCGGCCCGCTGGCTGAAGGCTTAGGTGGCCTGTCGGGCGGCCTTCCCGGGCTCGGACTGTAGAGCGTGTACGAAGGTGTTGTTCAGGACCTGATCGATGAGTTGGGCAAGCTGCCGAACGTCGGTCCGAAGAGCGCGCAACGCATCGCGTTCTACCTGCTCGCGGCCGATGCGGTCGACGTCAAGCGCCTTGCTCAGGTCCTGCTCGAGGTCAAGGACAAGGTCAGGTTCTGCGAGATCTGCGGCAACGTCGCTGAAGAAGAACAGTGCCGGATCTGTCGTGACCCGCGGCGCGACCTCACGGTGATCTGCGTCGTCGAAGAGTCCAAGGACGTCGTGGCGGTCGAGAAAACGCGCGAGTTCCGTGGCCGCTATCACGTGCTCGGCGGCGCGATCAGTCCGATCGAGGGCATCGGCCCTGATGACCTACGGGTGCGCGAGCTCATGACTAGGCTCGCTGATGGGACCGTGACCGAGCTGATCCTCGCGACCGACCCGAATCTCGAGGGCGAGGCCACCGCGACTTACTTGGCACGGTTGGTAAAGCCGATGGGATTGCGGGTAACCAGGTTGGCGAGTGGGCTGCCGGTCGGCGGCGACCTGGAGTATGCCGACGAAGTCACGCTCGGTCGTGCGTTTGAGGGGAGGAGACAGATCGATGTCTGAGCTGGTGGTCGAAGGTCCGTCGGACGATCTCAGCGATTTCGCTGCCGAGATCGCCGACCAGGTCGAGAGCTTCGTGATCGCGGTGCGCGAGGTCGCCCGCGGCGCGGAGCCGGGTGGTGCCGTCTCGATGCTGCTCCTCGAGGTGTCGCAGCTGCTGTTGGCGGGTGGCCGGCTCGGGGCAATTGGTGACGTCGTCCCGACTGAGCGCTGGGAGCCCGACGCGGGTCCCGACCCCGACATCGACGAGTTGCGCGAGCGCCTCGCCGCGCTGCTCGCGCCCATCGATCGCTACGTCGAAGTTTTCGATCCCTACGAGACGCCGCCGAGCGCGGCGAACTTCGTGCTCTCCGATGACCTCGCCGACGTCACCGGCGACCTGCTGCACGGCCTGCAGCACTATCAGGCCGGCCGCCCGATCGAGGCCCTGTGGTGGTGGCAGTTCTCCTATGTCTCGCACTGGGGTACTCACGCCGGAGCAGCTCTGCGCGCTCTTCAATCTGTCGTTGCCCATGCCAGGCTGGACGTCGAGGGGTTGGCCGGCTAGACCAGCGGCAACGTGCTCCGTCAGGCGAGCCAGTGCCCGCCCTTTGGCCGCCGACGCAACACGGCGATGCCGGCTACCGCGATCACTGACGCAATCACCGCCATCGTCGCGATGCTGTCGGCGTCCGAGTGACGGTGAGTCGTCACCGTCGTGACCGCCGACGATGTGCCGCTCGCCGGAAACGTGACAGTCGCTTGCGCGCTGCGTTCCGTGAGCCCGCTATGCAGCGCGATGCGGGCGAGCCAAGGACCGCTCGACACGACTTCGTTGAGCGTGATCGTCACGGGCTCGGTTGCCCCGATCGCCAGCGTCACGCCGAGTGCGGCAGGGAACGGACCTGCGCTGAGACCTCCCGGTCCGTCGGAGAGTTGCAGCGTGCCGCTCATGTCGAGCGCGGTGCCACCGGTGTTGTGCACGGCCGCGATGACAACTGGATTCCCCTGCGATGAACGCCCCGCGGTAAGGGAACCGATGGTGAAACCCGCAGCCGGTGCTACGCCAGAGCCTACGGACAGATAGATGCGGACGCCCACCCGATTCACTTCCGTCACGCCGCTGGCATCGGCAGACGTCCGAACTTCCGCCCACACGATGGCGTACTGCTCGCCCGCCGTCGCATCGGTCGGCACGGCGATCGTCACCGTCGCTGCCGCCGTCCCGCCTGCTGGGATCTGGGGGGCCGCCGGGCTCACCGATGTCCATGACGACAGGTCGTTGGCCGCGTGCGCCGCATCGCCGATGAACGACGTGCCTTCGATCGTCGCGGCAGCGGCGTACAGCGCAATCGAGAGGTTCGACGAGGTGGTGTTGGAAACCTCGACATGGCGCTGGATTACTGCCCCTGGAGTTGCGTGATCGACGATGTAGAGCCGTGCTCGCGGGTCGTTCGCTTCGCTTACAGGAACGTCGAGCAATCTGATTCCGACGCTGCCCGGGGCTGTAGCCGTTGCGGTTGTGCTCGGCGCCGGGGTCGTGCCGAACGCCATCGCAGGCACTCCGAGGACGAAAGCAACAGCAGGGAGGACGCCGAAAAGCAGCCCTACGCGCAGTCGCCGGCGTCGCACGCGTGGGGGTGCGTCCTTTTCCGTGCGCCTAGGAGACGGAATGAGTGATCAACGCCGAGTAGGTGCCGGCGACCATGCCACCGGGGACGGCGATGCTGATCGTCGGGTCCCAGGTAGCGGAGTTGTCTCCGGTGATGCCGGTCGCCGTGACGACGGCGACGACCGCGCTGAGGTCGACCGGATCGTCGTCCGTGTAGGTGGCGGTGCCCACCTTTGTGATGGCGCCAGCGCTGTAGCTAATTGCGCTCGCGGCGATCGCGGGCCCCGCCGACGGAGTGAAGGCAGCCGAGATCACAGTGGCCACCCAGCCCGAACCGGCAGCCGGATCTCGCGCGTCGTTTACCTGGACCTGGCCGAGAGGGCCGCTGATCACCTGAGCGGCAACGGCCTCCGAAGCCGAGCCCAAACTCACCGGCGTCGAGGCGAGTGCCCTCTCGCAACAGCTGGCCGTGTTGCGACGCGCCGGGATCGTGGTCTCGGCCCGAAAGGGCACCAGCGTCGTCTACGAGCTGGCCGCCTCCGACGTCGCGGAGCTGATGCGGGCCGCCCGCCGATTCCTCACCGACGTGCTTGACGATCGTGATCACCTGTTGGCCGAGTTGCGCTCCTCCGAGGCGCCGGCTCGTCGGTCGTCGCGTAAGAAGTGAGACGCCTAACTGCTGCTTGCCGGACTTGCGGGCGCGCTACTCGCAGCGGCTGAGCCGAGCGGTGACGGGGACGCGGGGAGCGAGAAGTCGCTCTGTACGGGTGCGGTCGTCAGGGACGTCAGCTCAAGCACGTTCGAGCGAAACTGCGCGCGGGTGAGCACGCCGGCCGCACTGAAGCAGTACGTGCCGGGCGACACCCCGTCGGGCGCTGCGATCAGAGCGAAGCAGGAGGACGCGGGGATCCCGTTCGCCGCCGGCCGGGGCGCTTCGGTGGAAACGGTCAGGTCGACGCCCTGCGCCAGCGTGTCAAGGGTCGTGGTGAACAGGGCTTGCCCTGATGGGTTGACGTTCGCCGGCACCGGCTCACCTGGTCCCGCCAACGTCAGGCAGGTCGGCGTCCCGTCCGTAGGCAGGTTGCAGCTGTAGGTGCCGGTCGGGTCGACCTGGATCACGACGCGACCAACGGCTTCGGTGATATCAAGCCGGGTGTTGGTGGGGGTGCGGTAGGCCTTGATGGTGCTCGCCCGCGGCGGATTGTCGGAGCTGTCGGCCGAGTAGGTCGCGGTGTATTGCGCGGCGCGGGCGATCGCGGCGATCGCGGCCAGCTGTGTCGCGGCGCTCGGTCCGGACGAAGAGGCGAGCACGGACGGCGGGGGCGGTGCGGCATGCGAGTGGTTACTGCAAGCAGAACTGAGCGCCAGAACGCTCCCTAGACCGGCCGCGAAAACTGCGGCGCTGGCCCGCCCGGGCGACCTGCCGCGCGTGCCTACCGCCTCGCCCCGACCGAAATCCACAGGGTCAGGCTAACCGGCCCCGGTAGACTTGCTCGCGATCATCCCTGCCGAGGAGTTGTTTGCTCGTGGGCGTCGTCGTCCAAAAATACGGTGGCTCGTCGGTCGCCGACGCTGAGCGCATCAAGAAGGTCGCGCAGCGGATCGTGGCAACCCGCAAGGACGGTCACGACGTGTGCGTGGTCGTCTCCGCGATGGGTGACGACACCGACAAGCTCCTCGATCTCGCCGCCCAGGTTTCGCCGCTGCCGCCGGCCCGCGAGCTCGACATGCTGCTCACCGCAGGCGAGCGCATCTCGATGGCGCTGCTGGCGATGGCAATCGCGAACCTCGGAATGAAGGCTCGGTCCTTCACCGGCAGCCAGGCGGGTGTGATCACCGACTCCAAGCACGGCAGGGCGCAGATCATCGACGTCGCGCCGAGCCGGATCCGCGAGGCGCTCGACCAGGGCGACATCGCGATCGTCGCAGGCTTCCAAGGTGTGTCGCAGGACACCAAAGACGTCACAACCCTGGGTCGCGGCGGGTCTGACACCACGGCGGTCGCGTTGGCGGTCGCGCTGGGTGCCGACGTTTGCGAGATTTACACGGACGTCGACGGGGTATTCACCGCGGATCCGCGAATCGTGCCGACAGCGCGCCGGATCGACCGGATCTCCTACGAGGAGATGCTCGAGATGGCCGCGGCCGGCGCAAAGATCCTGCACTTGCGATGTGTCGAGTACGCCCGGCGCTATGCACTACCGATCCACGTCCGATCGTCGTTCTCGACGAAGTCCGGGACGTGGATCGTCCAGATCCCCGCGGAGGAAGCTATGGAAGCCCCGATCATCTCCGGCGTCGCGCACGAGCGCGGCGAAGCGAAGATCACCGTGGTCGGGGTGCCGGACAAGCCCGGTGAGGCCGCGCAGATCTTCACAGTGGTCGCCGACGCGGGCGTGAACATCGACATGATCGTGCAGAACGTGTCGTCCGTCGCGACCGGACTCACCGACATCACGTTCACGCTGCCCGGCACCGATCTCCCCGCAGCAGTCGCCGCCTTGTCGCGCGCGCAAGCACAGATCGGATTCGAGTCGTTGCAATCCGACGACCAGATCGGCAAGCTCTCGCTGGTTGGCGCGGGGATGCGGACGCATCCCGGTGTGACGGCGCGCTTCCTGACGGCACTGGCGGATGCCGGGATCAACGTCGAGATGATCTCGACGTCGCAGATTCGCATCTCTGTGGTCGTACGCGAGGACGAGTTGCCGATAGCCGTCGCCGCAGTACACAGTGCATTCGAGCTCGACTCTCGCGATGACATCGCCACTGTTTACGGAGGGACCGGGCGATGAGTGGCAGCTCGGCTCGCTCTTATCGAGTGGGCGTGGTCGGGGCGACCGGCCAGGTCGGCGCGATGATGCGACGCGTACTCGCTGAGCGTGGCTTCCCGCTGTCTGAGCTCCGGTTCTTCGCTTCTTCTCGCTCGGCCGGCACGAAGTTGCCTTGGGCCGGTGTCGACATCACCGTCGAAGACGCGGAATTAGCTGACCCATCAGGGCTCGATATCGCGCTGTTCTCGGCAGGCGCTGCAACCTCGCGCTTGCTCGCACCGAAGTTCGCCGCGGCGGGCGTGATTGTCATCGACAACTCGTCTGCCTGGCGAATGGATCCCGAGGTGCCGCTGATTGTGAGCGAGGTCAATCCGCTCGAGGTGCAGTCGGCGCGCCGGCGAATCATCGCGAACCCGAACTGCACGACGATGGCCGCGATGCCGGTGCTCAAGCCGTTGCACGACGAAGCGGGCCTAATTCGCCTCGTCGTCAGTACGTATCAAGCGGTGTCCGGCGCCGGACTGTCGGGCGTTGACGAGCTCGACAAGCAAGTACGCCAGGTGTTCGACCGAGCAGCGGAACTCACGCATGACGGATCGGCTGTCCAGTTCCCAACGCCAGTGAAGTTCGTGCGGCCGGTCGCATTCAACGTGCTGCCGCTCGCCGGGTCGATTGTCGATGACGGATCGTTCGAGACCGACGAGGAACAGAAACTTCGCAACGAGAGTCGCAAGATCCTGGGGATTCCGTCGCTGCTCGTGTCGGGCACCTGCGTGCGCGTTCCGGTTTTCACCGGACACTCGCTCTCGATCAACGCCGAGTTCTCAAGGGCCTTGCCGGTCGCGCGGGCACTGGAGTTGCTCGCCGACGCCCCCGGCGTTGAACTGACCGCGATCCCCACTCCGTTGCAAGCCGCCGGAGCCGATCCCAGTTTCGTCGGACGCGTCAGGCAAGACCCAGGGGTCGACGGTAATCGCGGGCTCGCGCTGTTCGTCAGCAACGACAACCTGCGCAAGGGCGCCGCGCTCAACGCCGTGCAGATCGCCGAACTCGTCGCTGCAAACCTCGCCGCCCGCTAGCTCACCGCTCGCTAAGTCGCGGCGCGCCTGCTCGGTCCGCTCGAGGTCACGGGCCTTTCGCGCGCGTCGCCAATCGCGGTACCACCGACTCCGGTCGAACGTGTACTCGGGAGTCTTGCCAGCGAACATTGGCCACCCATCGCCCCACCAGTCTTCTTTGCCTGCCCGCACGTCAAGGTGCGCGGGAAATCGCCGACGTCCACGATCGACACGTTTCGTTTGCTCGATGCTCTCCGGGTCAACTTCTCGGCCTGCGTCATCGACCACGATGAGATGCAGACCCGCTGCTTCAAGGAGGCGCGCGAATTGCTCCACCCGCGCATATTGCGGGGTGTGTTCGGTCTTGGCGACGACACTGTGCGACATACCGGCACGCATCGCAAGCTCGCGTTGACTCAGGTCGGCGACGGCACGCGCAGCGCGCATGTAACGGTCGGCCGCGAAATCGCTCATGGGAGCAGTGTCTCGGTTCGACGAGCTCGAAAGGTCTTGCCGGGGCCCGCTGGGATTTGTCGATAGCGTCCTTGTGGAAAGCATGCGTCACCGTCGCGGACGCTTTGCTCTGTTCCCGTAGCGGAACAGACCTGCTCTGTTCCCGTAGCGGAACAGAGCAAAGCATCGAGTGGAGGGGCCCTCGAGCGTCGGTCGGCCCGTAGGCGACTGGTCGCTAGTCCATCCCGAGGTGGGTGCGGGCGAAGTTGAGTTGGGCTTCGGTTTGGCGGATGCGCTCGTCGACCACGAGCGATCCGTGGCCTGCGTCGAAGCGGTAGACCGAGAAGTCGGCCCCGCGGTCGCGCAGGCGGTCCAAATAGTTTTCGATCTGCCGGATCGGGCACCGTGGGTCGTTTGCTCCGGCCGAGATGAAGACGGGTGCCTTTACGTCGTCCACGTAGGTAATCGGTGATGACTGCCGATAACGATCAGGCACCTCGTCGGGGGTACCGCCGAACAGTGAGCGGTCGAATGCGCGCAGGCCTTCCATCTCGTCTTCGTAGGCTGCGACGTAGTCGGCGACGGGTACTCCTGCGACGCCGACGGACCAGGCGTCGGGAGTAAGTCCGACACCGAGGAGCGTAAGGAAGCCGCCCCACGATCCGCCAGCGAGCACGATGCGTGACGGGTCCGAGAGGCCGGACTGCACTGCCCAGTCCCGCACCGCGACCAGATCCTCGAGCTCAGTGAGTCCGACGCGATGCTCGATTGCGTCGCGCCATGTCGAGCCGTATCCGGTAGAGCCCCGGTAGTTCACGCGGAAGACGACGAAGCCCGAATCGACCCACGCTGCGACCCCGGGGAAGAACGCATCAGTGTCATGCGCAGTCGGGCCGCCGTGCACGAGGAACACCGTCGGCAATGGAAGCGGGGGTATGCCGTCGATGACGACCGCGTCGAGGGGCTTGGAGATCAGCGCGTGGATGCGTCCGCCGGGGCCTTCAACCCACGCATCCGAGACCGGGACGGACTCGGGTGCGACCTCCCCTGGTGGGCGGATCACCACATGTCCTTGCGAATCGCGTAGCGCCGGCGGCTCGGCACCCGACGACCACATGAACTCCACGACGCCGTCTGGTCGCGCGGTTGCGCCCGCGATGGTTCCGGCCGGAATATCGATCGGGGCCAGCGACTCGGTTGCGAGGTCGTAGCGGTACAGCGAGCTGCGTGCTTCAAATTCCTGCAGGACGAGTAGCGCAGACGCATCTGCGAACCAGTGTGCAGAGACGTCTCCGGGCAGATCGAATGCGAGGGCTTGTTCGGCGCCGGACTTGACGTCCCAGATGAACGGCATCCACCGCCCGAGGCGCTCATGGCGGCAGATCAATCGCGAGTCGCCAGCGACGGGAGCGAAAGCGACTCCTTCGAGGCCGCGTCCAGGGCCGTCGAAGAGGTCAGCCACAGCAGCGCCGTCCGCCACTTTGAGAACTCGCAGTGCCGGGTGCCGCGCGTCGCCGTGTTCGCTGTGCTCGATCGCGACGAGCGTGCCATCGCGGGAGAGCGCAAGGACGCTCGCATGCTGGGCGTGCGTGTACAGCAGCCGCGCGTCGACGTCAGGCACAGTTGCGTAAATCGCAACTCCGTCATCCGTCGAGCGCCCAATGATTGCGAGGCCGCCGAGGCCGAGCGACAGCCCGCTCGGATAGGACGCCGGCAGACCGGGCACGGCCTCGGGTGCCGCGGCGCCGCCGGTGAGGACGTGATCGAAGGGGATCTTGCGCCAGACACCGAATTCGTCGCCGTCGCGGTCGTCGAACCACCAGATCCATTCGCCGGTCGGGTCGATCGTGCCGAGGGTCGTTCCGGTCGCACGAGTAGTGACCTGCTTCGTGGCTCCGGTGGTGCGGTTCCAGGTGTAGATCTCGAACGTCCCGCTGGCGTTACTGACAAAGACGCAATGATCGGGACGCAGCATCGCCCACTCTGGCAACGACATGCGCGCGGCGCGGAAACGTGCTTTCCACCGCGTATCGGACGAGGAATCGGGCGCAGCGGTCATCCGGGATCTTGAGAACGTGGGGCGCCTCGGCCGATGCCGAAAGCGCGAGCCCATCGCCGTCCGGGCCTCTTGCTGTTCTCCCAGGCCAGCGCGCACATCGCGCACGCGTCCTGAGGCGGCCGGTCAGAGCACTCACCTTCGACGATCAACTCCGCTCCGCAATAGGCGGTGGTAACCGCACCGACGGAGAGGCGCGGCGGTGGGTAGCCATGCTTCACCGGGCCGATGTTCGACCAGGTCGCGGTCTCGGAAGCCGGCTGCGTGTTCATCCCGCCACCGTACGTCAGCGCCTCCCCAGGCTGTACGGTGACCGCCATCACGATGGGGAAAGTGATTCGACGCAGATCCGCCGGCGGCCGTGGGGGCTTAGGGCCTCGGGTCCTGTTTGTCGTTGCCGCAGTTGCCTTCGCCGGGTTTGCTGTGCTCCGCGCGGGATTGTGGGCGCCCACCAGGTGAGCTTCCCCGCTGTCCAGGGTCAGCTCGGCACCCCCGCGACGGTGGTCACCGATCCGAGCGCCTCCGATGGCCGACGCGCTGATCGGCATCCGCGTCGTCACCGATAACCGGAGCGTCTTCAACTCAGGCCTCGCCATGTGCCGCGAAACCTCGCGGAGCATGTCAAGTGCCGCCAAGGCGATCGTTCCGCAAAGCGTTCTACGAGACAGGTAGCGTCTGCGAGCCCGTTAGAAACGTCCCGCACGGCGCAGCTGCCGCGGTCGACCGTCCGGGTCGTAGATCAACCTGTACAACGGTCGCGCGAACAATCTGGTACCGCGTGAGAGTGTGACCTCCGGTCGTCGCCGCAGTTGACCGACGGGTCGGGCACCCTGGCGCCCGGTGGTGTGCCAAGCGTCGAGTCGATCAGCGGCGGCGGCCATGACGTCGAAGAACTGCTTGGGGTCGACAAGGTCATTGTCGTCGCCGTCGGCGCGGCCCAAATGTTCGCGAGCCAACTCAAGGCGTAGGTTGCGGGCAAACACGCGTGCTCCGTCATCGAGGCCCGCGGGGTCGAGCGGCTCACGTGGATCTCGGTCCTGGTCGAGCACGGCGCAACTCAGTTCGGAATCGTGGCTCCAGGAACGACGATTCAGATTGTCACTCCCAACAGTGGCCCAGACGTCGTCGATGACACACACCTTCGCGTGTACATAGATCGGTAGGCCACTGCTGTTCTCTAATCCGTATACGGCTACGCGGTCACCGCCTGCGTGCCGCAACGACTGCAGGGCATCGATACGCCCTATCTCGTTGGGCGGTCCGGAAACTTTCCCGTCCTGATCGGCCAACATCGGGAGAACCGCGATCATCCGCAATTGTGGTTGTTCACGCAGAGCGGTGGCGAATGCCTGGACGACGTCGGCTGACCAGAGGTACTGATCCTCGATGTAGATGAGCGAACGCGCCCTTCGGAGAGCTTTCTCGTAAGCGCGTGCGACACTGCGTTCGCCCGATGGCGCAAATGGATATCCGTGTCGGCGACTCGGATAGGTGCGAAGGATCTGGACGGCGTGTCCGCCCACCGGCGGCGGATCGGCACTTTGGGGCGGCAGCGCCCGAGCCTTGACCTGTTCGCCATGGATCCGATCGGCGACTCGCCGCCACGGCGCTCGTGACAGCGGCTGGGGGTCGGTCCAGCGTTCGCGAAAGACATATTCGACCGCGCCGACCGCCGGGCCACGGATCGCGACTTGAACGTCATGCCAGGGTGGCCGCTTGCCGTACGCGGCCGCCATCGGCTGCGATTGCGGGTCTCCGACATGGTCGCGGTCGTCGCGTCGGCTGTGGCAAAGGTCGATGCCGCCGACAAACGCGACGTCATCGATCGTCTTGTAGCCATCGCGGTGCCGGATGACGACAAACTTCTGGTGGTGGGAACCGCCGACCCGCACGCGCATGTCGAGCAGGCAACAGCCGCCCGCGGCTTCTATTTCTGCGCCGAGGCGCCGGTTCTGCTGGGCGCTGAACGCGAGTCTGTCCCAGTGGGATCTCCACACGAGTCCGTTGACGATTGCGCCCCGGGACGCAGCAGCCGCGAGCATGGAGCTGATCGTCACCCCGTCGATGCCTACCGCCTCGTCTGGGTCACCGCGCCAGTCGCTGAAGTACAAGGCGTCGTCGCGCGCCAACCTCTCGGTGGCATCGCGCAACGCGGCGAAATAGTTAGCACCATGAATCAGGGCGCGTACTTCGTTGCCCGACGACCAACTCGCACCGTGCCGACGGTCAAGACCAGTGGCGGTGTTGCCACGTTCCGTCGGAGTCAGGAACCAGTTCGAAGCGATTTGGTCGTCCATCGCCCGCGCTCGGTCGCTCACCACTCACCGCCTGTGTGGTCTGCCGGTGCTATTAGCTGTTGCTTTGCGGCGCTAGTTGTGGCGGCTCGTAAGCCGTGTCTGCTGCTTGGGTGCCGCGTGTCGGGACCTTGGGTGCGCCAAGTACGGCGTGCATCGACACCTGTAACCAAGTAAAGCCAAGCAACGCGCCACCCAGCACGTCTGTCGGATAATGCATGCCTCGGTAAAGCCGCGACGCTGCAACGATGATGGGGAACAGGATGGCGATCGTGATAGCGAGCCGGCGCCACAGAACGCGTGCGCCGTACCAGACGACGAGTGCGGCGATCGAACCGTAGAGTGCGACGGATGCCGCGGTATGACCTGAGGGGAAGCTTGAGGTCGGTGGTGCGTGATCCAGGCGGACGACGTTTGGTCGCGGCCGGTGCACAACCAGCGTCGTGAGGACGAAGATTGCCACCTCACCGACGATGACCGTCACGACGAACAGCGGTTCCCGCCACCGTCTGAATACAAGTGCGGCGGTGATGACGACGACTGCCGCAGCTGCAGTGACGGGCAGGGTAGACGCCGCATCCGAGACTCCGAGGGTCAGCGCGCTCAACAGGTGGTCTCGATGGCGAGCGAGCGTCGAGTCGACTGAGCCATCCGCGCGGCCGAAGCGGCTGTGCGCAAGCAGGTGGACGTCGAGTAGGCCCAGGGCGATCATCGCAAGCAGCAGCACAACGGCCCCGCCGAACACGAACGCCAGTGTTTTTCTCATTGACCCACCAGGTGTTGGCTGCCCTCGACGTCAAGGCCAGCAGCTTTGGCTCGTGGTTGTGGCGAGATGTGCTTGCGCCACACCCGGAACCCTGCACAGGTAGCTGCTACCCAGCCAGTCGCGAAGATCCAGCCGCCGACGACGTCGCTGAGGTAATGCACGCCGAGTGTCACTCGAGCGAACCCGATCAAGGCGAGCAAGATAATGGCGATCGCGACCGTCACCGAGCGCCAAACGGGCCGCATCAACGGCATCACCACGATCAAGATGATGGCAACGCCGACGAAAGACTCTAGTGCATGGCCCGATGGAAAGCTCTTTCCGGGCGCGCTCGCGACCGGGTTCGCGAAGTGCGGACGTGCGCGATCGGCAACTGTCTTGATGACGTTGTCCAACAGTGCGGCGCCCGCCATCGTGACCGCCGCCCACAGAGCGAGACGTGCCGCGCGCCTGATGATCAACACGATGGTCAGCAGCGCGATGAGAACCCAAAACGTGCGTGGTGCGGCGAAAGTGCTTACATCTTTCAGGAATCTGACGAGACCGGGGTGACCGACAGCGAGCGTATGCGCGTGAGTGGCGACGCTTTGGTCGGCACTTTGCAACCCAGAACTGTGCGAACGGACCAGTGCCAGCAGCACCCCGAACGGCACCAGTACCACGAGTGCGGCGAGGCCCCACAGCGTTAGTTCGAGTCCTAACCGCGAATCTGGGTCTAGGCGCCGCCGCCGACGACTGGGGGCGGGCGGCACCGTATCGGATGACGTGGGCGTCATGGTGTCGCCGCCCGCGGTGACCCCGAGCGGTCTGCGGTGAGCAACACTGCGAGCCGCTTGTCGCTGACAAGTTGGACTTCGCGAGCGAGGTATAGACATAGCGCTGACAACGGAAGCTCGACGAACACCGCCAGCACCACCGCCGCGACGAGGTCGCGGCCCGAGGGCGACGTAACCACATCGAACCAGACGTCGACGAAAAGCATGGCGGCCGTCGCGGCGGCAGCCACTGGCAGCCACCGCGACCTGCGGAACGCGAAGTACCCAGTTGCGGCCAGCCCGACGCAAAGGAACACGTCGAACCCCGCCCATGCGATGTCGTAGTTCGGCGACAGCTGGCGCGAGGGCAGAGCGAGCGCGATGAACACGGTCCACGGGACCAACAGGACTGACAACAGTACGAATAGCGGTCCAGCCAGTCGCATAATGTGCCGGTTATCCGTCAGCACGGCGTTGCCGACCTCGTCGGCCACTGGCACCGAGCTATCCAGTCGTTCCAGTCGCTCAGCCGCGGTCGCCAACGCGGCAACTTGGTTTGCCATGAAGGAGCCCATACCCCACCGTGTGGAAACTATTCCTCGTACCGCGATTGGCGGGCCGTGTTGAGCGCCTCGCTAACGGGTACACGCCTTCAAGCCGACCAAAGTTGGCGCGAAGCCCTGCAAGACTCGAGACCGCAGATTATGGAGTGTCCGGTGACATCAGTGGCAGTTGTGGCTCATTCGGGGAAGACGTTCGGCGGCGGCCTGGGCGAACTGCGCGACGTGCTCGCCCGCGAGGGTTTCCCCGACCCGCTGTGGTACGAGGTCGCCAAAAGCAAGCAGGCCCCGAAGTTCGCACGTCGTGCCCTTGCGGGCGGCGCTGACGTCATTTTCGTGTGGGGCGGCGACGGAACGGTTCAGCGGTGCGTCGACGCGGTGGCCGGCAAGTCGGCAACGATGGCGATCCTGCCGGCCGGAACTGCCAATCTGTTGGCGACGAACCTCGGCGTGCCGACTAACGTGGCCGAGGCCGTGCGGGTTGGGCTTCGTGGACATCGCCGACCGCTCGATACCGGCTCGGTGAATGGCGAGCACTTCGCGGTGATGGCCGGCGCTGGCTTTGACGCTCTCATGATCAAGGACGCTGACCGAGGCATGAAGGACCGCATCGGACGAGCGGCATACCTCTGGACCGGTACCAAGAACCTCACCGCCAACCGCGCTAAAGCGACAATCAGGGTCGACGGCAAGCGCTTCTTCAAGGGTCGCGTCTCGTGCGTGCTTGTCGGCAACGTCGGGGAGATTCTCGGTGGAGTCAAAGCATTCAAAGGCGCCAGGCCGGACGACGGTGTGCTGGAAATAGGTGTTGTGACGGCGAAGAACCCGGTGCAGTGGACCAGGACGCTGGGAAGAATGGCGCTCGGCAACACCGGCAAATCACCCTTCGTGCACATGACAAAGGGCAAGAAGTTCGCGGTCTCATTCGACCGAAAGTTTCCCTATGAACTAGACGGTGGCGCACGCCCAGGCGCAACGAAACTGCGGCTCCGGGTGCACCCGGCGTCCATTCATGTTTGTGTTCCGCACGCCCACCAAGTTCCGCAAACCGACTGAGAACGGCGTCGTTAGACGCGACGCCAACGGGCCTCACACAGGCCGTACAGGCCGAAGATGATGAGGCCAACCGCTGCCGCGCCGAGCAGGGCGGCGCCGTAGGGCTGGTTCCGCAACGTTCGGAGCGCCTCATCGAGGCCGCGGGCCTTGGCCGGGTCAAACTTCTTGGCCGCCTCGATGACGAGAGCACCGGCCAGAGCGAAGATGAGGCCACGTGCCGTGGTCCCGATGACCCCGAGCGCGACCACCGTCCGGCGCGCCCGTTCGCCCAGCTGCGAAATGCCCATCGTCTTGAGGAACTTGCGGCGTAAACCCTCGACCATCAGGCTCACCCCGACGATGACGACGACGGCACCGACAATCCCCACCGCCCACCGGCCGCCCGTATGTTGCATCACGCGAGCGCTGGCGTCTTGCTGGGTGGTGGCCTGGCTGGAGCCCGACCCGTGCAGCACCGACAGGGTCGTTAGCGCAAAGAACGCGTACACAACGCCGCGAAAGCCGGACTTTATCCGCGGACCTGCGCCGTCTCCTTCCCCGGTGACGCCCCAGATCGCTTCGCTGAGGCGCCAGGCGGCGTAGGCCAGAAATCCCGCAAACAGTGCCCAGAGCATCGTCGACCCGTAGGGCTTGCCTGCAAGCGTCTCCAACGCACCACGTTGGTCGGCCTCGTTGTGGCCGCCTCGACCGAGGGCGAGCATTAATGCAACCCACCCGATGAGCAGGTAGATCACACCGCGAGCGACAAGGCCCGCGTGCGCGGCCACCTTTCCCACCCGCCGGACCTCGGAATGAGACCTCAATGTCGCGGTGCTTATTGTGGCCACTGGATTCCACCTTTGCTCTTCACGCCCGGCTCGGCCGCCAGCTTTCGACCAGTCCCTACCCCACAGCTGAAACTCGCAACCCGGCCGCGTGTTAGTTACGGCGTCGCACGTGCACTTTTCGGCCGGCAAGACCGATCCAGGCGAGCATGACCGCGCTTACGGCTGCGGCGACGACGAACACGACCAGGGCGATCGTCCGCGACACCGATGAGCCTCCGTTGTGGCTGCTGGCCAGGAGTGCGGACCCGACGATGAGCGCCGCCAGGATCAGTCCAGCCGCTGCGACGTTCGCGAGGCGATGTACTCCTTTGAGAAATTGGGTTTCGTCGAAGGCTTGGACCTTCAACTCGAAATGTCCGTCACCGACCGCGTCCATGGCCCGGTTCAGCCGACCGGGCAGCTCCTCAATGAACTCCTTGGCCTCCATCATCGAAGCAAGCGTGCCGCCAATTCCCTGTGTTTGGGAGTGCATCAGCTCCGGTATGTGGCGGCGCATCGCGGCGAGCGTGTCGAAGTCGGGATCAAGTGCGGTCACGACCAAGTCGAGATTGAGCAGCGTCTTCCCGAGCAGCGCCAACTCCGGTGCGGGCCGCAGTCCAGCGTCTGCCGACCGGTGAGCCAATTCCATCAATGCCTTGCCGACATCGAGTTCGTCGAGTGGCGACCCGGCGAACGTGGCGACTAGGTCGGCGATCGTTCGTGTGAGCAGGACGTCGTCGTAGTCATCCTGTGCGGTGCCAAGGCTCTTGGCGGCCCGCACCACGTCGTCCAGCCGATCGGCAAGCACCGCTGCTAACAGCTTCGCGATCAACCGGCGGACCTCTGGCCGGATCCGTCCGACCATGCCGAGGTCCAGCAACGCCAGACGTTGGTCAGGGGTGATCAGGATGTTTCCTGGGTGCGGGTCCGCGTGGAACACCCCGGCGCCGAGGATTTGCTGGAGATAGCCACCAAACAACTCGTCGGCCAGCGGAGCTAACTGCAAGTCAGTGCGGGCAAGCGGTCCGATGTCGGTGATCTTGCGTCCGTCGATGAAGTCCATCGTCAGCACCCGGCTGGTGGTCAGGTTGTCCACAGGTGCTGGCACCAAGAGCATCGGACGATTGTGTAACACCGCCCGCAACGCCGTCAGGTTCGCGGCTTCGCGCCGGTAGTCCAGTTCAGCGACCAGCGCGCGGCGGAACTGCTCGAAAGTCTCCCCGACCGCATACCGCTTGGCTTGCTTGTTGTGCGTATCGAAGAACTCGGCTAGCTCCCCGAGGATTTCCAAGTCGCTCGCCATCTGCGTGCGGATATCCGGGCGTTGGACCTTGACGGCAACCTGTTGTCCACCGCGCAGCTGTGCACGATGCACCTGGCCAAGCGAAGCGGCTGCGATCGGCACATTGTCGAAGTCTTCGAAGAGTCGCGACATCCGAGCACCAAGTTCGGTCTGCACCACCTGCTCGACCTCAGCGAACGAGAAGGGCTCACAGTTGTCTTGGAGGCGAGTCAACGCAGCCACATACGGCTGGGGCAAAAGGTCTGCGCGGGTCGATAGCAACTGCCCAAGTTTGACGAAGGTGGGTCCGAGCCTTTCCAGATCGGACGCCAGCTCCGCAGCACGCTCGTTCATTGAATGCGATGTGTCATCTAACGGAGCGTCGTCCAAGACCGAATCCAGGCCCGCCGATTGCACCAACCCGACCCGGCCGTGGCGGGCTAGCACCGCCGCGATCTCGCGATACCTATTCAGATGCTGTGGGCGTAGCGACAGTGACATCCTCGTCACCTACCCGCCGCGAGCATTCAACCAACCTCGCCATCCGCGCCGGCGTTGCGAAGATCCCCATCTTGTGGACGCTCGGCATCGTCGTACTTGTGGTCGGAGTCGTGTTGTTTCTGCTGGGATCTGCGGGCCGAACCGTCGGTGGTCGTCGACACTACTGGTAGCCGCGCCGGTGCACGGGCGGCAACGAGTTGCAACGACAAAGGGACCCGGCGGATGCTCGCGCCGGGTCCCTTTCCGTGCCTCGGGAAGCCCCCCCGGGACCAGTCCCGAGTGCGCTGAGTCCCCCCTGCGCCTCCATTTGCCCCATCCATCGGCCGTCAAACCTGCACGTCAGGGCGGGTGGCGGTTCTGGAGGGTGCACAATTCGCGAATGCTTCCCGACGCCGATGACACACCTGGCGACCCTCTTGCACAGGACGCCCCTGACAATCCCGTGGACGACCCGGCGATCCTCTCGTGGTTCCTAGCTGACGGTGACCGGGCTAACCCGTGGACTGACCTGCGCGCTTTCACCACCGGCAACCTGGTCGTGCCGCTCATCGACGGTAGAACCTATTTCGCTCGGCTCTGCTCCGAGCTCGAAGCAACCGCCGCCGGGGACCAGGTGTACTTCCTGGACTTTCGAGGGGACTTTACGGAGCGGCTGGGAGGCCCCGGGTCGGAGGTGGGTGAGGTGCTCGGCCGGGCCGCACACCGGGGGGTTCACGTCTTTGGCCTGCTGTGGCGTTCGCAACCCAAGATCTTGAAGCAGTCCGAGGCGACGAACTCGGAATTCGTCCGACGCATTGACGAGGATGGCGGCCACGTGTTGCTCGATGCGCGGACGCGCCGAGCGGGAAGCCACCATCAAAAGCTGGTCGTCGTTCGACACCCGGGGTCCCCGGATCGAGATGTCGCGTTCGTCGGGGGCATCGATCTCGGATACAGCCGGGGTGACGACTCGCAGCATGAAGGCGATCCGCAGACGATGGAGTTCGCGGCAGCCTATGGGCCGCGCCCGCCCTGGCACGACATCCAGGCCGAGGTTCACGGTCCTGCGGTTCACGACCTCGAACACACTTTTCGTGAGCGTTGGTACGGCAGCAGTGTGTTGGACGTGCCGAGCCCGATACGCCAACTCTACGACCGGGCCTACCACATCGGGGCGATGACGGGCCGGCCGTTGCCGCCGCCGATAGCCGACGATGAGGAACGCCGTGG
The DNA here is from genome assembly GCA_036509315.1 of Acidothermaceae bacterium. Lineage (GTDB taxonomy): Bacteria > Actinomycetota > Actinomycetes > Acidothermales > Acidothermaceae > PALSA-607. The sequence continues at coordinate 40,904 of DATCFU010000033.1, forward strand.
TAGCCACGCGATCCAGGTCCTGCGCACCTACCCGGCGCGGTTGCGGCGGTACCCGTTCGCGCCGCACGGGGAGCGCAGCATCGCGCATGCCTACCGCAAGGCCTTCGCGCGTGCCCGCGCCCTGGTGTACGTGGAGGACCAGTATTTCTGGTCACGGCCGGTGTCTGAAATGGTTGCCTGCGCTTTGCGCGACAACAAGAATCTGCGCGTCATAGTGGTGGTGCCGCGCTACCCCGACACCGACGGTGCGATTTCCCGAGTGCCTGGTGTGCTGGGCCGCCACGACGCTGTGCGCGCGTGCGCGGCCGCGGGAGGCGCGCGTTTTGCGCTGTACGACCTAGAGAATCGTTCGGGAATCCCGGTGTACGTGCACGCCAAGACGGTGATCGTCGACGACGTCTGGGCAATCGTGGGCTCGGACAACCTCAACCGTCGTTCATGGAGCCACGACAGCGAGTTGTCCGTCGCGGTGCTCGACGCGAACCACCATCCGCGAGAACCCCACGACCCTGCCGGTTTGGGTGACGGGGCGCGAAGTTTCGCCCGAGACCTCCGGCTGCGGCTGTGGCGCGAGCACCTCGACCGGAACGAGGGCGATGACGATGACCTGCTGAACCCGAACGAGGCGTTCGAAGCTTTCAAGCACCAGGCGGACGCGCTCGCCGCGTGGCACCGCAATGGGCAAAACGGCCCCCGGCCACCCGGCCGGGTTATTCCCCACGAGTTGACCGAAGTGACCCGAGCAGAGCGGGCGTGGGCGTCGCTGTTGCTCAGATTCTTGTACGACCCAGACGGGCGCCCCTGGCGCGACCGCATTCGGGGGCGCCTCTAACAGCGAACCAGCGCTCGAACCCGGTCCAGCCGACGTCAAGGCCTATGTCGGCGCGTCGGCGCGTCGACGCCAAAGGAGCCAACCTCCGATCAGGACGGCGAGGAGTGCGCCTGCGGCGATCGCGTAGGTCGGTCCGTGAAAGCCGTTCGCGACGTGTCGCCAATTCGCGCCGATGGCATATCCGACCCACGCCAAGGCCGCCGTCCATGGCAGGCAGCCGGCGACGGTGTACACCCCGAATCGAAGGGGAGGCATCGCGGCGAACCCTGCGGGCAATGAGATGAAGGTACGGATGACGGGCAGGAGGCGGCCGAAGAACACCGATGCGGCGCCGTGGCGTGCGAACCATTGTTGCGCTCGATCGATGTCGTGATCGTTCAGCCGCAGGTGCCTGCCCCAGCGGTGTACGGCAGCCGGACCCGCCAAGCGTCCGACGGCCCACGCGAGGTAGCTGCCCGCAACGTTGCCGGCCGTGCCAGCCAACACGACGGCGACGATGTTCAGCCGCGTTCCGGCGAGTGCGCCGCTTGCCAGCGCCCCGCCGAACAGCATTGTCACCTCCGAGGGAACCGGAATGCATGCCGACTCGGCCAGCATCAAGACAAAGATCGCGAGATACCCGTAGGTGACAATCAGGTGCTGCACTAGCGTCCTTCCGCTGAGGAATCAGATCCTGCGTCGCCACATCAAGACTGATCCCGCTGAAACGATCACCACGAGATAGGTGCTCGCAAGCGCCGTCCCGATGGTGTTGTGAAAGGCGAGGCTGGCCGCAAGAGCGGACGCTCCGAAGATTCCCAAGACGACCAGCAACGAGCGCGACCGTGAAGAAGATGACCTGTCCCGCCGTCCGCTCATAGGAGTCCTCCGCGAACCACGGACGAGTCCGCTGAAACAGTGAACTGCGAATGTGAGCCAAGTATCGAGAACCAATCTGACGACTTCGTGAAGGCCACTCCGATTGGGGATATCGGGGACTCAAACCCGCGGCGCTCGTTTGTCAGTCATCAACACAGGGGACACGTGCCGCATGGATCGAGATGACCATCGAGATGAGCAGCGACGTCGGCTGCGACGGGCTTTCTTGGAGGATTTGTCGGCGTCTCGGGCGCTTCGTGAGCGCGTATTTCCTACGCGAGCACGAAAGGTTCGGACACGACAGCGCTACATGCCGACGTTCTTCTCGCGTTAGTGCTCCGGCGCACAGTTTGACAACTCGGATTGTTTGAGTTTCGCCGCCCTGGGCAACTTGTATCGCAAGGTCCAGCCGGATTGCGGCGGGCGTTAACTTGGAGGATCTCATGGGGATCGGTGTAGCGGTATTTCTGATCGCGGTGGGCGCCGGTTTGACGTTCGCCGTTCACGCAACTGCAAGCGGCTTCAATATCCACACCGTCGGGATTATTCTGATGATTGCAGGTGCCTTAGGTTTGGTCGTGACGCTCACCATATTCGCGCCGCGCCGCCGAGCCACCGTCGTGCAAGAACGCACAGTTGGTGGTCCGGTTGGGTCCCCGGCGACAGTGACTCAGGAGCGCGTGGCGGAATCACGCGAGGTCTACTAACTTTGTTGAGCGGTTCCAGCCGCCCGTCGTCAAGTCCCACTTGGCGGCGGGTGTCGCCGTTACGGCAAACGGGCAGACCACTTGGGGGCCACGTGTCGCGGCGATACCTTGGTGAGCGGAGGTTCCGTGACGGTTGCGTCGTACAAGGTCGCCGGTCGTTACGAACTGGGCTCCTCATTGGGTGCAGGCGGAATGGCACAGGTCTTCCGGGCCCACGATGAACTACTCGATCGCGACGTCGCAGTAAAGCTGTTCAATGCGTCAAGTGATCCGCGTGGCCCCGACCGCGTCCGCGTCGAGATGCGAACGCTCGCCGGCTTGAGTCACCCGGCGTTGGTCGCGGTCTACGACGCAGGCACCGATACGCCACCTTCGGGCTCCCCGCGCGCGTTTCTCGTGATGGCTCTCGTTGAAGGCCCCAGCCTGTCCCAGTTGCTTCTCAACGGGCCGCTGCCCGTTGAGGCGGTTCGTAGCATCGGGCTGCGCGTAGGCGAGGCTCTCGACTTCGTGCATTCCCGCGGCATCGTGCATCGCGATGTCAAACCAGCGAACGTCCTGATCGACCAAGACGGTCTCGCCTACCTGGCCGATTTCGGCATTGCTCGCGGCGTCGAGCAACCAACACTCACGGCGGCTGGGCAGATCCTGGGCACCGCCGCCTTCCTGAGCCCCGAGCAGGTCAGCGGCAGCCCCGTCACCAGCGCGTCGGATATCTATGCGTTGGGTCTCGTAATGCTCGAAGCCCTCACCGGCCGCCGCGAGTACCAGGGCACCAGCATCGAGGCCGCGCTCGCCCGCTTGTCCCGAACTGCCATCATCGACGCGGCTCTGCCGTCCGTGTGGCGTGCGCTGTTAGCTGACATGACGGCGATGGATCCCCAGGACCGTCCCAGGGCCGCCGAGGTGGCCGCCGTATTGCGCGGGGGGCCGCTGCTCCCCGGCTCCGACGTGAGTCTCATCGCTGGGCTCGGCGCTGTCGGCTTGGCCGACCCTAATAATCTTTCGCAGCCGACCAAGGCCCTCACAGGGGACACTTCCGGAGCGGCCATTTCGGATGCCACGACATCGGTACTCCACACCAAGGTAGGAGTCTCTCGGCGGCAGAAGGCGGCGGCAGCGGCGATTGGGCTGGTTGCACTTGCAGCGATCGGAGTCGCAATTGCGAGGTCCGGCACCCACGATCCGACGACACCACCGGTGGGCGTCGCGACGACGAGCCCAACAGTCGCCTCAACGCAACTTGATCAAGACCTCGTGCGCCTGCGCCAGTTGGTCAAACCATGACCAGCACCCGCCGCCCGGGCGCGACGAGACGAGTGCGCGGGGCCGGCATGGGTGCGCTCATCGGTACGGTTCTGCTGTCCGCCGGATGCGGTGGCGCGCACTCCACTGCGGTCAGCGTGGCGGCCAGCACCCTGCTGACGAGTGACGCGAACGGAGTGGTATCTGCAGCGGACGCAGGCACTGCCAGCGGGCTTTCTGGGGCTGCCGCCAAGATGCGCTCGGACGTCCTCGCGTTGGAAGCCGCTGGGGGTTTGAGCAGCGCCCGAGCGGCAGCCGTCTTGGCGCAACTGCAGCGCGTCGTTAGTGATGCCGCGCTGGTGCCGACTGCGTCGTCGCAGGTGCCGACCGTGGGCGCCAACTTGTCGCCTGGAGTCACTACTGCGGTGCCGGACACATCTGGGCCGGGTGGTGGACACGGACGCAAGGACGGCGCCCCGCCGCCCGGCCACAGCAAGCCGCACGGATAAACGGGTTCGACCGTCGGCTCGTGGCACGTCTCGAGCACTAGTTCAACGAGCCCAGCACCGCGCCGTCCGGCATTGGTACTGGTTGGTCGTCAAGCAAGCCGGCCGCGAGCCGCTGTGCGTATTCGGCACCGGCTCTCGCTCCGTTGATTAGGTGGACGTTTCGGTAGCTCGTGTCAGTGAGGCCTTGCCGCTCCAACTCCTCCTCGACGAGCTTGCGGTAGTACGCGCTCTTGTGCAGGACGCCGCCCGCGAGTCCGATGCGTGGCGCCGAGTGGAATGCCAGTCGCGCGGCTCCGACAACGGCCGCAGCGACGAGCGCGCGCGCCTCGCTCTGAACGATGGCCTCCGCGATGGGATCGCCGGATTCGGCAGCCGCTGTTACCTGTGGCGCGAAACTGGCGATTGTCGTACGTGGTCGCGGCAGTTCCGCAAGCCAGCGGCCGAGCGCCGGAATCGGCAAGTCGAAGAAGCTCTCCGCAAGAGACTGCAGTTTCGTTGTCGGGCCGGTTGCGTCATTGGAACGTCCGGCAGCCCGCAACCCTTCGCGCGCGAGGCTGTACGCGCTGCCCTGATCGGAGACGATGTGTTCGTGACCGCCGACTTTGGTCTGCTCACCGTTGGCATTTCGCCCGAGCACACTGCTGCCAGTTCCGCTGCAGATGACGATCCCAACACCTGCCAACGGTGTCGACCACAGCAGGGGGACGACGTCATTAACAAGGACGACGCGGCCGCGTGGCGCGTGCACGGCGATAACGTCGAGCAACGCCTTCGGAGCGGGAGCTTCTGCTGCTACTGGCATGGACGACGAGCCGATGCATCCAAGTGCCCACGAGTCTTTGCCGACGTGTTCGGTGATGCCTCGAAGTACGTCGGACAGCGACTGGCAAGCGGCCGTCGTGCCCGTCGAGGCGATCGCAATCGACGGATAGAACGAGGTGTCGACGACGACGCCAGCTCGCCACACGGCGACCACGGTCCCGGAGCCGCCCGCGTCTACGCTGTAGACGATGGACGGCATCCGTCGCTTCATGCGTACAGGATATGCAGCGGACGCGGACGCGTGAAGGAGGAAACTCGCGTGCTGACCCTGCGTCCGGCGGGTTCCACGGTTGGCCTTAGGGCACGACCTGGATCTTGCGTCCGACGCCACGCTGGAAGAGGCCGAGCGCTTCAACGTAGTCGCTCAGGGGGAGCCGGTGACTGATGAAGATGTCGGGGTCCAAGATGCCGGAGGCGAACAGGTCGGCCGCTCGTTCGAAGCTGTGCAAGACGGCCATTGAACCCGTGATGGTGATCTCTTTGTTGTAGATGCGGTACGGCTCGATCGTGACACGGGTCGCGTACGCGGAGACCCCAAATTGCAGGAACGTGCCACCGGGCGACACCCTCGACAACCCGTCTTGAATTGCGGCGGCCGCGCCCGTCGCGTCGATCACAAGTTCCCAGCCGCGCGCTTGGTCGAACTCGTCCGCCGAACCCGCGGTTCTCGACACCCCAAGCGCGACAGCGGTCGTAAGCCGATCCGGATTGATGTCAACGATGTCGACAGAGGCGGCGCCCGTGCGCTTTGCAAGCTCGAGCATCATCAGGCCCATCGTGCCGGAGCCGTAGATGAGGACATGCGAGCCGAGTTGCGACGTCAGCACGTCGTAGCCGCGCACCGCGCACGAGAGTGGCTCGATCAGCGCGGCGTCCTCGAGCCGCATATGGTCGGGCAGCGGAATGCAGTTGGCGACAGGGGCGACGGCATACTCGGCCGCGCCGCCTGGCACGCTCACGCCGATCGCGTTCCATCGCTCGCACAGGTTGTTCTTGCCGAGCCGGCAGTAGTGGCACTCAAAGCAGTACAGCGACGGATCGACTCCGACGCGGGCACCAACTGCTAGTTCGGTCACGTCGGATCCGATACCGACTACCGTGCCGGCGAACTCGTGCCCGGGAATGATTGGCAGGGTGGGGGCGAACTCGCCCTCGAGGATGTGCAAGTCGGTGCCGCAGATGCCGCACGCAGCAACGTCGATGATGACCTCGCGAGGTCCGGGCGTCGGGTCATCGACCGTCATGACCTCGACCTCGTGTGGCGCCTTGATGACTACCGCTTGCACGTGCCCACCACCTTTGCGATTGCAATGACCACTACTTGACGGCGCCCATCGACAGGCCTCGTACGAGCTTGTCCTGCGCTGCCCAGCCGGCGAGCAGAACAGGGAGGCAGGCGACAGTTGCCGCGGCCGACAGATGGGCGAGGAACGGGCCCTCTGGCTGCACGAAACCGACAAGGTAGATCGGTACCGTCGCACCTTTGATCGTCGTGAGATTGACCGCGAGAAAGAACTCGTTCCAGGCGAAGATGAAACAGATCAACGAGGTCGCTGCTACTCCCGGGCTGATGATGGGGAGGATCACGGATCGCAGTTGCAGCAACAACCCAGCGCCGTCGACGCGAGAGGCCTCGATTACTTCAGCCGGAACCTCGAGAAGGAACGAGCGGAGCATCCACACGGCGATGGGCAGATTTAATGCCGTGTAGAGCACGACAAGTAGTCGCTGGTGGTCGAGCACGTGCAAATCTCGTGCAATGACGTATAGCGGGATTATCGCGCCGACGATAGGAAGCATCTTCGTAGAGATGAAGAAGAACAGAACGTCGCGCCACTTGCGGACCGGCCGAATCGACAGCGCATAGGCGGCCGGCAGCGCAAGCACAAGGACGATGACGGTCGATATCACCGTGATCCCGATGGAGTGCTCGAGATAGGGCCGCAGTCCGGTCGTGCCTCCCGCCCCTTTCCACACCGCCTTGTACTCATTCAGCGTTGGTTTGAAGATGAAGTGTGGTGTGCTGGTGTCCGCGGTCGCCTCGGTCTTGAATCCTGTCAGCGCCATCCAGAAGACGGGGAAGAAGAACAGCAGCACGATGATCCAGGTGAGTGCACCGAGCAGCAGCCGAGTGAGCGGCTTAGTTTGCTGACCGGCGAGCGTGATAGAGCTCATCGCCCACGCATCCCTTCGTCGCTGAACAGACTCGAGATCATGCGCAGTGCGAGTGTGGCGATCAGGATCGTCGCGATAACCACGACCACGGCCATGGCCGATGCGCGGCCAATGTCGTAGGCCTGGAACGCCACTTGGTAGATGTAGTAGGGCAGGTTTGTCGTATCGGTCGATGGACCGCCGGCGGTGATGATGTAGATCGAGTCGAACGCCTGCACGATGTAAATGGATCCGAGCAGCACGCCGAGCTCGATGTAGGGCCGCAGATGCGGAATCGTCAACGCGCGGAAGATTCGCCAGCTGCCCGCGCCATCGACCCGCGCTGCCTCGAGCTGGTCGTCACCTTGACTCTGCAAGCCAGCCAGCGCGAGCAGCACCATGAACGGCGTCCACTGCCAGGTGAGGAAGGTGATGATCGTCGCCTGCGAGTGCACGCCGATCCAGTTCACCTGGCCCACACCGAACGGTTTCAAGAAGAAGTTCAGCGCCCCGAACGTCGTGTCGAGAATGGTGAACTTCCATACCAGCGCCGCGGCGGTCGACATCACCAGGAACGGGCTGACGATCAACGTGCGCAGAAAGCCGCGTCCGAAGACGTGACGGTTGAGCAATACCGCGATGCCCACGCCGAAAACGATGGACAAGACGACCGGGACGACGGTGAGCAGCACCGTGTTTTCTGCGGCGATGCGAAACGTCGGATCCTTGAAGATGAGTCGGTAGTTGGCCAGCGTCGGGAACTGCCGTGGTCGGTGTGGGTAGTTCAGGTTGTACTTCTGCAGGCTGTACCAGAGCGTGAGCAAGAACGGGATCTGTGTTACCACGACCGTGAAGACGAGAGCCGGGACGAGCGGGAAGCGGCGAACCCAGCTTTCGGTTCTGGGCCGCAGCGTCCGACGTTCGCGAGTAACGGTCACCGGGTCGCTTAATGCAACCAATGCCCTGTCCTTCCGCTCTGACTGTTCACACCATTTGTGGCACGCACGTCGGCGTTTGGTCGAAACGCCGACGTGCGCGCACTGCTGCTACTCCTTCGAGCCGTCCTTACTTCTTGTAGCCGGCGGCGATGACCGCTTGTTGCGCGATCGATTGACTCTTCTGGAGCGCGGTCGAGACCGACTCCTGGCCGTCGATGGCTGCCGTGATTTCAGCGGATACCTTCTGGCCGAAGTCCTCGAACTCCGGGATCCCGACGTACTGCACTCCAGGAACCGGCTGCGGTGCGACGCCGGGCTGGTTGACGTTGACCGAGTTGATCTGGCTCAACGTCAGCGCAGCGAAGTCCTTTGCTGCTGCCTGGTAGCTGGGGTTCTGGTAGGTCGACGTGCGCGTTCCGGGAGGAACTGCCGCCCAACCGTTCTGTGCGGCGTCGTAAGCGATGTACGACTTCGACGTTGCCCAGTCCATGAACGTCCACGCTGCCTGCGCGTTCTTTGACGAACCCTCAAGTGCTAGTGCCCAGCTCCACAACCAACCTGACGCCGCCGTCTTGTCGACCGGTGCTGGCGCGAAGCCCACGTTGCCTTGGATCGGGCTACCTGGTGCGTCGACAGTGGCAGCCGCGACAGTCGCGTCGTACCACATGGCTGCCTTGCCTTGCTCGAGGATGTTCAGGCACTCGTTGAAGCTGTCGTTACCCGCGCCCTTCTCGCCGTCCTTCTTGATCAGGTTGACGTAGAAATTCACTGCCGCTTCGAACGCCGGGTCGGTGAGGTGCGCGTTCCAGCTCGTGTCGAACCACTGCCCACCCATGGTGTTCACCACGGTGTCGAGTGCCGCGAGGTTGTCGCCCCAACCCGTCAGACCGCGAAGGCAGATGCCGGCGACGCCCTTGGAAGGGTCGTTCAACTTGTCAGCCAACGTCGCGATCTGGGCCCACGTCGGGTTTGCAGGCATCGTCACGCCGGCAGCGGCGAACATCTTCTTGTTGTACATCATGAACGACGACTCGCCGTAGAACGGAACGGCGTAGAGCTTGCCATCCGATGACAGCGCGTCACTGATCGGCTTGAGCAGGTCGCCGACGTCGTAGCTCGGGTCGCTCGCTGCGTCTGCAGTGAGGTCCTTGATCCAGCCGTTCTTGGCCCACGACGCGATGTCGTTGGGGCCGATCATGACGACGTCGTACTGACCGCCGCCAGCCGCGACGTCCTTCTCGACGTTCGCGCGCTCGGTGTTCTCGTCGTAAGTGACGAACTTCACCTTGATGTTGGGGTGGCTGGCCTGGAACCCAGCTGGTGTCAGCTTCTCGATCGTCGTCATCAACGGGTTCGCCGTGACGGCGACGGTGATGGTCACCGGCGGGCCGGTGTACGTGGCGCCAGTCGCGGCGCCGGACGACGCAGCTGCGGGCGCAGAAGCGGACGCGGCAGCTGGCGCCGAACCTGACGCTGCGGCAGATGGCGCGCCTGCCGTGGTGGCAGTCGAAGCCGCCGCAGGAGCACTCGTCGACGCTGCCTTCGGCTTGCTCGAACTGCACGCCGACAAAACGATCGAGCCTACGGAGACGATCGCGATCAGCGGCACTAACGCCCCGCGATGCCTTAGTGGACGGACCTGCACTGGTTCCTCCTCGGTTAATGCCCGTGTGCGGTCAGCGATGGCGATCCCGACTGACCTGTGCTCAAATGAGCATGTAGTATGCTCCCCTGAGCGCCTCAAGTTCACCGTGGACTTTCGAATACGTCAAGACCGTGTGCCACTCTTGTGGCCAACTCGTTACGTGGAGGACGTGAGTTGCCGCCCGAAGAACCCACCCGGCTGCGGCCGGCCCAGTTGGTGCGAGCCGCGACTGTGGCCAGGCTTTACTTCCTGGAATCGAAGTCGAAAAGCGAGATCGCGGACGAACTTGGGATCAATCGCTTCAAGGTCGCCCGGATCCTCGAGCAGGCGCGGGAATCCGGTCTGGTCCGAATCGAGATCTCGGCGCCGGACAACATCGACTACGCACTGTCTGAGCAGCTGCGCCGCGCCTACGACCTGCGACACGTCGTCGCGGTCGAGACCGGCGAGGCGACCGAGGTGCACCTGCGGACGGCGCTGGCGCAGACCGCGACGGCGCTGGTCTCCGAACTCGTGACTGAGAACGACGTCCTCGGCGTGGGCTACGGGCGGACCCTGACGATCATGGCGCAGACGATGGACTCACTTGCCTGTTGCCCGGTCGTTCAGCTCACCGGAGCCCTGCTCGGTGTCAACGCGGAAGAGAACAGCGTCGAACTTGTACGCCAGATTTCGGCGCGCAATGGCGGCCCGGCGTTCCCGATGTACATCCCTCAGGTGTTGCCCGACGCCGCGACAGCGGCGATGCTGCGCCGGCAGCCGGAGGTTGCCGAGGCGCACCGCCGATTCCCCACTGTCACCAAAGCGGTCGTCGCGGTCGGCTCGTGGAACCCCCCGTCGTCCCAGCTCTATGACGCACTGCCCGCAAAGGAGCGGACGGCGCTGCTCCGGCGCGGCGTCACGGCGGAGGTTTGCGCCACACTGCTCGACGCGGAGGGCAACACTGTCGCGCAGGACTTCACCGACCGCTGCATCTCGATCAACAGCACGCAGTTGAAGGCAATCGACGACGTGATTGCCGTCGCCGGCGGCCCGACGAAGCTGGCGGCGCTGCGGTCGGTGATCCTCAGCGGGCACGTCAACAGCCTCGTCACCGATGCCACGTTGGCTCGGGCGCTCGTGGCGCAGCGCGCCCATTCGTAGGGCGCCCATTCGTGTGGCGCAGCGCGCCCAGGCTCAACTAGGCGCAATTCCGGTCGATTAACGGGGGAGTCCACCCTTCGACCTGGAGCCATCGATGCCGCTGTCACGCGCCGCGTCCGATGGCTCGGCGTCGCACGGGGTGCCCTTTTTCGCCATCGCCGTCCGGGTCACCGACTACCTGATCCCAGCGATAGCGACCGCAGCGACGCTCACGGTGTTAGCGATCACCGGTGCTCTTCGCTCCGTGTCATGGCTGTCCGACCTTTTCGCCGTCGCGCTGATCAGTGGGTTGTGCGGGCTGACATCCGGTGTTGTCCGCGGCCGCCGCAATGCATCCATGGATGTGGTGATCAGCGACTTGCAGCGGATAATCGGCGGCGACCTGCGCGTGCGAGCAGAGGTCACGTCCGAAGGACAGCTGCGCGAACTCGAGATTGCGGTGCGCGCCATCGTTCTTGAGATGCGCGGATTGGTCTCCGCCGCCGACCGCTGCGCGGAACTGCTCGCCGGCGGCTGGCAGACCATGAACGAGGTTGCCTGGTCGATGATGAATGCGTCCGAGGGCACGGTCGTCGAGGTCGCCGCTGCGGCGCGCGCGGCGGCTGAGGTTTCGCAGAGCATCCAGTTCATCGCGAGCGCCACGGAAGAGACGACGGCGACGATGCGCGAAGTCGCCGCACACGCGATCGACGCGTCCGGCCTTGGCCAATCCGGCGTCGAACAGATCACTGTCGCCGGCAAGAGCGTGGAAGACCTGCGCGGAGCTTCGAAGCGCGTCGAGGAGGTCCTTCGACTCATCAACGGAGTGGCTCGCCAGACACATCTGCTCGCCTTGAACGCAACGATCGAGGCGGCCCGCGCCGGTGAGCACGGCCGCGGGTTTGCTGTCGTTGCGAGTGAGGTCAAACTGCTTGCCGAGCAGACCGCGTCAGCTACCGGCAACGTCGCCGCGACGATGCGCGAGATCGACGAGGGATCCGAGCACGCGGGATCCTCGATGCATAGTGTCAGCGAGACGATCTACGGAATGAGCACACGGCAACATTCGATCGCGGCGGCTGTTGAGCAACAGACGTCGACGACTCAAGCCATCGCCCGCAGCACGGCAGACGCCGCGGATCAGTCCGTTGCGTTGGCTTCCAGCGTGCGGTCGCTTACGAATGCCGTGCGACTCGGTGCGTATGCAGGAGCCAAGGCACGCACCGTTGCGGCCGAGGTCGCGACCATCGAACAGACGCTGCACTCTCTTGTGGAGCGCTTTCGTTTCGACCACGTCGAAGCCACAAGTGTGGACGTCGAAACTGGCCCGATGCGAGGCGTGACCACCGTGAACGGAGTGACGGTCGTACCTAACGAAGTGATGGGCACCGGACTCAACCAGTGCAACTTCGAAGGCACCTGGGGCCACGCGGCCGCCAACCTAGAGTCGGACGGCTCGAACGCACACTCCAGCATGCCCGGCGACACCTGCACAGTTCGATTTGTCGGCACCCGCATCCGGTTCTACGGTGTCGTTGCGGCCAACCACGGCAAGGCTTCGATCGCCATTGACGGCCAGGAGCCAGCGACCATCGACCAGTACGCGCCCGAACGCGAGCAGGGCGGGCTTGCTTGGCAAAGCGAGGTTCTGCCGCGCGGAGAACATGTCTGCGTGCTCACCGTGCTCGCCGAATCGAACCCGAACTCGCGCTACGTCTGGGTGAACGTCGACAAGTTCGAGATCGACGCCTGACGCTCACTCGTTTCGTCGCCGACCCGTGCCGACTCACTCGCCGGTCACCCGCCGACTGGGATTCCGCATTCCATGTGATTGCGCTAGCGCGCTACGACCCGATCAGGCTCAAGCGGAGATCACCACCCTCTTGGCCGCCAAACAGCCATCAGGCTTATTGCCACACCTGGCGTTCTGCAGGACGAGTTCCGCACCTGGGCGGCTCACGAGTTCACCGTCATGGTCGAGTCCGCGGGCTGTCAGGACTACGCGACTGCTACGACCCGTACGACGCGAGAGGACACGGAGCGAGGGACTTCTCGTGGAGCAGTCTGGTCCTCGACATGTCATGACGGCGTTGATTGGGCACCGCGCTCTCGAACTCGCTGTCGAAAGGGCACCCGAATACGTGCCTGCAATAGGGCGGTGATGATCCCGACGAACATTGCTGTCTCGTGTTCTCGGCCATCGATGTTCGGTTGAACAATGGCAGCAACCGTGAGTGCCGCCATCAGCAGCGCCAGCGTTGCGTAGGCATGTCGGCGCGCCAGCAGCCATGCACCGATCGCGGTCGTGATCCCCGACGGGCCGGTGTCGAGGATGCCGGCTTGACTCAGCGGCAGGCCGATGTGAACCGCCGCGCCGTAGATGATCATGACCCGAGCGAGCATTGTGCTGGCGAACTGGGCGAGGCCGCCGACGAGGGTCAGGCCGGGGCGGCCCAACAACAGCTCTGCGATGCTCAAGACCGCAGCGACCTGGATGGCCGCCGCCCACCACGGGAGGTCGAAGGTCGGGAGAAAGACTGAGGCAGGGACCCGCACCAACTCCACGTTCAGGGGCTGCCCTGCGTATGCGTCGCCGACCTTCACCAGCGCTTCGTGACTCTGCGGATCATGCCAGGCGCCGTAGACCCCTGCGATGAGCAGGCAGGCCAGAGTTGCCAACCAGGGTCGGCGTCCGGACCGCCAGGCTGCACCGACGTCGCGTAGCAGCGACTGCAGTTCGTCGAGCAGTCGCCACAAGTAACGTCGTATCGCCGACAGCACAGCCTCCGGATCAGCGATCCTGCTCCGATCATAGGCAACCACCGGCCGGTCCTGAAGGGCTCCCGTCTACGATCGGGGGCACGGAAAGTGCCTCCCTGACACTGGCCAGAGCAAAGGCAGAGCGAAGGCGGAGCGAGGGCAAACGTTTGGTTGAGCAGCGCAGCGCCCAGTGGTACGCCGGCACGAGTCGCAATGCCTACATTCACCGTGCGTGGATGCGCCGAGGGCTTCCGGCGCATGCGTTCGATGGCCGCCCGCACATCGCCATCGCCAATTCGGCGTCCGATCTCACGCCGTGCAACGCGCATCTGAACGAAGTCGCCGAGAGTGTCAAGCAAGGGGTCTATGAGGCCGGCGGGATACCGCTGAATCTGCCGGTCGTGTCCCTCGGGGAAACGCTCGTGCGTCCGACCGCGATGCTGTGGCGAAACATGGCAGCGATGGCGACCGAGGAGATGCTTCGCGCCAACCCG
>DATCFU010000034.1:0-78005 GCA_036509315.1 Acidothermaceae bacterium
GACGACTCGACCGAAGACTGGCTCGCGAACGCGATCAACGTGATCGGCGCATGCCCAGAGGTTAGAGAGCCCCAACCCGTTCCACCTGTTTTACCCCCGACCGTGACCAAGGAGGACCGCGTGGCCGAGAAATACAGTGGCGAGGCCTACTGCGTGAAATGCAAGGCAAAGCGCGAGTTCGAAGGCGACGTCGTCGTCAACGACAAGGGCACCAAGATGGCGAAGGGCAAGTGCCACGTATGCGGCACCACGCTCAACCGGATCCTCGGCAAGGCCTAATCGCGCACGCCCGTTAGACATGCACCAGCACAGCTGAGTTTGCTCAACAGAACGTGCTACACCACTGCGTTTGCTACACCACTGAGCGGAGGTCGCAAAATGCGGCCTCCGCTCAGTTCGTTATTCGTGCGTGAGCAGCTATGAGCGGTACATCAACGACCCCGGCGTCGTGAGCAACTCCCCCGTCTCGAGCCACGTCTTGAGCCCGGACAAGATCATCGGCCAACCGCCGTAGAGCTGGCCGTTTGCGCCATCGCGTAGTTGGTCGTGCGTCACGGTAAGCCGGCACGAGTCGCCGACGGGTTCGATCTCCCACGTGACCCGCGATGTACCTTCGCTTTTCACGTCGTCCCCCCATAACGCCACCATGCTCTGAACGAGGCGGCGTGGCGGCTCGACCTCGAGGTTCTCGCCCTCACCCAACAACGGCGCGTCGCTGCCGCCTCCGGCACGCATCTCGTAGCGAGAGCCAGGGCTCCAGTCGGACGTCGCTCGCATGCCGAACTGGTACTTGCTCCGAATCTCGGTGTCGGTGATCGCCTCCCACAGGCGCTCGGGAGTGGTGCGGATATAGATCTCGAAAACCTTCTCCATCGGAGTCTCCATTCTGTGTTTCAGGTCGCTGAGCGCGGCCGTCCAGGGCTGTGCGTACTTGCTCACCCAGCGGTCGTGGACGAGCCGGATCGGTACGGGATTGAGGAAGTGGAGCTTCTCCCGGCCGCGGCGACGGGTGACGACGAGTCCCGCGTCCTCGAGGACCTTGAGGTGTTTCATGACGCCGAAACGGGTCATCGCGAAGCGCTCCTCGAGTGCGCGCAACGTTTGACCGTCCTCGCGGAAGAGTTCGTCGAGAAGCTCCCGTCGCGTGGGATCCGCCAGGGCCCTGAACACCTCGTCCACGTGGTGAAGATAGGTGACCAGTTAGTCACATGTCAAGCTCGCCACCGGCCTTCCCCACAAGAACCGCGACGTCGCGTCTGCACCTGTGGACGATCGCGCAGGGCGGCTCCACTCGATGACACCCTGAGGCCGGTGCCCGCGATCTGTGTGCGCACGAGAAATCGAGCCGAAGGATTACCGTTGCGCCCGGTCGTGAAGACAGCGTTGCGACGACTGTGGCGTGACTCGACGACGCTGCAGATCGGCGTCCACCACGAAAGAACCGTCGTGGTCGCCGGAGTCGGTGAGCAGGTGGGGCGACTGCTGGCTGCTTTCGACGGCGCGCACGACCGATCGGCGCTGCGCACACGGGCGCGCGCCTTGGGTCTTGACGCCTCGATCGTGGACCGGCTGGTGTCGATGCTGACCGAGGCGGCGGTCCTCGACGACGCAGCCACAGACACCCATCCGCTCGCCGTGTTGCCCCGCATTGAACGCGACCGGCTCGCACCCGACGTCGCGTCGATGTCGTTGGTTTCCGGCCAACTCGACGGCGGATTGTCCACGGTGTCACGGCGGCAACTCGCCACCGTCGGCGTTGTTGGCGGAGGGCGAGTCGGCGGCGCAGTCGCGACCCTGCTGGGTGCTGCCGGGATCGGTCATCTCGTCGTCGACGACGCGGCGACGTGTCGACCGGCAGATTGCGGGCCGGCCGGCGCCGCGATCGGTGACACGGGATCGACCCGGGCCCAAGCCACCCACGCGGCGATCCACCGGGTCAGTCAGATCACTCGCACGACAGCGCTGACGCCAACTCAGCACTACGACGTCGTGGTACTGGCCTCAGACGGCGCGCCCGAAATGGCCACGCTCAACGAGTTGGTGCGATCCGGCCTGCCTCATCTGCGAGTCGTCGTCAGGGAAGCGACCGCTGTCATAGGCCCGTTCGTATCGCCGGGGAGGACGTCGTGCCTTCGGTGCCTGGAGCTACACAGGTCCGATCGCGATGCGGCGTGGCCGGTGATCGCCGCGCAACTTGCGTCGGGAGGCCCACGCAACGGCACCGAAGCGTGCGACATCGCCTTGGCAACACTCGCCGCGAGTATTGCGGCGCTGCAGGTGTTGGCGTTCATCGACGGCGGCGATCCCGCCACGCGCAACGGAACGCTCGAGATCGCGTTGCCTGATTGGCGCGTGCGGCGAAGAAGTTGGCGGGCGCACCCATCGTGCGGCTGCTGCTGGGCCGACGAGGCGGTTTAGTAGTCGACGAGGCGGTTAGTGGGGAAGTTGGCGGCCAAAGACCTGCGTAGTAACGATCCCCGAACGTTCGGTAGCGGACAATGGTGATGTGAGCGAGATACCCCGTCGCACGATGAGCCGCACCGCGCGCCTTGCCGGGCTGCCGATCGGCGCGGCCGGCCGCGCCACTGTCGGCCTGGGCAAGCGCCTTTCCGGCCGTTCGTCCGACGACGTCATGGCGGAGTTTCAGCAGCGCACGGCCGAACAGCTTTTCAAGGTCCTTGGCGAGCTCAAGGGCGGTGCGATGAAAGTCGGGCAGGCGCTGTCGATATTCGAGGCCGCGATGCCCGAAGAGATGGCGGCGCCCTACCGCGAGGCGCTTACCCGACTCCAAGAAGACGCGCCACCGTTGCCCGCCGCGACGGTCCACAAGGTGCTCGCCAGCCAGCTCGGCCCCAGCTGGCGCGACCTGTTCCGCTCGTTCACCGACAAGCCCGCCGCAGCTGCGTCGATCGGGCAGGTGCACCGTGGCGTGTGGGCCGATGGCCGTGCCGTCGCGGTGAAGGTCCAGTACCCAGGCGCCGGCAAGGCGCTGCTCTCAGACTTGAACCAGCTGGCGCGCATGGGCCGCCTGTTCGGCGTGATGTCGCCGGGGCTGGATATCAAGCCACTGCTGCGCGAACTACGCGAGCGGGTCGCAGAGGAGCTCGACTACCGGCTCGAGGCGCAATCGCAGCACACGTTCGCGCTCGCGTTCGCCGATGACCCCGACATCTTCGTTCCGGACGTGCTCGCGGGTGCCGACCGCGTGCTCGTCACCGAGTGGGTCGACGGCACCCCGCTTTCGAAGATCCTGCGCAACGGCAGTCGTGAGGAGCGCGATCGGATCGGCCTTCTCTACGTGCGCTTCCTGTTCTCCGGGCCGGCTCGCGCCGGTCTGCTGCACGCTGACCCGCACCCTGGCAACTACCGCGTGCTGCCCGACGGGCGCTTGGGGGTGCTCGACTTCGGCGCCGTGAACAGGTTGCCCGAAGGCTTTCCGCCAGCGATCGGCCGGCTGCTCGCACTCGCCCTCGGCGGCGATCACGACGCGGTCCTCGAGGGCCTGCGCGCCGAAGGATTCGTGAATCCGGGTCACCACGTCGACCCTGACGAGCTGATCAACTACCTCAACCCATTTCTGGACCCAGCCCGGCAGCCGACGTTCCACTTCTCGCGTGCGTGGCTACGCGAGCAGGCTGCCCGTGTCGGCGATCCGCGCACGCAGGCCGCAGCATTCGGGCGCCAGCTGAACTTGCCCCCGTCCTATCTGTTGATCCATCGGGTGTGGCTCGGTGGCGTCGGCGTGCTCTGCCAGCTCGACGCACGTGGGCCGTTCCAGGCCGAAATGCGTCGCTGGGTGCCAGGCCTGACACCAACGCACTGAATCGCGAGCGCCGTGCCATAAGGGAAGGGCTGCACCCAGTTGGGTGCAGCCCCTCTTCTTGCGTCGCATTACCGAACGACGATCAGCAGACGGCGGATCCACCGTGAGGTGTTTTCCGCTTTGCGCTTGCTCCGACGGGCCGCGATGATTCTCGATCGGCGTGCGGCTGCTTGCGCTTCCTGCTGTCGCTGCGTCGCCATGACGCGGACGTGCGCATCGTTGCCCAACATGTGAACTCCTGATTTCGATTGATCGACGTTCGCCAGTCGCTGCGACAGGCGAGTTTCGGTGGGGTGATCGCCGCCGAACGCCGAGTCACTCAGGCGATCAGGCGGCAACTTCCTTGCGCGGTCGGCCACGCGGACGCTTACGCGCCACGATGGCTCCCTGGACGAACAACTCGGCGCCCCAGACGCCCCATGGCTCCTGGCGGTCGAGCGCCGCCGTCAGGCACGCGGTACGCACAGGGCACTCCGCGCACATCGCCTTGGCGGTCTCGACGTCGTCGGGCGACTCGGCGAAGAACAACTCCGGGTCGACCGTGAGACACGGGACTTCAAGCGACCGTCGCAGCGCCTGAGCGAGCACGCGGTCAAACGGGCCGGTCAGCATCTGCGTCACCCCCTCCGGGAGGTTCTCGTTGTCAGAAGGTTTCTAGTCGTGAGGTGAGACGTTTTGTTGGCGCTGGATTGAGCGGTTGAAAACAAACCGGTAAACAAAAAGGCCGCGGATCCCGGTGAGGGTTCCGCGGCCTTGGAGAGCCGGTCTGGTGGTGCCTCAGACCGGGAACCCCCAAGGCGAGGTCCCCTTGTTGCCACGACCGGCGTCCGGCGTCGTGACCACGTACTGCTTCTGCGTGTGGAGCTGGTCGAGCATTGCGAGCTTGAGGCTGCGCGTACGAGCTGCAGGCGAAATTGCGACGGTCTGGGGCTGTGCGGGATTGCCTGCCGCATCGACTACTGCCGAATTGACGGCTGCCGCGGTGGTCGGACGCCACATAGCGGCAGCGGTCATGCCGCTGCCCTCGAGCCCGGACGCGGAGAACGCAGCAGCGAACCCAGCACCGAACACGTCGGTCTTAGTTGCGTTTCCCACTGCGGCTCACCACCTTCCGGCTCGGGCTACGCCCTCACGGGCGTGCCATCTCCAACAGGTCCAGTGGGCAGGCTACGGCCAACGCTGGGACGCGGGCAACGTATTTATTGGGCATTTATTTGCGCTGGTCAGGGGAGCCGAATCCAGTCGACCGAGCTCGACGAGCCTTCTAAGTTCGACGCGCTGCACAGCTCGAGCACCTCGACCGCGTAAGCGGTGAGCTTGGCGGGGCCGACGCCTGCGATGGTCGCGAGTTCTTGCGTGGTCTGCGGGCGCACCTCGGCGATCCGCGTCAGCGTCGCGTCGGTGAACACGCAGAACGCGGGCTGCTTTAGTTCCTTCGATCGCTCGAGCCGCCACGCTCGCAACCGTTCGAACAACACTTCGTCGACGCTGCCCGGACAGTCTGCGCAGCGGCCGAGCTTGCGCGCCGCGCCACTGGTGAGCAGCTTCTGGCAGACCCGACAGCGCTCGACCCGGTCGCGCCCCGACTTGGCAGCTTGCGGTGATCGCGCCGCAGATGGCTGCCCCGACCCGCCGGCCGTAGCCGAGCGCAGGTCGTCGAGAAAGCGACTAGGACGCCGGCTAGCGCGCCCGCCCGGAGACCGCGCCGCCGCCCACGAGAGGGCGAGATAACGCCTGGCCCTGGTGATGCCCACGTAGAGCAACCGAGCCTCCTCGTCGACCTGTGCGGTCGTCTCGGCGTAGACGATCGGCAGCGTCCCGTCGACCAGACCGATCAGGAACACGGCGTCCCACTCGAGCCCCTTCGCGGCATGCAGTGAGGCCAACGTGACGCCGTCAACGACAGGGGTGTGCTGCAACGATGCGCGTTCTTCAAGGTCGGCGACGAAGTCCGCCAGGCTCGATTCCGCGGACTCCCCGCCAACGCGCTCTTCCGCGAGCCGAACCAACGCAGCCAGCGACTCCCATCGATCACGTGCTACCCCCGAGCCGGACGGCGGAACGGGGCCGAAGCCGACAGCGGCGAGGACGCTGCGCACGATTTCGGCGAGCGTGCCTTCGTCAGGCTGCTCGCCGCGTGCGGCACCGCGCAGCAAGAAGACGGCCTCGCGAACCTCGGGACGCTCGAAGAACCGCTCGCCGCCGCGCAACACATAGGGCACGCCAGCTTCAGCCAGCGCCTGCTCGAAAGTCTCGGACTGCGCGTTGATGCGAAACAGCACCGCAATCTCGCTCGCTGGTGTGCCGTCGGCGATCAGCCTGGAAATCTTCGTCGCCACGGCGGCCGCCTCAGCCACCTCGTCGGAGTAACTGTCGATGACTGGCACCGGCCCGCCAGGCAGCTGTGCGACGAGCGCGCCGCCGGACAACCTGTTGGCTAGCGCAACGATTTGCGGCGTCGATCGGTAGTCACGGACCAACCGCACAACGGTGGCCTTCGGGTAACGCGTCGAGAAGCCGGTCAGGTAATCGGGCGAAGCACCGGCGAACGAGTAGATGGTCTGCTCGGGGTCGCCCACGACGCACAGATCGTCGCGATCGCCGAGCCATGCGTCGAGCAACCGCTGCTGGGCAGGGTTGACGTCTTGATACTCATCGACCACGAAGTACCGGTATTGATCACGCACCTGCACCGCGACCGATGGCTCGGTTTCGAGAAGTGCCGTCGCGTGCAGCAACAGATCCTCGAAATCAAATTGGTTCTTGCGCACTTTGAGGTCTTCGTAGCCCGCGTAGAGCGCGGTGATCTCAGTGACCGGTCGCGGGGCGATGCGATGCGCGAGTAAGACCGACGATGCGTAGTCGTCGGGCGGTCGCTGCAACGCCTTCATCCATTCGATCTCGGAGGCAACATCTCGAAGGTCGGACGACGAAAGCCCGAGCCGCAGCCGCCCGGCTACCTCGGCGAGCAGCGGCACCTTCGACTTCAAAATCGCCGGTAGCTCGCCACCAATGGTGCGCGGCCAGAAGTACTGCAGCTGCCGCAGTGCGGCCGAGTGGAACGTGCGGGCCTGAACGGCGCCGGCGCCAAGCCCGCGCAGCCGACCGCGCAGTTCGCCGGCCGCCCTGGCGGTGAAAGTGACGGCCAGGACGTGAGCGGGCGACACCGTGCCGGTGCGGACCGCGAATGCAATGCGGTGGGTGATGGCTCTGGTCTTGCCGGTACCGGCGCCGGCAAGGATGCAGACCGGCCCCCGAACCGCCTCTGCCGCCGATCGCTGCTCGGGGTCGAGCGCGCTCAAGATCCCAGGTTCGGCCACCGCTGTCACGTGGCCATCTTGGCAGGGCCGACCGACACCGCGGAGCCACGACGGCGGCACCTGTGAGGATGGCGTCCAAGACGATCAAGAACCAGGCGTAAAGGAAGAAGACCACGCGATCGACAGTTGTCATGGAATGGCCGCCTGGCCCGCCACTGCGCCCGCGTGAGCGTAATCCGGAGGAGTCCTCCCCGTGACAGCCTCAGTCGAGGTTCCCAACCCGCTGGTGATCTACAGCACGCCCTGGTGTGGCTACTGCCGGACCCTGAAGCGCCAGCTTGTGGACGAGGGGATCGCGTTCACTGAGGTCAACATCGAGGAGACCCCAGGCGCCGCCGAGTTCGTCATGAGTATCAACCGCGGAAACCAGACGGTTCCGACGGTGCTGTTCCCCGACGGCAGCACCCTGACCAACCCGCGGCTGTCCGCCGTCATCGATCAGCTCGCGGCCACAGAGTCCTGACCCGTCAGTGAACGAGGCGGGTGAGATCGCCGCCGAACCACCCGTCGATCAGATAGAACGCGACGGAGGCACTCATCGGCAGCCGTAGCGAGCCGCCAGTGATCGCCGTGCGCAACTCGTCGCGGGTAAACCAGCGCGCCTCAGCAATCTCGTCGTCGTCGATCGTGAGTTCGATGGTCGTGGCCTGCGCGGTAAACGCCAGCATCAGGCTCGACGGGAACGGCCACGGCTGACTCGCGACGTAACGCACATTGCCGACCCGAACGCCAACCTCCTCGAACACTTCGCGGATGACGGCGTGCTCGAGCGTCTCACCCGCCTCGACATATCCAGCCAGCGTCGACATTCGGCCCGCCGGCCAACTCGGCTGCCGACCGAGCAAGCACCGGTCGTCGCCATCAGTCACCAGCATGATCACGGCCGGATCGGTACGTGGATAGTGCTCACTTCCGTCATTCACGCAACGACGGACGTGCCCAGCAAGCGCGACAACCGTTTCCGCACCGCACAACGGACACCGGACGTGACGTGCGTGCCACTGCTCGAGTGCCGCTGCATGCGCGAACAAGCCGGCTTCGGCGTCTGACAGCTCGGCACCGACCTCGCGCAAGTTGGCGGCTTTCATGCCGGACGGCGGGGGGTCGGGCAACGGCGCGGCCACCGCGAACAGTCCAACAGCCGCCTCGACGTCAGAGGGTGCTGCTACACCGAGGAAATAGCGCTCGCCCGCTGGAGACTCGGCAGGCCGCAACGCCACCAGTGCGTCGCGCGCGACGAGCGCACGACCTGCGTCGACGACGATGATGCGGGACGACGGATTGGCCCACGCGCGCGCCAGCCACTCGTCGTCCGCTCGCAAATGTGCTGCACGGTCGATGCCGGAGCGGCCTAACGGGGGCGGCTGTCGAGTCATGCCGTTGGCAGCGCGGCGAGCTCGTCCCACAGATAGGCCGCCGTTTCGGCGCCCTTGAGCAATACCGAGATGACCGCGTGCTCATCAGGCGCATGGACCCGGTCGGTCGGGAGGCCGGCACCCAGAAATATCAGCGGGGCTTGGAGAATCTCAGCAATATCGGCCTCTGGTCCGGATCCGCCTTCGCCGGTGAAGAGCACGTCGTCGTCGTGGGCCCGGCCAAGCGCGCGCACCAACGCCTGTACCGCCGGGTCATCGATCGGCACCAGATAAGGCCGCACGCCATCGCCGAAGAACTCAACCTTCGCGGTGATGCCCTCAGGAACGTTGGCAGCTACGTAGGCGCGCATTGCCGCCTGGACGTCGAGTGGTTGCTGATTTGCGACCAGCCGGAACGACACCTTCGCATGCGCGTCGGTCGGCACGATCGTCTTGTGGCCAGGACCCATGTAGC
Source organism: Acidothermaceae bacterium (assembly GCA_036509315.1). Lineage (GTDB taxonomy): Bacteria > Actinomycetota > Actinomycetes > Acidothermales > Acidothermaceae > PALSA-607. Next base: position 8,974 of record DATCFU010000034.1, read on the forward strand.
CACCCCAGACGCCGTGAATCTCACACGTCGGTCTTGCCCAGATACGCTCAAGCGTGCTGTAGCCGGCCTCGCCGAATGTCGCGCGGCTCTCGGCCGTCTCGAGCCAATGCGCATCGTCGAACGGCAGGCGCGCAATAAGGTCGCGCTCGACATCGGTGAGCGGCGCGACATCGTCGTAGAAGCCGCCGAGCGTCACGTGGTTGTTCTGGTCGTGAAGCCCCGAGAGCAGGTGCGCCATGACGGTCAACGGGTTCGGGACTGATCCGCCAAACGAGCCCGAATGCAGATCGACGTCCGGCCCGTGCAGATCGATCTGACAATCGGTCAGGCCCCGCATGCGCACGCAGGTCGTGATCACGCCGGCGGCGTATAGGCCGTTGTCGCTGACGACGATGACGTCGCAGCCAAGGCGATCGCGCCGCTCGCGAAGCAGATCGGCGAAGGCCGGCGAGCCCGACTCCTCCTCACCCTCGATGAGCAGCTTCAGATTGACCGGCGGGCTGGTGCGTCCGCTCGCCGCGAAGCTCGCGCGCAATCCGTACAGGTGGTAGAGCACCATCCCCTTGTCATCGGACGCTCCTCGACCGAGCAACCGGTCGCCGTCCGGCCCTGGCACGACGGCCGGCTCGAATGGCGCGAAACTCCAGCTCTCGACCGGGTCGACGGGTTGCACATCGTGATGGCCGTAGACCACGACGGTCGGTGCGTTCGGATTGTCACTGGGCCATTCCGCAAATACCGTCGGCGCGCCATCGCTGGCTGGCCAGATCTCGACGGTCGGAAACCCGGTCACTCGGGCGGCATCGGCAAACCACTCCGCCGAGCGTTCGACGTCGCCTCGTCGCTGCGGGTCGGTCCAGACCGACGGAATGCGAATCCAGTCCGACAACTGCGCGACGAACTCTTCCTTGTGTGTCTCGAGGAAGGCCCTGACGGCGTCGCGCCGCGCATCATCAACCGCCGAGGCGGAAATTTCGCTCATGCCAAGACTCTAGGCGGGGACCCGTAGCGCCCTAGGCGGGGACCGAGCGCAGTAGTTCGACGAGGCCTTCGCGGTCGAGCAGGTCACTCGGCGCGACCGTTGCGCCATCGCGCAAGTAGCAGAACACGGCGCGGACATTGGCAAGATCGGTGCCGGTCAGATCGGCCCACGCCAAGCGGTAGGCCGCGAGTTGGATGGCGGCCGCGCGTCCGTCAGCGCCGGCGGGCCGTCGTCCGGTCTTCCAGTCGACAACGGTGCAGCCGCCGTCAGTGTCGCGGAACACGGCGTCCATGCGGCCGCGCACGACGATGTCGTCGATGACGAGCTCGAACGGCACCTCGACCTCGACCGGGTCGCGATCGGCCCACGAAGTCTTGAGGAAGGACTGCTGGAGTTGGTGCAGGTCGGCGTCGGGCGCCGCATCGGCGTCGGCCGAACCTGGCACCTCATCGAGGTCAAGCAGGCGCGGTGATGAGAAGCGCTGCTCGAGCCATAGGTGGAACGCGGTGCCGCGGCGGGCGAGCGGTGCGGGCGCGGCCGGCAGCGGTCGGCGGAGCTGACGCGCAAGCTCATCGGGGTCGCGTCGCAAGGTGACGAGTTGACTGACCGACAGCTGCCTTGGCAGCTCGACGTCGAGCCTGGCGCGTTGCTTGCGCGCCGCGCGCTCGGAAAGCAGCACCTCGACGTCGCGACTCCACTCGTCGGTCGCGCTCGTTAGGGCGATCGCCCCGTCGAGGGTGCCGAGTTCGACGGCCATCAACTCGACCAGTTCAGCCGCAGCCTCGACGGCCGGACGGCGGACGGCCAACGGGTCGAGCGGCCAGCTCGCAGTCGCCGGCCCGAGCTCGTGCATCGGGTTCGGCGTGCCATCAGCGGGCAACTCTGTCCAGCAGTCGACCTCGCCGCCGCCGGCCTCGCAGACGTCGTGCACGGCAGCCAGGAACTCACTGACGTCACGCGGCTTTTGGGTGTCGTCCCACCGGTAGCCGGTGCAGATCAACATGCTGCGCGCTCGGGTGACGGCCACGTACGCGAGCCGTCGTTCCTCACGCAGCAGATGTGCCTTCGCTGATTCGGCGAAATCTTTGATCGCCTCAACGGCCTCCATCTGGTGGATATGGCCTTCGAGACGCGCCACCGGCAGGCCGTCGCGGTCTCCGCGCAATGGCCACGGGAGCGACCCGCGCTGGGTGAGCCAACCTCTGACATCGGCGGGACGCACACCAGGAAAGAGGTTGTCGACGAGACCGGGCACGCACACGACGTCCCACTCGAGGCCCTTTGATGCATGAACAGTGAGCAGTTGCACGCGGTCGCGGCGCACGTCGGCACCTTGACGCAGTTCGGGCAGCGTCGACTCGGGTTCGTCCGGACGGTCGAGGCCGCGCTCCTCAACAGCGGCGGCGTCGAGGTAGTCGAGGAAGGCCGCCACGCTGACGTCGTCGCCGCCTGCTGCAAACTCCGCAGCGACGTCGATCAAGCGGTCAAGATTGGCCCGCGACGCGCTGAGGTCGCCGCCGCGTGCGAGAACCTCGACATCGAGCCCCGTTGTCGCCACAACGTCGGCGACCAGGTCGGGCAACGGTTGCCCGAGCCGTGATCGCAGCGCCCGCAACTCGGCGGCCAATGTGACCAACCGTTGGTGGCCCGTCGCCGACAGACCCGTCGGCGTGAACTTGCCGGGTGCAGGCAGCGCGTCGAGCGCATCGATGATGCTGCGGTCGTCGATATCGTCGGGATCCGGCTCAACAGCAGTGGCCTCGACCGCCGTGATGTCGGGAGGCGTGACGTCGGCGGGGTTCGCTTCGCCCGCGGCGCTCGCGTCCGCAACGAGGGCGTCGCGCGAGGGCGTACGCGCCAAGTGGCGCGCCCACCTGCTCAGTGCGGCAAGGTCACGACCGCCGATACGCCACCGCGCACCCGTCAGCAGCCGCATCAGCGCGTCGCCGCGTGCGGGGTCGACCATCACCCGCAAGGTGGCGACCACGTCGACGACTTCTGGCTCGAGTAGCAGACCACCGACGCCGACGATCTCGATCGGCACGCCGCGTGCGCGCAGCGCAGCCTCGATGCGTGGCAACTGCTTCCAGGCTCGCACGAGCACGGCGATGCTGCTGGTCGGTTCGCCCGCGGCCCGCCTCTCGTGGTCTGCCCGCCACAGCGCCGCGATCTGGTCCCCGACCGCTTTCGCCTCGTCGTCGACTGTCGGGTAGAGCCCGCATCGCACGACGCCGTCACCTGCCGCAGTGCGCGCACCCAGTTCCGGCGTCGAGACGCGACCGTCACGCAGCGGCTCCGCGATGGCGTTCGCAACGTCAAGAACGCTGCGCTCATTGCGGAAACTCGTGCTCAGCGTCAGCACGGACGCCGGCTTGTCGGCGTCCGGGAATTGCTGCGGAAAGGCGACCAGCGTGCCCTGGCTTGCGCCACGCCAGCCGTAAATCGCCTGTGACGGATCGCCGACCGCTGTGAGCAACGGCGCTGCGTCGAGGCCCTCGTGAAAGGCGCCGAACAGCGCACGCAGGAACACCAGTTGGGCGTGGCTGGTGTCTTGGTATTCGTCGAGCAGCACGGCACGGTAGGTCGACCGCTCGGTCGCCGCAACCACTGGAAACAGCTCGGCAAGGTCGGCTGCCAGTGACATTTGATCGGCGAAGTCGAGACACTCGTGGCGGCGCTTCGCCTCGTCGTACGCCGCCACGATCGGCAGTAGCTGGCATCGTGCGGCAAGCGCTCGGGCCACTCCGACGATGTCGTCATGGAAGTCTTTCGTTGTTCGCTGCGTCGCCGCCTTAGGCAGGGCGGTGAGCACGCCGTGCAAGCTGGTGCAGTAGTCGCGCAACTGCTGGCTCGTCACACGATGTTGCGCGAGACCCTCGGCCAGAGCGCGGACGTCGTTGGTCACCGTCATCGGCGAAACCAGGACCTCGGTCATCGGCCCGTCGTAGGCGTCGACAACCCGACGCGCGTACTGCCACGCAACGGTTTGCGGGATCAACCGCTGTCCGGGCTCGCGGCCGATGCGTAGCGCGTTCTCGGCGACGATCCGGCCGGCATACGCGTCGTACGTCGAGATTGTCGGATCGGCCGCGCTGATCACCTCGGCGTCGACCAGCCCGCGCGCGGCAAGTTGGCCCAGACGTCGGCGAACTCGAGCCGCAAGTTCGGCGGCCGCCTTGCGCGTGAAGGTGAGTCCCAGTACCTGATCTGGTCGCACGAGGCCGTTGGCTACCAACCACACGACGCGGCCAGCCATGGTTTCTGTCTTGCCAGAGCCGGCACCCGCAACGACAAGGCACGACTGCGCCGTCGATTCGATGACCGCGGTCTGCTCGGCGGTGGGTGGATCCTGCTCGAGAGCGCGCGCGATCTGCACAGCTGTATAACGGACCGTCACGCGGTCACCTGCCGACCTTCGTCGCGCACCGGACATGATGTGCGCACCGGACATGACCTGCACATGTCGTTGTCGATCGCGTTGAAGATGCTGCCCGCCATGCCCTGCGCCGACCGCTCGACCATGTCGAGGGCCCACTTTGGATCAGCGCTATCGGCCAACGGGTTTTGGCGTTGCATCGTGAAGCTTTGGGTGTCTCGACCGAGTTGAACGAGCTCCGCGCCGCCCGACGCCGTGCGTCCGTCGGTGATGTCCACAAAGCCGCCGTGCTCGACTGCGAGCTGATAGGCGCCGAGCTGCGCGTTCGTCTGGAGCTCGTCCTTCTTCGGCTGACCTTTCCCGGTCTTCAGATCGACGACGAACAACCGCCCCTCGTCGTCGCGCTCGAGGCGATCGACCTGGCCCTTCAACACTGCGCGGCCGATCGTGACCTCGAAGTCCTGCTCAGCTGCGACGCAAACGCGGGTGTTGGTGCGCAGCCACTCGGCCAGCTTCCGCACCATCTCGCCAGCGCGCTCGCGCTGCCGGACCGCGAACCAGCCAGAGCCTAAATCGACCCGCTTGATTGCGCTCGCGAGCCGCTCCTGCAATTGCGCGGCGACATCGGCTGCGGGCAGACCTTCGTCGGCGACCTGCTGCGCAAGCGCGTGCACCAGCGTGCCGATGCCCTGTGACGTCGAATCGCCACTCGTGCCGCCCGACGACTCGAGCAGCCAACGCAAAGGGCAACGAGCAAATGCTTCGAGACGGGACGGCGACAGCCTGACGAGTTCGCCGTTGTCGACGAGTGGACGCTCATCGGAAAGCGGCCCAAGCCCGTACCAGTCGCGCGGGTCAGCACCCGGCACTCCGGCCACCGCCAGTCGCGCGAGCTGTGCACCGGCGGCGGCTTTTCGTCGTCCGGCCGTCTCGGTGTCTGGACCTGGAGTCGTCACAACGGCGCGCAGCTCCGCCACCACCGACGGAAGGTCGAGGCCGCGCGGAACCCTCGTCAGCGGCCGCTCGTCGCGCTCGCTCGGCACGAGTTCGTCGAGGAAGCGCGACGGCTGTTGGTCGTCGCTGCGGACAGCGGTTGCGAGCAGGTGCAGGCGAGCCCTCGTGACCGCGACGTAGAAGAGCCGCCGCTCTTCAGCGAGTCGGGCGGCGACCGCCTGCAACGCCCTGGTGGCGCCGTCGTCGTCGCCAGCCACAAGCACGTCGACAAGCTGCTGGGATCCGAGCAGCGACCCGCGCCCGCGCAGGTCGGGCCAGACGCCTTCTTGCACACCCGCGACAGCAACGACGTCCCACTCGAGGCCTTTCGCGGCGTGCGCGGTCATCAGCCGCACACCCTCTGCGCTCGGCGCTTGCGGTGCCAACGTGTCGCCCGGGATCTGCTGGCCGAGCAGGTGGTCGAGGAACACGTCGGGCCCGGCCTTCGGCAGCCGATCGGCAAATCGGGCGGCGACGTCGAAGAGCGCGACCACTGCGTCAAGGTCGCGGTCAGCGGCCGCCGAACCCGGACCGCCTGACAACGCGAGTGAACTCAGGCGGGTCACCACGTTGGCGGCCTGCCAGATCGCCCAGAGCACTACCTCAGCTGTTGCTGCCGGGTCGGCAGCAACAGCGCGGCCTGCCGCGAGCGCATCGGCAACGCGTTGGGCAGGTGCTGCAACCCGCAGGTCGATCGGGACCAGCTCGGCTGGCGTGACCAGCGCCTCAGCGAGCAACGCGCCCGACGCACGGCCACCACCGGCGGCAAGCTCAAGGCGTCTTAGGTCTTGTCGTAGTCGGCGCAGCGCCAGCGGGTCAGCACGCCCGAGAGGGCCGGTGACCAGCTCGGCTGCAAGCTCGACGCCCGGCGACCCGGTGAAGTCGAGGCGCCCGGTAACGACGGCGAGGATCCGCAAGAGCGCACGCACAATCGGGACGTCGACCAGTGGCTGTTCTTCCGCATGCGCAGCGACCGGCACGCCGGCGGACTGCAATGAGCGCCGCAGCATCGGAAGCGGTGTACCGCTACGCACGAGGACTGCCATTCGCGACCAGGGCACCTCGTGGAGCAAGTGCATCTCGCGCAATCGCTGCGCGATGTAGGACGCTTCGGCGCTGGTCGTCGCGAAGAGGTGAACCTCTGCGGTGCCGGGGGCTAGGCCAGGTGCGGGTCGCAATCTGCGATGCGCGGGCGGACCGGACAACCGCTGCGCGACCCGACGCGATGCTGCGAGTAGCTGCTCGCCCGAGCGCCTGCTCACGGCGAGCTCGATGACAGTGGGAGGTGAGCCGTCCGCTGCCCGAAAGCGGTCGGCGAATCGGCGGATGCCTTCAAGGTCAGCCCCGCGAAATCCGTAGATCGACTGGTCGGGATCGCCAACGGCAAGCAGGTCGCGGCTGCCAACGAGCAGGGCCAACAACTCTTCTTGGGCGGGATCGGTGTCTTGGTATTCGTCGACGACCACGAATTCGTGAGCGGCTCGAATCTCCTGCAGGACAAGGGGATCTGCCCTCAACAACCCCGCCGCAGCCCGGATCAACTCAGCCGGGTCGTACGACGCAGCCTCGCGCAATGCTGACACCTGCGCGTACTGCTCGGCGAACTTCGCGGCCGCCACCCAGTCGTCTCGCTTGTCGCGGCGACCGAGTTGCGCGAGTTCGCGTGGGGTCACTCCGCGTTCGACGGCGCGTTGGACGAAGTCACGCAACTCCTGTGCGAAGCCGCGAGTAAGCAGTGCCGGATGCAGGCGTTCTGGCCACTCGACGCCGCCTTCTTCGACGTCGCCTTCCAGCAGCTCGCGGACGACAAGGTCTTGTTCGGGACCCGATAGCAGCCGCGGCGCGGGCTCACCGCGACGAGCCGCGTTCGCGCGCAGCAAGCCGAATGCGTAGGAGTGGAATGTGCGCGCGATCGGCTCGCGAATGGTGCGGTCAAGCCGAGCAGCGATGCGCTCGCGAAGCTCGGCGGCAGCTCGGCGGCTGAAGGTCAGCACTAGCGCTTGGTCGGGTGTGATCTCGCCGGCTTTAACGCGCTGCACCACTGCCTCGACGATCGTGGTGGTCTTGCCGGTGCCGGGACCGGCAAGCACGAGGACTGGGCCGCCACGATGTTCGATCGCGCGTCGCTGCGCCTCGTCGAGAACCGCGGGGATGACCGGTCGTGCGGGTGCCCGCACCACGCGCGGCACGTCAGCGGGCCGACGCGGACGCCGCCCACCCGCCGTCCCGCTCATCGAAGACACCAGCGCATCACACCACGAAACGCTGACACTGCGCGGCGCTCGGCTGCGTCGCCCAGCTGCGGTATGTCTCCATCATCCATTCCTCACAAATGCAGCCGCGCTCGTCACAGACGCATCCTCCGCGCGCCGAATTTCCTGCGTCCGTGAGGAACCGGGTCCAGCGGACGGCCGGAAAGCTGAACGTGCGAGGAGCCGGACCGGTTAGCTTAGCTAGGAGTCGGGGTCCCAGCGGGCTCGGCGCATGTCGACACGGTCGCCGCGCATGGGCGTCACGTCCGCGCGCAGCAGCCGCAGTACCTCTCCGTCGTGACTCGGTGCCGGGGTGCCGTCGGCATGAACCACGCGGTGCCACGGCACGGCGCCACCCCACGTCGACATCACCGAGCCGACTTGCCGCGGGCCACCCTCACCGAGGTATTCGGCGATGTCCCCGTACGCGAGCACCTTGCCCGGAGGTATCGCGTCGACGAGGTCCAGCACCCGTTGCGCGAACGCCGTCACTTCGACATCCGGCTCGAAGGATTTGCTCGCCACGAAGGGAAAGTTAGTACGAGGGCAGGCTTGGGTCGACCTGGTTGACCCAGCCGACGACGCCGCTGCCCACGTGCACCGCGTCGGCGAATCCGGCACCCTTGACGATCGCGAGTGCCTCGGCTGAGCGCATGCCCGACTTGCAGTACAAGACGATGCGCTTGTCCTGTGGCATCCGCTCGAGCGCCGACCCGTTCAGGAACTCGCCCTTCGGAATGAGCGTCGCGCCGGGAATCGAAACGATCTCGAACTCGGCTGGCTCGCGGACGTCGACCAGGAAGATGTTCTCTCCGTCGTCGATCCACTTCTTGAGCTCACGCGGCACGATCGTCGAGCCCTGAGCCGCTTCCATCGCCTCGTCGGAGACGGCGCCACAAAAGGTCTCGTAGTCGATCAGCCCGGTGATTGTGGGGTTCTTGCCGCAGATCGGGCACTCGGGATCCTTGCGGATCTTGACCGTGCGGTACGACATCTCGAGGGCGTCGTAGATCATCAGCCGGCCGACCAGCGATTCGCCAACACCGGTCAGGAGCTTGATCGCCTCGGTCGCCTGGATCGAGCCGATGGACGCGCACAGCACTCCGAGCACACCACCCTCGGCGCACGAAGGCACCATGCCGGGCGGCGGCGGCTCCGGGTAGAGGCACCGGTAGCACGGGCCGTTCTCGGCCCAAAACACCGATGCCTGCCCGTCGAAGCGGTAGATCGAGCCCCACACGTAGGGCTTGCCGAGCAGCACGCACGCGTCGTTGACCAGGTAGCGCGTCGCGAAGTTGTCGGTGCCGTCGACGATCAGGTCGTACTGGTTGAAGATCTCGAACACGTTGTCGTTGTCGAGCCGCTCCTCGTGCAACACGACCTTGACGAGTGGGTTGATCTCGTGGATCGAGTCGCGCGCCGACTGCGCCTTCGAGCGGCCGATGTCGCTCTGCCCGTGGATGATCTGGCGCTGCAGATTCGACTCATCGACCGTGTCGTAGTCGACGACGCCGAGGGTGCCTACCCCAGCCGCAGCGAGGTACATCAGCGTCGGGGATCCGAGACCACCCGCGCCGATCGCCAGCACCCGCGAGTTCTTCAGCCGCTTCTGCCCAGCCATCGCGACGTCGGGAATGATCAGGTGCCGCGAGTAACGCCGGACCTCTTCGACGGTCAGGCTGTCAGCCGGCTCGACCAGGGGTGGTAGCGACACGTCAAACTCCATCAGCGGGGCGGAACCCTCAACGAATCAGCAGCTAGCGAATCAATCGACAGGTTGAGGGACACCTGTCGCACGTCCACAACCGTCCCATGCGGCTCGCTCATTCCCCGAATCAGGTCAGAGCGCGCCAGGAATAGGCGCAGTGCCGCGGCCACGGCGGCCGGCACCTCGAGGTGGGCGACGTGTCCGACATAAGGCAACCGCAGCAACACGGCGTCCGGGATCGTGCGTTGGGCCCGTACCGCGACCCGCGACCCAACCAGCCGATCACGCTCTCCGTAGATCACCAGAGTCGGGACGGCGACAGCCGGCGCCTGCCGCCAGAGCCGGCGCGGTCCGCGGTCGAGGTACACGCCGACCATGGTGCGGATCGACGACCGGTACACGAGCGGACTGTGCGCGAGCCCTGCGCGGCGGCGCAAAGCGGCGAGTTCGTGCGCGTGGCGGTCGGCACTTACGGCCGCGGGGTCGCCGTAGCAAAGGGTGTAGACGCGCTTGGCCATCCACTCAGGGTCGGCGCGCATCACGGCGCGCACGATCATCGGACCGACGACGGGCAGCACCGCAACGGTGAGCTGGGCGCTGCCAAACCGCGGGCGCAGGTCGGGCAGCGCGGGTGAGAGAAGGGACAGCGAGCTGACCAGTTCCGGATGCTCGGCGGCCACCCTGAGTGCGACCGCACCCCCCATCGAATTGCCGACCAGGTGCACCGGCGGCCCGATCAGCCTGGCAATTTCGGCGATCGTGCGGACGTGACCGTCGAGACTGAGATCGCCGTCGGCGGGCAGCAACGAGTTGGCGAATCCGGGCAGGTCAAGGGCGTAGCAGTCGGATGTGCCGCCGAGGTCTGCGGCGACGTCGGCCCAGTCGAGCGATTCACCGCCGAGCCCGTGGACGAACAGCAGCGGAGGGTGGCCAGGCTCGGCGTCCGGGTTGTGGCGTACGAACACGGGCCCGCGGGACGTCGAGAGCAGCTGCCCCGGCCAATCGCTAGCAGTCGCCACCCGCCTACGGTACGACCGTCGCCGTCACTGTGGCATCGCTGGCGTCGGGCGCAGTTCCGGGCGTCGCACGCACCTCGATGTGGAGCGGCTGACCGTCGACCACCGGAACTGTCGCGCGGGAGTTGTAGAAGAGAAAAACTACTTCACCTGAGCCGAGCCCGCTGAGCGTGAAAGTCCCGGTAGCCGGGTCGGGCAGCAGGCCATCCATTTCGATGGTGCCGCTTGGTGCCGGGATCTCGACGAACAAGGTCGCGACCTCGCTGGTGTCACCTGGCTGGGCGGCCGCGGCGCTTGCCGCCATGGCCGCGTCGTACCGCTTGCCGCCAAAGAAATTACGTGCCGGTCACAACAGCGTGCGGCTGGAAGACCGTCGTCGTGGTGGCGGCGCCGGGACGGCACCCGGCGCCCGGGTCGATCATCCGCGCGACCATAAGGTCACCCACCTGCATGATGCTCAGTTTCTCGGCCACTTTGTCGTAAACCAATGCCTGCGCGCCGTGCGTCAGCGGCTTCGGCGGGATGACCAATGACATCCCGGCCGCACCGCAGCTAGTGGTGAAAGTGCCGTCGGCACGGGTAATCGCTGCCGGGTGTTCGACGTCGATCGTGTTGGACTCACCGTTATCGCCGACCAGGTGCTTCTCCCAGTAGACGTGGTACCCCTTGAGCGGGTGGTGGGCCACGTCCGTTAGCCGCCCGTGATACATCGCCGGCGCGACCGAGACGGGCGCCGAGTACGGCGGCGAAGAGACGACAACCGGCGGCGAGACAACCGCCGGTGCAGTAGTCGACGGCGCAGCGGACAACGGCGCTGCCGACGACGGTGGCGACGACGACGGTGGTGACGACGACGGTGCTGCTGACGAGGGCGGTGGGCTCGACACCACCGGCACCGCCGGGCGCTCACGCTGCGCGCCGACGTGCGCGAGTGAGGTCCCTGCGATGATCGCCACCACCGCTACGGCGGCGAGCCCTACTGAGGTAGCGCCGACTAGCGCGCGGCGGCGACGGGCTCGACCTCGACGCACCGCCTCGTCGAAGGAGCCAGGAGGTGCTGGAAGTGGCGTGATTGGGCGGCGCGGGAGATCACTCATCGGGGATCCTCGATCCTGGCCAGCAAACTGGCGCGACCTTCAGCAAGCAACCGCTTGACCGTGCCGACCGGCCGGTGCAGCGCTTTCGCGACATCAGCCACGGACAGGTCGGCGTAGTAGTGCAGCAAGACTGGCGTGCGTAGCCGCTCGGGCAACCTCTCGACGAGGTCGCGCAGCCACGCAATGTCCGGTGCATCGCGACCACGCTCCTGCAGCACGATGCGATCGCCAAGTTTTGAGTCGCGCGCCAGCGCCCGCCAGTGGTCGGCAACCAGTCGGGTCGTTGTCACGTAGAGGTAGGCCCGCGGGTCGCGCACGCCCACCAGGCGGCCAAGCAGCCGGGCAAAGCTTTCGGCCGCGATGTCGTGTGCCACCTCAGGATCTCCCACCAGGGCCTGGCACCAGCCGGCAAGTGGGCCGTAGTGCACGAGCCACAACTCGTGTGCACTCGTCGCGGTGGTGCCGGTCGTCGCGTAGCCGTCGACGTCGCCGTGCACCAACCCACGCCCGGTCGTCACGGCGTCCTCCTCACGCTTAGCACCAAGGACGCAATTGCAGCCCCAAAGGTTCGGAGGAGTTTTGGGCGAAACCGCAGACTAGAACTCGACCACCGAGCGCAGGACCTCTCCGCGATGCATCTTGTCGAAGGCGGCCTCGATGTCATCGATTCCGATGAGCTCAGACACGAACGCGTCGAGGTCGAGCCGGCCTTGCTGGTAGAGGTCAACCAGCATCGGAAAATCGCGCGACGGCAGGCAATCGCCGTACCACGATGACTTCAGCGACCCGCCGCGACCGAACACGTCGAGCAGTGGCAGATCGAGGCGCATGTCCGGTCGCGGTACTCCGACGAGCACGACAGTCCCCGCGAGATCGCGCGCGTAGAACGCCTGCGCGTAGGTCTCGGGGCGTCCGACCGCTTCGATGGCAACATCGACCCCGACGCCATCGGTGAGCGCGCGAATCGCCTCAACGGGATCTGTCTCTGTCGAGTTGATGACGTGCGTCGCGCCGAACCCCCGCGCCCAGTCAAGCTTCCGCGCATCGACGTCGACCCCGATGATCGTGCGGGCCCCCGCAAGCCTGGCGCCGGCGATCGCGGCGTTCCCGACGCCGCCGCAGCCGAACACCGCGACCGTGTCGCCGCGGGTCACGCCGCCCGTGTTGACGGCGGCGCCGATGCCCGCCATCACCCCACAGCCGAGTAATCCGACTGCGGCCGCCCTCGCCGTCCGATCGACTTTTGTGCATTGACCCGCAGCCACCAGCGTCTTCTCGACGAAGGCGCCGATACCGAGGGCCGGCGACAGCGGCGTGCCATCGGCGAGGGTCATCTTCTGAGTGGCGTTGTGCGTGTTGAAGCAGTACCACGGACGGCCGCGCAGGCAGGCACGACAGTTGCCACACACCGCGCGCCAGTTCAGGATCACGAAATCGCCGACGGCCACGTCGCGGACGTCGTCACCGACCGCTTCGACAACGCCCGCGGCCTCGTGCCCGAGGAGGAACGGGAAGTCGTCGTTGATGCCGCCCTCGCGGTAGTGCAGGTCGGTATGGCACACGCCGCACGACTGCACCTTGACCAGCGTCTCGCCCGGACCGGGTTCCGGAACGAGGACTGTCGTGAGCTCCACAGGCGCGCCTTTGGTACGCGCGATCACACCCTTCACCTCATGCATGAGGGTGATCCTAAGCAGTGGCCGTCGGGCGATGCCGAATCCTCTCAAATAGATCCGCTGGCGATCGTCGGCGTGCGTGCGCAACGAGTCGCGAAACACCGCGTGGCGCTGAGTTTCCGGGCTGCCCGGCGAAAAGATGTGCAGGTTGATGTTGGTGTCAGGACCCTTCAGGCAGCGGTGTTCATGCCAGTCGGGCTCGCGGATGATGTCGGATCGCGAGAGCGCTGAAGTCCAGCGCACGTTCTAGCGTGCGTGGGACTTCAACGGTCGATGGCGGGACGTACGGCCCCGCGACCGCGGAGGGGAAAGTCGGGCGGTTAGCCGACCATGTGCTCGACGCGGCGGTTCAGGGCGTCGAGGGTGGCCCGGATCGCGGCCTGGCGAACGTCTTCGCGCACGCCCGCGACTCCGGTGAGCTTCTCGCTACCGGTCGTGCTCAGCATCGTGAGGGCGACCAGGACTGCGCGGTCGCGTCCGGTCGGCGTGAGTTCGACGAGGTCGAGCTCGAATCGTGCTTTGCCACCGAGCAGTTCTTCGACAGCTCGCAAAGTTGCGGTCGCCACAGCGCGCTGGACACCGCTTTGGGTCGCTGTCCCCTCGGCGCGACCGACGGCAGATGTCTCCGCGGCCGACCGTGCAGCCGAGCCGGAGATCGACAGTGTGACCTCGGCGGCAACCTGGAGTCCCGAGGAAATGATGTGCATGCGTCTAATCGCCGGCCGGAAGCGGTCGGTCTCGTGCGGCTCGTCGTCCTCGATGGCCGGGTCTTCGACGTCTGCTTGCATGTCTTCGACGAGCTGCACCCGATCGGCGTCAACGCCTAAGCCGAACCGCTCGCGCAGCAGCCGTCCTACCGCGCTCGCAACCTCGACTTCGTCGACGCCGGGCGCCAATCCGAGCCGGAGCAGCCCGAGTCCGTCGCCTTCACCATCGGGTTCGACATCGGCGTCGGCGACCCCTGGGACCTCACGCAACGCCGCGACAATGTCGAGGTGGTCGCTGACGGTCACGGCGGGCTCCAAATCCAAATTCCCGTGGGAAGACGCCCGTGCGCCTTCCTCTTACGCCTGAAGTCGGCGCTGGGACCGTGATGCTTAAGCGCCGAATGCGCCGCCGTTGAGGTTGGCGTTTAGGCCGAACGGCGGGCCCGCGCGGGCTTGCGCTCCGCAGCGGCCCGGCTAGCGGCTGCAGCGGGCGCCTTCGGGGCCGTTTTCGCAGCGGCAGATTTGGTCGCGGCCTTCGTACTGCTCGATTTAGCGGAGACGGCCTTCTTCGGCGGCGCGGCCTTGGGCGTGAGCTTCTTAACCGCAGCCTTCTTTCCACCAGCGGCTCCAGCGGCCTTAGCCGGAGCGGCGCCACCCTCTTTGGAAGCTTTCACGGCCGCGATGCTGGCCTGCAGCGCCGCGACCAGGTCGACGACCGTGCCCGATGCCTCCGACTCGGTCGTGTCGGGCGCCGGCACCAGATCGCGACCTTCGATCTTCGCCTCGACGACGGACTCCAGAGCCGCACGGTATTGGTCGGTGTAGTCGGCCGGGTTGAAGTCGCCGGACAGCGACTCGACGAGCCCGTTCGCCATCGCGATCTCGGCGGGCCGCACGTCGACGTCCTCGTCGAGGAACCCGAACTCAGGGTTGCGAATCTCGTCCGGCCACAACATGGTCTCGAGAGTGATGACTCCAGCGCGCACACGCAGCGTCGCGAGTGCCTCGCGCCGGCGCAGCGCCACCTTGACCACCGCTACCCGACCGGACTTCTCCAGCGTGTCGCGCAGCAGCACGTAGGCCTTCGCAGCGCGGGGGTCGGGCTCGAGGTAGTAACTCTTGTTGAAGTAGATCGGATCGACCTGCTCGAGGGGCACGAACTGCAAGACGTCGATCTCGCGACTACTGGTCAGGGGCAGTTCGGCCAAATCGTCGTCGGTCAGCACCACCATGTCACCGTCGGGCAGTTCGTAGCCCTTAGCGATGTCGTTGTACGGGACCTCTTCGCCGTCAATGGAGCAGATCCGCTTGTACTTGATTCGACCGCCGTCCTCGCGATGCACTTGGTGGAAGGCGATGTCCTTCTCTTCCGTCGCCGAGTACACCTTGACGGCAATGCTGACCAGGCCGAAAGAAATGGACCCTTTCCAGATGCTGCGCATGAGCCTTCCTTCGTCCGTGAAGCCCTAGACCGTGCCATCAAGCAAAGATGCCAACACAAAGTCGGACAAGACGACCGTTCAGGTGGGCGATCGCCGGCTGGCCATCACCAACCTCACCAAAATCTTGTACCCGCAAACAGGATTCACCAAGGGCGAGGTTCTCGACTACTACGCCCGCGTTGCGCCGGTGCTGCTCCCGCATCTCGCCGGGCGTCCGCTGACCCGCAAACGCTACCCCAACGGTGTAGATGGCCCTTCGTTCTTTGAGAAGAACGCGCCGCGCGGAACGCCCGAGTGGGTTCGCACGGTCACCCTTCCGGTGCCCGGAAGCACCATGAACCGCGAAACGATCGATTTCGTCATCGTCGAGGACCTACCGACGCTGGTCTGGACGGCAAATCTCGCCTCTCTCGAACTGCACGTGCCGCAATGGAAAGTAGGGCCACGCGGCGGCCTCCAGGATGCAGATTTGCTCGTGCTCGATCTCGACCCGGGACCGCCGGCGACTATCGTCGAATGTTGCGAAGTCGCCCTGCTACTTAAGGGAATACTGGAGTCCGACGGACTCACGGGTTACCCGAAGACGAGTGGCTCGAAGGGTATGCAGTTGTACGCGCCGCTTCGCCCGACGCCAGCTGACGACACCCGCCTTTACGCACGGTCACTCGCCCGCCGGCTTGAAAGGCAGCGGCCTGACCTGGTCGTCTCGGACATGACCAAGGTGCTGCGGCACGGCAAGGTGCTGGTCGACTGGAGCCAGAACGCGGCCGCCAAGACGACCGTCGCGCCCTACTCGCTGCGGGCCCGGCCTGAGCCGACCGTGTCGACCCCCGTCACTTGGGACGAGGTCGCCGCCTGCCAGTCGCCCGAGGAGCTCGTCTTCTTGTCCGACGCGGTCCTCGAACGAGTAGCGGCGGACGGCGATTTGCTGGCCGATCTGGTCACGCTGACCACCAAACAACGGCCCAAGCTCCCTGCAAGCGCCGCGTCCGCCGCAGACGGCGCGCCATAAAGGTAAGTTCTAACCGTCGGGGTGGGTACGAGTAAGCGGGCGGAGCATGACCGTGGAAGTCAAGATCGGTGTCCAGTACGCCGCGCGCGAGATCGTCGTGGAGAGCTCGCAGACCCCGGAGGCCGTCGAGGAACTGATCACCGCAGCGGTCAAGGCCGGGGGTCTGCTGACTCTCGCGGATGAGCGCGGCCGGCGAGTCTTGATCCCGGTCGAGAAGCTCGCCTACGTCGAGATCGGCGAAGCGAACGAGCGCAGGGTCGGCTTCGGCACCGCGATGTAGCTGGTTGTTCCGGTCCCGTCTAGGCCGATAGACCCAGTGCCGCCATCCGCCGCATGTGGGCGTCGGTGATCCGGGTAAAGGTGCGCATCAGTTCACCGATGTCGGCGTTCGCGCCGGCCACCCCACCGACGAGCAGCGTGACCAGCGCCTCGCGTTCAGCGCAAACCGCCTGGGCCTGTGCGAGCGCCTCGCCGACGATCCGGCGACCCCACAAGGCGAGCCGGCCGGCGATGGTCGGGTCGGCAGCGATGACCTGCCGTACCCGCTCGACCGCGAACTCGGCGTGGCCGGTGTCGGCCAGAACTTCCAACACGAGCGCACGCGCGGTGGGGTCGAGGAGCTTCGCAATCTCGCGATAGAAGTCCGCCGCAATGCCATCACCGACGTAGGCCTTCACCAGACTCTCCGCCCAGTCGCTGGGCGCGGTCTGAGCATGAAAAGCCTCAAGCGGTACGACGAATGGTGCCATCGCCTTCTCGGCTCCCACGCCCATCCCGTCGAGGTGCCGCTCGAGCAGCTGGTAGTGCCCGAACTCTGCGGTCGCGAGACGGGCGAGCGCCGCTTTGTCTTCGAGGGTGGGTGCCATTCGGGCGTCGTAGGCGAGCCGCTCGAACGCCACGAGCTCGGCGTAGGCCAGCACACCAAGGAGGTCGGTGACGGCGTCGAGGTACGTCGGATCGGCCAGCAGGTCGATCTCGGGACCCTGCTCATCCTCGGGACGGGGCTCCTCGCTCACGACTTGAGAGTAGTGCCGTACCGAGCGTGCCGAAAGCTTGGCAAGCGCTCGCACGGTAGACTCAACATTGCCAAGGGCGACCGCCCGGACCCGCGAGCCGCGCTGTATCGGTCTTCATGCACGATTCCAGCGCCCGCCAGACGGTTCGGACCGCAGGTCGGCCCCTTTTGAGAGGTTCCGTTCTGACCACGTTTGCCGAACTCGGGATTGTTCCCGAGACCGCCGGGGCCCTAGAAGCCGTCGGCATCACCATCCCGTTCCCGGTTCAATCACTGGCGATTCCGCTGGCGCTGACTGGCACCGACTTGATCGGCCAGGCCCGGACAGGCACGGGCAAGACTCTTGCGTTCGGAGCGCCACTGCTCCAGCTCATCGAGTTCGTCGACGATCATCGCCCGCGGGCACTTGTCGTCGTCCCGACCCGCGAACTCGCTATCCAGGTCGCCGCCGACCTCGTCGTCGCCGGCAAGGGCCTGGGCGCCCGCGTGCTCGCCGTCTACGGCGGGCGGTCCTACGAACCGCAGGTGGCGGCCCTCAAGGCCGGCATCGATGTGGTGTCGGGGACACCCGGGCGGCTGCTCGACCTGGCTCGACAAGGCCACCTCGACCTTTCCGCGATTCAAATCCTGGTGCTCGACGAAGCCGACGAGATGCTCGACCTTGGCTTCCTGCCCGACGTCGAGCGCATCCTCGCGCTGACACCGGCCAGCCGCCAGACGATGCTGTTCTCGGCGACGATGCCGGGTGAAGTCATCTCGTTGTCGCGCAAATACCTCAAGCAGCCGACCCGGATCCGCGCCGAGGAACCCGACGAGGGCCGCACGGTTCCAGAAACCGCGCAGTTCGTCTACCGCGCGCACTCGATGGACAAGCCCGAGGTGCTCGCGCGCATCCTGCAGGCCGACGGCCGCGGGCTCGCGATGGTCTTCTGCCACACGAAGCGGCAATGCGACAAGCTCGCGGCCGACCTGTCCGAACGTGGGTTTGCGGCAGCCGCAGTGCACGGGGACCTCGGCCAAGGCCAACGCGAGCAGGCTCTGCGCGCTTTCCGAGCGGGCAAGGTCGACGTGCTCGTTGCGACCGATGTGGCGGCCCGGGGTATCGACGTCGAAGGCGTCACTCACGTCATCAACTACTCCTGCCCGGACGACGAAAAGACCTACCTGCACCGCATCGGGCGCACCGGTCGGGCGGGCGCGTCCGGCGTCGCCGTCACGCTGGTCGATTGGGACGATCTGGCCCGCTGGAAGTCGATCAACAGCCTGCTCGACCTGTCGTTCCCGGATCCGCCGGAGACGTATTCGACGTCTGATGAGTTGCACGAGCAGTTGGGCATCCCGCGCGGCGTGACCGGCGTCCTGCCACGTGCCGATCGCACGAGGGCTGGCCTTGGCGCCGAAGTCCTCGAGGACCTCGGCGAGACTGGGCGACCACGGCGGGGCGCAGCCGCTGGCTCGACGTCTGGAGCGCGTAGCGGTGGCCGCACCGAGCGCGACCGAGGCACACGCAAGCGGGCCGCGGCGTCAACCGATGCGGCGCCGGCCACGGCTTCTCGAACAGCTGCGCCTCGAACCCCAGGCACGCGCACATCTGCATCAACTGACGCCCCCGACGGCCCACGCCGCCAGCGGACCAGATCCGCACGGGCCAACTCCCCAGCCGGTGCGCCGGCAGCTGGCGCAGTCGACGGCGGCAGTTCAGCTGCGGCAAACGGCGCAGCGGCCGGTACCGAGGGCACGGGTGGGCCACGTAGGCGGCGATCGCGCGGCGGTCGCGGACGATCCGGCGGCAGCGCCAACAGCTAACGGGACGCCGATTCACCCCCCACGACAATGTGCGGTCATTCAAGCCGGTGCCCTTGCATACCGACGTTCCACTCGGGCGTATGCGAGGAGGACCTGTGGTACTGCGAACTGTGGCCGGGCGTCGCACCGGTGAAAGCACAGACGACCTTGAGTCGTGGTTGGTGCAGCTTCAAGGCTGCCCGCCGGTGACCCGGACCGTGCTCACCACATGCACGAACGCCGTCCATGGCGGTGAGCCCTCGACCTGGTTCTACGTCGAAGCCGATGCGGAGACCGCGGTAGCCCGTCACCGCTGCATGAGCTGTGGCGACAGCCGGGACGTGCTCGACTCCGCTGAACACTGGAACTTCCCGCGCATGTGGGCCTGCCCGAGTTGCTCGCAGTCGATTGCCGAAATCGCGTCCGGGTTGCACACCGACGAACACGGCGCGGTGAGTTGGCTCGCCCTCGCAGCTCGGTGTGTCGACTGCGGGACTATCGACGGCTTGACTGACTTCACTCTCGACGCCACGCCGGCAGACGAGGTCTTGCGCCGCTTGTAAAAGGCGCAACTTCACCGAAACAAGTCTCCTACGCGGCCGTCAGGTCGCGTTCAGGCTCACTCCAGGCATGCACGCGATTGTCATCGCATGACAACAATGCAGCTGCCGGGTGAATTGCTCGATGTCGACACAACGACTGTCGCGGCGATCGAGATCGTCATTCCCGTACACAACGAAGAACACGATCTCGAACCCAGCGTTCGCCGCTTGCATACATACCTGACCACGACATTTCCCTTGTCGTTTCGCATCACCATCGCTGACAACGCAAGCAGCGATGGCACATGGGCAATCGCGTGCGCACTCGAAGCCGAATTGGCGAACGTGCACGCGACCTACCTAAGCAAGAAGGGCCGCGGCCGCGCCCTGCATACCGTGTGGTTGGCAAGCGCCGCCGAAGTCGTCTGTTACATGGACGTCGATCTGTCGACCGACCTGTCCGCGTTGCTGCCCCTGGTCGCGCCGTTGCTTTCGGGACACAGCGACGTGGCGATAGGCACCCGGCTCGCCCGCTCGTCACGCGTGGTTCGTGGACCGAAACGTGAGGTCATCTCGCGTTGCTACAACGCGCTATTGCGAACAACGCTCGCTACCCAGTTCTCCGACGCGCAATGCGGATTCAAGGCGATGCGAGCTGACCGAGCGCGCGAGCTGCTCCCGATGGTGCAAGACAACGGTTGGTTCTTTGACACCGAACTACTGGTACTCGCCGAACGGTCAGGCATGCGGATTCACGAGGTACCTGTCGACTGGGTCGACGATCCGGATTCGCGCGTCGACATCGCCCACACCGCGATCGCTGATCTGCGCGGCATCGCTCGGCTTGCCCGTGACCTCGCGCGTGGCCGAATACCCCTGCGGGCACAGCGCGTCGAGGTTGCGGGCGGTCCACTCGGCGCGCAGCTGTTCCGGTTCTGCAGTGTGGGTATCGCCAGCACTATTGCGTACGTCGCGCTCTTTCTCATTGCGCGCACGGCAACATCTGCCCCGTGGGCGAACGCCATCGCGCTGCTAATAACAGCCATCGGCAACACCGCGGTAAACCGCTCCTTCACGTTCGGAGTTCGCGGCCGCACGGCCCGACTGCAACACCAGCTGCAGGGACTCGCCGTCTTCGGCACCGGTCTCGCGCTAAGCACGGGAGCACTCGCAGTCGTGCACGCGGCCGCACCACAAACGGGCCGATCGGTCGAAGCCGCAACGCTCGTGCTCGCCAATCTCGCCGCCACCATTCTTCGCTTTCTGCTGTTTCGATCGTGGGTCTTCTGCAGGCCATCAGCGACACATACACCCCGTACCGCCTCCACGACCGTCAAGGAGCTTTCATGACCACGTCCGCGCCCGCGATAAACACGACGCCGACCAGCTCGACCGTCCCCACTGCGCCTGGTGGTGTCCGGCCAGGTGATGTCGAGCCGGGGCGCATGAAGCGCCTGGTCCGTGGCCGGCCGAACGATCCCGCATGGGTGCGGCCATCATTGTTTGCCCTGTTGATCGGCACCGCGTTCCTCTACATCTGGGGTCTGGGCGCTTCGGGTTGGGCGAACTCGTTCTACTCGGCGGCCGTCCAAGCCGGGTCGACGAGTTGGAAGGCGTTCTTCTTTGGCTCCTCCGATGCGGCGAACTTCATCACGGTCGACAAGCCACCAGCGTCACTTTGGGTGATGGAGATTTCGGCACGGATCTTCGGCGTGAACGCGTGGAGCATCCTGGTGCCGCAAGCGCTCGAGGGCGTCGCCACCGTGGCCGTTCTCTATGCGACCGTTCGACGGTGGTTCACTCCCGCCGCAGGTTTGCTGGCGGGTGCCGTGCTCGCGCTCACACCAGTAGCGGTGCTGATGTTCCGCTTCAACAATCCGGACGCATTGCTCGTTCTGCTACTGACAGTTGCCGCCTACGCGCTGACAAGGGCAATGGAAGCTGCGAGCACTCGCTGGCTTGTGTTGGCCGGGTCGTTGGTCGGTCTGGGATTCCTCGCGAAGATGATGCAGGCGTTCTTCGTCGTCCCCGCATTCGGCCTTGTGTACTTGCTTGCAGCACCCACGCCCGTTCGCCGCAGGATCTGGCAGTTACTCCTTGCTGGCTTCGCGATGTTTGTGGCGGCCGCTTGGTGGGTCGTAACGGTCACCTTGACGGCGGCCAGCGCACGGCCGTACATCGGCGGGTCGCAGCACAACAGCATTCTTGAGCTGATCTTCGGCTACAACGGCTTTGGCCGCCTCACCGGCAACGAGACCGGCAGCGTCACTGGTGGCGGCGGAGGCGTTGGTGGTGGCGGCACTGGCGGCGGCAGCATGTGGGGTCCGACCGGCATCACGCGGCTCTTCAGTTCGCAGATGGGCACCCAGATCTCGTGGTTGATTCCAGCCGCACTGGTCACGTTGCTCGGAGCGTTGTGGCTGTCACGGCGCGAGGGACGCACGAGCAAGCTGCGCGCCGCAACCGTGCTGTGGGGCACCACGTTGATCGTGAGTGGTCTCATCCTCAGTTTGAGCAAGGGCATCATTCACCCCTACTACACGGTCGCCCTCGCACCTGCGATCGGTGCACTTGTCGGCATCGGCGGTACCGAACTGTGGCGCCTTCGCGAGCGCTGGACGTCGCGCGTCTTCCTGTCGATCGCGATCGCGGTGACAACGTGGTGGGCGCACGTGCTGCTTGGCCGCACGCCAACGTTCGAGTCGTGGCTGCGTCCGACAGTTCTCCTTGTCGGTATCGCTGCCGCAGTCGGCGTACTGTTCATCGGACGCCTCAGGCGCGGCATCACGGTCGCCATCGCTGCAGGCTCGGTACTGACGGCTGTTGGCGCGCCGGTCGCGTTTGCTCTCGACACCGCGAGCACGCCACACACCGGCTCGATCCCGACGGCCGGACCATCGTCAGGGCAAGGCGGCCCTGGAGGTTTCGGTGGCGGCGGATTCGGCGGCGGCCAGCCGGGTGCGACTCGCGGTAGCACGGCAGGTGGTCAAGGCACGGGAGGTCAGCCAACGGGTGGGTTCGGAGCTCCACCGACCGGCACGACGGGTCGCTTCGCACCACCGACCGGTACGACGGGCGGCACAGCGCCGACCGGAACCACCGGAGGGTTCGGTGGCGGTCGCGGCCAGGGCGGTGGCGGGCTGCTCGGTAGCAGCACACCCAATGCGTCCTTGACCGCCGCGTTGAAGGCCAACGCGAGTTCGTATACGTGGGTTGCTGCCGCCATCGGATCGAACGACGCATCGGGATACCAGCTCGCCACTGGCGATCCGGTGATGGCAATCGGCGGGTTCAACGGCAGTGATCCGGCCCCCACGTTGGCACAGTTCGAGAAGCTCGTAACCGCCGGCAAGATTCACTACTTCATTGCGGGCAGTGTTGGCACGCCGAACGGCGGCAGCAACGCGTCGTCCGAAATCTCGTCCTGGGTGAGCAGTCACTACACCACGGTGACGATCGGCGGCGTCACGCTGTACGACCTGACGAAGGCCACGTCGTAGCGGTCGTCCGGTCAGGGCAAGCATTGAAGTCCAGCGCTCGTTCTTGCGAGCGCTGGACTTCAGCGCTCGCTCAGAGCGCGCAAGCGCTAAGCAAGTACCGGGTCGAGCACGTCCTGGAAGTCCTCGGGCGTGAACGGCTTCGCGACCAAGAACATGGCGCCGGCTTCGAGGGCCGCGGCTCTCATCTGGGGCGAAGCTTCCGACGTCACGAAGCCAAACGGAATGCGCCAGCCCGCTGATCGCAATGCGGTCAGCAGCTCGAGCCCGGACATCTGCGGCATGTTCCAGTCGCACAGCACGACATCGGGTGGCTCCTGCGCCACGACCTCGAGTGCGTGCAGCCCATCGACGGCTTCAATGAGTTCGTGCTCGTCGTAGCCGGCCATCCGCAAGGTACGGGCCACGATCATCCGCATGGCTCTGCTGTCGTCGACGATCAGGATTCGCATTGGGACCTACGACGCCTGCTGCCACAGGCTCACGAAGAGCGGCTGCGCACGCCACGAGAGCTGAACTTCGCGGACCATCCGGGTGCCGGGAACCGACAGCTGACCTTGCACCACCGACGGCAGCGACAGGGTCGAGGGGCCGGGCAACATGCTCTTGACGTTGCCGCCGACCATGTTCGCGATTTCGCCGAGCGCGTCGACAACCTCGGTCTGCGTCACCGACGCAGGCGCCATGGAGTAAAGCGCTGCCGCGGCGTCGCGCGCGGCAGGCGGCGAGCACTGCAGCATGATCGAGCCGGTGTAGGCACCGGCGAGGTAGACGCAGCCGGTGATCTTGTCGGCAGGCATGTCGCCGCTCTCGGCGATCAGGCCTGACGGGTCACCGTCAAGGAACGACGTCCAGACCTCACGCGTGATGACCTCGAGGTCATCCGCACTGGGAATGTAAGTCACGGCCTTTACCTCTCGCGCGCGTTAGTAGGCGAGGACGCCGAGAAGCGCAAGCTTGTCGGCGATCGCATCGGGAGTGAACGGCTTGATGACGTATTCGTGCGCGCCCGCGGCGAGTGCGCGGACAATCTGCGACTGCTCGCTTTCCGTTGTCACCATCATGAGCGTGATCTGACGCCACTTCTCTTCGCGACGGACTGCGTTCACGAACGCCAGGCCGTCCATGACGGGCATGTTCCAGTCGACGAGCGCGATGTCCGGCAGGACGCCGGTCTGCAATCGAGCGATGGCTTCGGCCCCGTTTGGAGCATCGACAACGTCAAACCCGAGCGAGCGCATGATCCGGCCAAGAATCAACCGCATCGCGCTCGAGTCGTCGATCACCATGGCCAACATCGGGCGTGCACCTTCCATCGTCTCATCGGTCGATCCGGGCGTTCTTCGTCTTGCTCAGCTCTTAATCGGTCGATCTCGGCGATTGCTGTTGCGGCATTCGCCTAGCAAGTCCTCGCATCTTCATCGGCCGGTGGGCCAACTAATTGAGCGGTCGGCGGGCTGCGGTGGGGCTGGCGGTGCAGCGAGCTGCCACGCCCCCGCCACAGGACGCGGCCGGACGCCGACGGGGACCGTCCCGGACAGGCCCACGCCAGCGACCGCGGGGGCAAGGCGGCGCGGGAGGTCGAGGGGTCCGGCCCCCTTCGGGCGGTAGGCGATTGTCGAACCGACCGCGACGCGCTCGAAGCCGTCGTCGAGGCCGAGGGTCGTCTCAGCGCCGCCCAGGAAAAGAAAACCGTCGGGCCGCAGAATCGCCCTGATCCGGCGCAGGACCTCGACCTTGGTGGCCGGATCGAAGTAGATGAGGACGTTGCGGAGGAACACGACGTCCATCTGATGTACCTCGAAGGGCTCCGCCAGGTTCAGCTGCGAGAACCGGACCAGCTTGCGGACCGCCGCCACGACCCGCCAGTCGGTTTCGGCGCGCTCGAAGTGGCGGACCAGCAACGGTGCCGGCAGCCCTCGGTTCACCTCGAGCTGCGAATACCTCGCCCGGCGACCTCGCTCGAGAACGTCGCCGTTGATGTCGGACGCGAGCACGTCAACTTGCCAGTCGTCGGTGATCAGGGGATGGTCAAGCAGCGTCATGGCGATGCTGTACGGCTCCTGACCGGTCGAACATGCGGCCGACCACAGGGTCAGGCGATGGCTCGTGCGACGCAGCTTGCACAGTTCGGGGACGATCGCCTGCGAGAGCGCGTTGAACGGGTCTCGGTCGCGAAAGAACGATGTCTCGTTGGTTGTCATCGCCTCGACGATCTGCCGACGCAAGACGTCGTCGTGACTTCCTTGCAGCCGTGCAATCAGCGCCCCGACATCGTCGAGGCCGGCATCGCGAGCAAGCGGTAGCAGCCGGCTCTCGACGAGGTACTCCTTGCCGGGGCCAATGACGATTGCGGCCTGGCGCTTGACGAGTTCGCTGACGAACGTAAAGGCGCTCGCACTGATGGTCACGAGGCCCCACCGAAAGCGACGGCTCGGGGAGGTGCTGCAGGCAGGAGTGGACGCGCGATACGCCGGGTGCCGAGCGTGCCTTGCAGGCGGTCGGCGATCTGATGCAACGGGACGACGTCGGTGGCGACACCTGCCGCCACAACTGCGCCGGGCATGCCCCACACGACAGAACTCACTTCGTCCTGCACGATGATTCGACCGCCGGCAGCCCGCACCCGCTGCGCTCCCTGGGCGCCGTCCCGTCCCATGCCGGTGAGTACGCACGCCACGACACCTGCGCCATAAACCGCCGCAGCGGACCGGAACAACACATCAACCGAAGGCCGGCAGTAGTTCTCGGGCGGGTCGTTCGTCAACCGCACTCGAACCTCGGTTCCCTGCCGCCGAAGTGTCAGGTGCTGGTCGCCGGGCGCAACGATGATGTGACCAGGCTCAACCCGTTGACCATCGACGGCTTCAACCACATGCAGGGCGCAGCTGCGGTCGAGGCGCGCGGCGAACAGCCGGGTGAACAACGGCGGCATGTGTTGAACGACGAGAATCGGGACGCTGAGGTCGCTTCGCAATCCGGCCACGATCGAACTGAGCGCGTCGGGTCCACCGGTTGATGCGCCGATCACGATGACATCGACGCGATCCTGCCGAACCGCTGAGCCCGCCGACATCGGCGCTTTCGGCGCCGGGCGTTTGGCAAAGACTGCACGGGTGCGTGCCGCCGCGACCAAACCCTTGATCTTCGGGATCAGCTCGGCTCGTACGCGATCGACTGATGCGGTCGCGCTGGTGGCGTGCGTGGGCTTCGTCACGTAGTCCGTGGCACCGGCGGCGAGAGCATCAAGGGTGGCCATCGCACCGCGCTCGGTGACCGTGCTGAACATGACCACCGGCAGCGTTGGGTGGGTACGGCGCAACTCGCGCAGCGTCGCCAAGCCGTCCATGACCGGCATCTCGACGTCGAGAATCACAATGTCAGGACGCAGCGCGCCGAGCTTGTCGAGAGCGATCCGGCCGTTCGCGGCGGTGCCAACGACCGTGATATCGGGGTCGTCGTCCAAGACGCTGGAGACGATGCGGCGAACCACCACGGAGTCATCGACGACGAGCACGCCGATGCCAGCCACCGCAACCTCCCGACCCTGGGGCGCGGGTCGCTGTTATGACCCGGCATTAACCCATCGGCACGAGCGGCTCCGGACTGAGGTTGCCAGTGCTTCCACAAGCCGCTGCTCGAGGTCGAGCTACATCAGCTGCAGCTCTGGGCGTCGATTTCGCTCAGCCCTATCCCCGGGGTGACTCCGTCACCCGAGAATCCCGACGGCCGTTTCCCACGGCGCCACCAACACGCCGTACGTCACCTCGTCGAGTAGGTCGTGCACGCCGACCGCCTGCAGGCAGCCACTGACGGAGTTCCACACACCGCGCGCCGCGGGGCCCGCATCGACTCCCGCAATACGCAACGCTCGGACCGCCTGGAACTGCGCCGCCGCCGCCGGACGCAGCCTCCCCGCCAGGTAGCTCGCCCAGGTGGCCGCGTGCATGCGAGCGCTCCACTCCGCCTCGACCGAACCGGTCGCCTCGAGGAGCACGCCGACCTCGTCCGTGGACAGTGTGGCGACGCGAGCCAAAATCGTGTGCAGGTCGGCGCCAAACGGTCCGAGATCGGCCGGGATCGGTGGCAGCCGGCGAGCTGCGGCGATCCAAGGTGTCCTGAGCAATCGACGCACATCCTCGGCCAGCCGAGGTCCGCCGTAGGCGGCTGCAAGAGCGTCGCTCCCCAGTGCCACCACATGTGTCGGACTCTCGTCGAGGATGTCCTGGCGGAGCATCCGCAAGAGGTCGTCGAGGCTGCCGAACGATGCTGTCGTGAGGTCTCGCAAAGCCGGCTCGAGTTCGCGGGTGGTCGACTCGCTGCCGTCCATCGCGTTCGCGGCTTCGTCGAGAAGTTGGCCGACAGCAGACAAAGCGTCGTCAAGGCGTCGCGGAGGAGTCAGTGCCGACACCTCGAGCCACGCCGAGGCGCGCTGCGGATCAGTGACCTGCAAGGCATCGAAGCCGGACAAATCGAGCGCAGGTTCGCCGACGGTGCCATGAAGAGCCAGCGCCTCGAGCAGGACGGTCGCCACCGCCGCGCCAGTCGGCAGACGGGCTAGATCGAAGCCGACCGTCGGCGCGTTAACGAGCGAGTACACCGAAGCCCCTCCGAACCATCGAACCCGGCCCGAGTACAGGTCGTGGTGACCTGCCCCCGCAGCTCAGGTAACGATGGTGCCACTGAGTGGGGCCTTCGCGAGACGGCCGACCGGGCGAACCCTGAGGTCAGACGGCGAGGCCGATATCGGCCGCCCGAGCGACGTCGAGCACGAGGAGCAGCGCGCCCTCGAGTTTGTAGGCGCCCGTAACCAACGTCGCGCCCGGGCCCGTCATGGTGTCAGGCGGCTCCTCGAACTGTTCCGACGACACGTGTGCGACATCGCCGATCGCGTCGACAAGCAGGCTCACCGGCTCGTCATCGACCCGTACCACGACGTTCATTGGCAGGACCCCGGCGGCGCGCGGCGGCAAGCCGAGCCGTGTCCGTAGATCGACGGCTGTGACGACTTCACCACGCAGATTGATTAGGCCTGCAGCGCCGTGTCCGGCGAGCGGAACGGCGGTCATCTCCTGGTAACGGATGACTTCTTGCACTTTGTGAACTTCTACCCCGAAAAGCAATGCATCGATGGTGAAGGTGGCGAACTGACGCATCTCCATATCAGGACCCCAAGCCAACGTAGGTGTCTTCCGTGTAGTCCTCGTAGGGCGAAACGTCCGCAGCGCCCGCAGCCGCTACCGCGTCGAAAAAGCGTGGATCGGTCGCCGTGATGGCCTGCTCCATATCGAGGAGTTCGGTCACCAAGTCCTGGACGACGACAACCCCCGACACACCGAACGCCTCAACATCTCCGCGAGACGCGGGAGCCTCGGTTGCAATGTCGACGACAGCGTCGACAACCAGACCCACACTGCGCCGACCTTGGGTGTAGACGATGACCTTCAGCTGCGAGCCGGTATCGGCCACCGCCTGCTCGCCCAGCATCGTCGCGAGGCGGCCGAGCGGAAGTAACTGGCCGCGGTACTGCACGACCTCGCGCTGACCGACATGCTCGACGCGATCCAGCGAAATCTCTTCGAGCCGGGTCACCATCGAGAGCGGGACGCCGAGTCGGCGATCGCCGACCGCGACGACGAGCAATGGTTCGGGACCCTCAATGACAGGTGCGTCCATCAGCTGCCGCTCGCGTTCCATGGCCGAGTCGCTTTCGCGCACAACATGCGCTCGACGTGCCAATGCGCGGACGTCGAGGATGAGCGCGACCCGCCCGTCGCCAAGGATCGTGGCGCCGGCGTAAGTACCGATGCCCTTGAGCTGCCGTGACAACGGCTTGACGACGATTTCTTCGGTGTTCAGGACGCGGTCGACAACAAGACCGAACCGACGCCCGTCGGCCTGCAGCACCAAGATGTAGACAGACTCGTCGACGTGCGGCGCATCTGTTAGATCGAGAACGTGATCGAGCCATACGAGAGGGATCAGGGTGCCGCGCAAACGGAAGACCGGGGTGCCTGACAAGTACTCGACACCCGCTCTGGCTTGCTCGCCTTCGAGACACAACAGCTCGTCGAGACTGACCTGCGGAACCGCGTAGCGCTCACCGGCGCACTCGACGGTCAGCGCCGGAATGATCGCCAAGGTCAACGGAATCTTGATCTTTAGGGTGGTGCCGAGGCCTGGCTCGCTCGAGATATCGACGGTGCCGCCGATCTTCTCGACATTGGTACGGACGACATCCATGCCGACCCCGCGACCAGACATGTTGGTGACCTTGGTTGCGGTGGAGAAACCCGGTACGAAAATGAGATTGATGATCTCGCGCGGCGGCATCGCGCGCAGCTGCTCAACTGTTGCAAGCCCGCGCTCGATCGCCTTGGTCGCGATCTGCGCGGGATCGATGCCCGCGCCGTCGTCGCTGATTTCGATATTGACCTGGCCGCCCTCATGAAAAGCGCGCATCGTCAACGTGCCCTCGGCCGGCTTGCCCGCGGCGACTCTGAGCGCGGGAGATTCGATCCCGTGGTCGATCGCATTGCGGACGACGTGTGTGAGCGGGTCCTTGATGGCCTCGAGGATCGTCTTGTCGAGCTCGGTGTCGCGGCCCTCGAGAACGAGCCGGACCTCGCGGCGGCATGCGACGGACACGTCGCGCACGAGGCGCGGAAGCTTGTTCCAGACGGTGTCGATCGGCTGCATCCGGGTCTTCATGACCCCGGCCTGGAGCTCGCTGACCAAGAGGTTCAAACGCTGCGACGATCGCTGCATGCCGGTATCAGCGCGAGCAGCCGCGGTCGCAACGATCTGATTGCGGGTGAGAACCAGTTCGCCGACGAGGCGCATCAGGGTGTCGAGCAAGTTCACGTCGACGCGCAGCGTCGAGTCGCTGACCGACCCGCCTACGCGGGCGTCCGACTGCGCGGCAGCCTGCAGCGCAAGAGCTTCGCGCACTTGGTCGGGCGTCGCCTGTCCGTGGTCAACAAGGATCTCGCCGAGTGGGCGCTCGTCACCAAGCTGCTGTTCGAGCATGGCGACCGCAACGTCTTCGGGGTTGATATCGGCCTGTTGCTGAAGCAGTTCGCCGAGCAGCGGGACGTTCGCCGGTGGGATCGCGGCTGCAGCGGGCGCCACAGTGCTCGCCTTGCGCGCGGCGCGCGCCGCTTTGATGTCGTGCCTGGCAACTTGTCCGGCCGCCTTTTCGGTGGCCTCGTTTGCTCCATCGGCGGCGAGCTGGGCGGGCTGGCGATCCGTTGAGCGACGGCGCGGCCGGGCGGATGATTTCGCCGGACCCGCGGCGGCAGCAGCCTCAGGACTCGGTGCACGCGTACTCGAAGCCGGCGTACTTGATGCGGTGGCGTCGGACCGCGCCTTGGTCGATCGGCTGCGCGTCGCAGTGCTCGCGCCCTTCGCGGCTGCCGAGCCGGCCAACTCTGTCTCCGGCGCCGAGGTCTGCAAGGCGGTGAGCCGCGCTACCAGGGCGGTGTAGTCACGGTCGTTTTCAACGCCGGTCGTCTCGATCGAGGCCAGGATGCTGCGGACCGCGTCGACGAGTTCGAGCAGGCCAGTCGTGCGCTCCTGGGTGAGTCGAAGGCCGCCGTCGCGCAGGCGCGCGAGCAGGCCTTCGCCCGCGTGCGTCAAGACCTCGAGCTTGCCGAATGCGAGAAAGCCGCTGGTGCCTTTGATCGTGTGGATCGTGCGGAAGATGCTCTGGAGCAGCGGGTGGGCATCAGGTTCCTGCTCGAGCGCAACAAGGTCACGGTCGAGCTGGTCGAGGTTCTCGTAGCTCTCCACGAGGAACTCGCGCACGATC
This sequence comes from Acidothermaceae bacterium, assembly GCA_036509315.1. GTDB lineage: Bacteria > Actinomycetota > Actinomycetes > Acidothermales > Acidothermaceae > PALSA-607. The sequence continues at coordinate 39,884 of DATCFU010000034.1, forward strand.
TCGTCGAACTCGTCCATCCAACGCTCCTCCGGTCGCCGAGGTGTCGCGTGCCCGCGACGGCCCGCGGGCACGACGATCAGTGCATCGGCGCTTCTGCGGAACAACTGAGCCTCAAATCACGACTGAGCTCGGTCAGGTGGCCCCGACGGGCCGGGCTGAGCGGCGTCCGTCTCACTGCCCTTGTCTTCTCCGAGCCCCGCCCACGGCACCTGGGCAGGAGCCGCTGCGGCACCCTCAGGGCAATGCGCCCGCATGTCGCACCAGCCGCATTGCGAACCGGGCCGCGGCGCAAACATGTCGGCAATCCCAACCGGCGTAGGCGTGCCAGCGGGGGAGTCGACGATTTGTGCCTTGAAGGCGGCCGTGGCGGCTTGCGCCTCGTCGGCGATCTGCTCCGCCCGCCGCACCTGGCGTTGCAGCGACTCGTCGGTGTGCTCGTACCGGTGGACTTCGCCCGTGGGCAGGTGATGCAACTCGACTCGAACGCAACGCCGACGTAGCGTCGCCGCGGCCGCAACCGCGTAGAGGGCAAGCGCCATCGAGCCGCGGGTGTCGTCAACCGTCAGCGGCCGCCGGCCGGTCTTGTAGTCGACGACGACCAGCTCGCCATCGCGGTCATCGAGCCGGTCGACGCGACCGGAGAGCGCCAGCCGGTTGGTGCGCGCGGCGATCGTGCGCTCGACGCCAAGCGGCTCGCGGTCGGGATCGAGGCCTGCGACGTAGCGCTGCACGAGTGCGCGACCGCGGGCAAGCCAGGCGCTGGAATGGGCGGGATCGCGAAACCCCTCGGCCGACCAGCAGGCAGCCAGCAACTCCCCTGCCGAATCGATGGTGCGCTGCGCTCGCGACAGCCGCCACCACCCGGCCAACGCGTTGTGGATCCCCGCACCGAAGCTGTTATGCGCCCAGGGCGGCCCGGCCGGCGGGCGCGGGCGATCGAGGTAGGTCAGCCGGTAGCGGCGGGGGCAGTCGACCCATGACGTCAGCCGGGAGGGCGTGCAAGCGAAGAGTTGTCGCGGCATACCGGCCAGCCCGAGCTGCTCGGGCGGACGAACTGGCACGACCGGTTGCGCACTCATGCCTGTCATGGTCCCCGGCAGGGACGACAGAACTGGGATGCCTCGCGGGGACGCCAGGTCCGTCGTTCATCTCAGCAGCGCGCAGATCGTCGTTTCAGCACTCACCTTCGGCCTGCCTCGTGCCGAAGGACCACGAAGGCGCTCCGACCTGACGGATGCGCGGGTGACCTGGAGGCACTGATGAAGCTCGTGCACAAGGCCGCTGCGACCGCGGTGGGGGGCTTCGTCACAGTCAGTGCCGTCAGTCTTATTGCGTTGTCGAAGGCGAACGACGCACTGCACCACATGCGAGCCGGCGACGTCACCGCAGGCGCGGTCAATGCGGCGCGAGTCGACATGATCGCCGCCACTATCTGCCTGCTCGTCGGAATGCTACTCATACTGATTGCTCTCGGGCTGTGGCTGCGCCACGACGTCCTGCGCCCGCTTGAGGTGTTGCGGGGCGGGATGGCCGACATCGCGGACGGCGACGGCGACCTCACCCGCCGGCTCGCCTTCCATCGTGACGACGAGATCGGCAACCTCGCGGGCGAGTTCGATCGCTTTGTCACCGGCATGCAGTCACTCGTCGGCAAGGTCGCGGGTACCGCCGCTGGTCTAGCAACGTCTGCCGCGAGCCTGTCTGCAGCGTCTGAGCAAATCGCATCGTCCGCGCATGATGCGACCCGTCGTGCCGAAAGCGCCTCGAGCGCCGCCGAGCAGGTCAGCAGCAATGTGGCCAGCGTGGCCGGCGCTGCCGAGGAAATGGGATCGTCAATCCGCGAGATTGCGCACAACGCACACCGCGCGGCAGGTGTCGCCATCGACGCAGTGACGATGGCCGACACGACCAATGCCGCAATATCCAGGCTCGGCGAGTCGTCGCTCGACATCGGCAGCGTGGTCAAGCTCATCACCGAGATCGCCCAGCAAACGAACCTGCTGGCGCTGAACGCCACGATCGAAGCGGCGCGGGCCGGCGAAGCCGGCAAGGGCTTCGCCGTTGTCGCCGATGAGGTCAAGGACCTCGCTCAGGAGACCGCCAGGGCTACCGACGACATCTCTCGCCGCATCGAGTCGGTGCGAAACGATTCGCGGGACGCGATCGCGGCCATTGAGGCGATCCGGGTCGTCATCAGCCAGATCAGCGACTACCAGGTGACGATCGCCTCGGCTGTCGAAGAGCAGTCGGCGACCACGAGTGAGATGGGTCGCGGATTTTCCGAGGTGGCCACCGGAAGTGCGGAGATCGCCAGGTCCATTGCTGGCGTGGCGAGCGCATCATCGACGACGTTGACGAGTGTGGCCTCCGCACGGGTCACGACCGACGAACTGGGCAAGGTTGCTGACGAGCTCAAGACGCTGGTCTCGCGCTTCACTTACTGACCCTTAGCTACTCAAAACGTCCTGATCCTTAGCTACTGAAGCCGAGCACTCCCGATGTCGGCGTCACGAAGTGCACGGTGGCCACGAGCAATCTCCATCGACTGACGGTGATCTCGCACCCTGCCTTGCACGCCGCCGTCGGCTACCCGACGTGCGATGGCGCTAACGGGCAGTGGCTCGTTCGCCCCGACGATGATGAGGTTGCCGTGCCGCCGGCCCCGAAGGACGCCTGGCTCTGAGATCACCGCGACGTCACTGAATGCCTCCGACACCGTTGCTAACTCGACGCCGGTCGTTGCAAACGGTGCGCGATCTGCAACGTTCATCACGTAGACGCCACCGGGACGAAGGCACTCCTTCACACGTACCGCGCATTCGACGGTGCGCAGATTCGCCGGCACCACGGCGTCGCGAAATGCATCGCGGACGACGAGATCGCACGACGCGTCGGCGAGCGCGGCGAGCCCGGCGCGCGCATCGCCAATCCTGATGCGCAGCCTTCGGCTTCGATGCCACGGCAGCCGGGACCGAACGAGATCGACAAGCGCGCCGTCGATCTCAAACACGATTTGTGTCGACTGCGGCCGGGTCGCCATGACGTATCGGGCGAGCGTGAGTGCGCCACCGCCGAGATGCACCGTGTCGATGCGAGCGCCCGTGGGCGCCACGCACTCAATCACGTCACCGAGCCATCGCACGTACTCGAACTCCAGTGCCGTCGGATCGTCGAGATCGACGTGTGAGGTCTCTACGCCGTCCAGCAACAACGTCCAGGCATTGCGTCGCGAACCATCGCGAACCAATGTCGCGATCGCCGTGTCGACGGGGAAGGTTTCATCGGCCGCACGACGTCCGCCAATCGGTAACTTGCTGCTTAGTGGCTTAGTTCGCGGCAACGAACTTCGCAATGCCGTCGGCGGCGAGCTGCACCGCGATAGCGGAAAGCAACAAACCGGCGATCCGCGTCAGCAAAGTCACACCGCTGCGACGGAGTACTCGCAAGATGACTGTCGAGAACCGCAACGTCAACCACAGCACAATGTGGACAGCAACGATGCCAGCTGCCAGTGCCAGCCCTTGTTGCTCGTGGTGCACCGACTTGGCGAACACGATTGTCGCCGCGATCGCACCCGGCCCCGCCAACAGCGGCGTGCCAAGCGGCACCATCGACACGTTCACATCGTCCTTGGGGGAGCGCTCATTCCCCCAACCCATCAAAAGCTCAAGGGCGACGAGCAGGAGTAGTAGTCCGCCGGAGACCTGCAGCGCGGCGAGCGTCACGTGCAGGTATTGCAGCACCTGCTGACCGAACAACGCGAAGACCACGATGACGGTGAACGCCGTGAGCACCGCCAGGTCAGCACTGCGGTTGCGCGCCTTGCGGGGATAGGAGCCAGTTAGCGACAAGAACACGGGCACCGAACCGGGTGGGTCCATGATGACGAGCAGCGTGACGAACACCTCGCCGAAGAAGCGCGCGTCGAACCACCCGCTCATCGGCTGAACACCTTGCCCTGGGCACGTTGAAGCAGTGCGTCGAAGACGTCCGGGTCGGTGGTGTTCGCGCCGATCTGGACCGCTTTCACTGACCCGTGATAGTCACTGCTTCCGGTGACAAGCAAGCCGAGGTCGCGCGCGATCGTTCGCAACCGCGCACGGGTCGGTTCGTCGTGATCGGGGTGATCGACCTCCAACCCGTCAAGCCCAGCTGCCGCGAACGAAGCGATCGCGGCCTCATCTACGACATCGCCCCGCGACGACGCCGCAGGGTGCGCGAATACCGTCACTCCCCCGGCGTCGCGCACCAAGGCGATCGCTCGGGCGGGCGTCAGCGAGTACTTCTCTACGTAGGCTCGCCCGTCATTGGCGATCCAGTCGGGCACGAACGCCGCAGGAATGTCGGCAACAACGCCTGCATCGACGAGCGCCTGTGCGATGTGCGGGCGCCCGACGGCGCCGTCGCGTGCAATAGCACTGACTTGCTGCCAAGTGACAGGAGCGCCTAGCTCCACCAGCTTGTCGACGATGGCCTTTGCGCGCCGAATACGATCCGTGCGCAGCAGCTCCAACTCCGCGGTAAGTGCTGGATGGGCGGGGTCGAACAAGTACCCGAGCAGGTGCAGGCTGACGTCACCGAGGATGCACGAGATTTCAGCCCCAGGAACGACAACGAACGGACATTCTGGGCGCCCGGCGAGCGCTTCCAATTCGGCCGCCGCATCGTGGTATCCGGCGATCGTGTCGTGGTCGGTCAGCGCGATGCCCTCAAGAGGGGCACCTTCGAGGACGAGTGCCCACGCCCTGCGAACGAGATCCCCTGGGGGATCGGTGCCGTCGGAGGCGTTGCTGTGCACGTGGAGGTCGATCCGCATGCGGGCTCGCGCCGTCCTCATCGTCGACGTCGGATGGCCGGCCGACCAGCCGGCCTCAGGCTATCGGCGCAGCCCGCCCGCAGCGGCTGTTAGCCCGGCGAGCCTGGGCATCAGCGCGCCGTGTGGGAGGTCGAGTCCGAGGTGCCCGGGGGTGACCTCGGTGCGCTCGACCAGGTCTTCAAGACCCAGGTTTTCCAGGAGCAGGACGCCGGCCGCCGACGGCCAGAGGATGGCCCAAATCCACGCCCCCTTGGCTTCGCCGACGTAGACAGCGTTGTCGGGACCCACGTCGATGTTCCACATCGCCGTCGGGTGGCCAGCGGCGTCGAGCTTGGCGTGTGCCGGACCATCGTCGAAACCGTCGCCCGGATCGGGACCGGGTAGGCCAGCCAACCTGGCGCCGAGTCCGACGCCCGGCGACTCCGCGATGAGCACGAGATCGGCCGCGCCACCAAGCGGTGCCGGGCCAGAACAGCCGACCAGGGTGGCAACCGCGCCGGTGCGCTCATCTCCGGCGTGGGTGTATCCCGTGACGACCCACCCGGTAGGCAATGGAGATGGCATCCACAGCGGGACCTTCGCATGCGCCCGCACATGCTCAAGACACTCCGGCCCTGGTTGCCTCGCGGCCGGCTGCAACGGGTGCACTGGGCCGTGCTCGACGCAATTCCAGTCGCTCGTCCAGATACCAGGTGGATGGACAGCGCCGCCGCACCGAGGGCAAGTTGGCTCGTCCTTCATCCAATCGAGCCCTTCACTTGAGTCGACTCCTCCGTACGTCGACCGTGGCCCGAAGAGGCGTGCGTCGTCAAGGGATCCCTGCATATCAAGGACAAATTGGTCCATATGCACTAACGAATCGGGGCCGTCGTTAAGCTTCGGCGATGCCCGAGATCGCTGCTGTCGGCGCGATTGCCGTGCGCAACGGCGCCCTGCTCCTCGTCCGGCGTGGTCACGCGCCGTCGCGCGGCCGCTGGTCGTTGCCAGGCGGCCGAGTCGAACCGGGTGAAACTGCGCGCGAGGCACTCGTGCGTGAGATGGCGGAGGAAACCGGGCTCGCCGTTGAGGTCGGCGAGTTGGTAGGCGAGGTGCTGCGGCCGGGCCCGAATGGAGTCACTTACCGGATCCAGGATTTTCGGGTCACTCTCGTTGGCGACCACGCAGTCGCGGGTAGTGCGGTCGCAGGTGATGACGCCGCTGACGTCGAGTGGGTACCGCTCGCGGACGTCGCGAAACGTCAGTTGAGCGCGGGCCTGAGGGGAGCACTCAGGCAGTGGGCGGTCATCTAACACCAGAGGCAATTTGCCCATCAGACCTCGCAAAGCACCCAAACCTCGTAGGGTGTTCTATTAGTGGCGCAAGCGGGGCGCCGGACTTGGGGAAGTCGATGAGCCAGCAAGGCGACGACACGCAACGCAGCAGGCAGATCACCGTGTTCTTGCTCGACGACCATGAGGTTGTCCGGCGCGGTGTGCGCGACATGGTTGACACCGCGCCCGACCTCACGGTGGTTGGCGAAGCGTCGACTGCCGCCGAGGCGCTGGCGGCAGTTCCGTCATTGCGACCCGACGTCGCCGTGCTCGACGTCCGACTGCCCGACGGCGACGGGGTGACCGTGTGCCGTGAACTGCGTTCGCTTATGCCCGAGCTTGTTTGTCTGATGCTCACCTCGTTCGCCGATGACGAGGCGTTGTTCGAGGCGATCATGGCCGGGGCGTCTGGCTACGTCCTCAAGCAGATTCGCGGCGGCGATCTGGTGAACGCCATCCGCACGGTGGCAAGCGGCCAATCGATGCTCGACGCTGGCACGACAGCACAGGTCATGGAGCGATTGCGCACCGGCACGCGAGCCGAGGATCCGCTCTCCGCGCTGACCGAACAGGAACGACGCATCCTCGACCTCATCGGCGAAGGGTTGACGAACCGGCAGATCGGCGAGCGATTGTTCCTTGCCGAGAAGACGGTGAAGAACTATGTCTCCAGCCTGCTCGGAAAGCTCGGCATGCAACGTCGCACTCAGGCTGCGGTCATGGTGAGCCGAGTTCACGCACGCGAAGACATGCACTGACGCGCACCCACTGACGGCGCGACATTTCGCGGATGAACGTCTACCGGGGTACCGCCCGCGGGTTCAGCGGAACACGCCATTCAATGCGGGTCCCCGAAGGCTCACGATTTGTCAGCAGCAGACTGCCGCCGCCGGCCTTTGCGCGCACGTCCATGTTGCGTAGCCCACTACGGCGGCCGGTATCGGTGATGCCCACCCCATCGTCGTCCACGACCAGTGTGACCTGGTCGCGATTCACCGCGAGGACGACCTCGACATGGGTGGCGCGCGCATGTCGCGCGGCATTCGACAATGCCTCCCGCAGCACCGCGACCACCTGATCGGAGATGCGGTCGGGCACTGTGGTGTCGATGAGCCCATCGAAGCGTAACGAGGGCACAAATCCCAATGCATGCAGCGATTGTTCGACCACCGCGACGGTGCGCGCGCGCAAGCTCGGGTCGTCGGCACCCGCTGATGCCTGGAGTCCGAAGATGGTGGTGCGGATTTCTTTGATGGTCTGATCGAGCTCGTCGACCGCACGTACGACCTGCTGACCGGCGTCCGGCTCGATGATGGAACGGCTCGCGCCTTCGAGCGTGAGGCCGATCGCGAACAGACGTTGGATCACGACGTCGTGCAAGTCGCGCGCGATGCGTTCGCGATCCTCAGCCAACGCCAACCGGGTGTCGTCGCGACGGTGCTCGGCAAGCTCGAGAGAGACCGCTACCTGGGCCGCAAACGCATTGAGCATCATGACCGATTGCCGATCGAACGCCGACCGGCCCGACCGATTGAAGGCCACCAGGACGCCGCGAACCGCTGACGGCGGCCCGACCGGGATGAACAACGCAGGCCCGAACAGGTATCGGCCCTCGTGGCTCGCGGCAACCCGCGAATCACCACGCAGATCGATAACCTCGATCATCTTGCCGGTCGTTAGCACCTTGCCCGTCAGCGACGCGTCGACCGGCAACCGTGAGCCCATCAGGTGTGCGGCATCGATGCCGTCGCCGTACTGGACCGTAAGGACGCCTGGGTCTTCCGTCGGCAACGCAAGCGCCGCGAAGTCGGCATCGACGATCGCGCGCGCCTGCCCGATGACCCTGGGCAGTACGTCGGAAAGATCGCGACCCGCTGACAGTCCAGTCGCGACGGCGGTCAAGGTCTCCAACCAGTCCTCTCGACGGCGCCCGACCTCAAAGGCACTGGCGTTGGCGAGGGCAATCCCAGCCTGGACGCCAAGGGCGTGCAGTTGTGCCGCGTCGCCTTTGCTGAATCCGGGCTGACCGGCCGCCCGCGTCACGTAAAGGACGCCGATCACCGCACCGCGGGTGGTGATGGGCATGCCGAGTAGTGCACCCATTCGCGGGTGTCGCGGGGAGAAGTCCGCCGTCGCCGCATGCGACGCCACGTCGTCCAGGCGCGTGACCCCGTTTGCGCTGATCAGTTTTGCGAGCAGTCCCGACCGTTCAGGCAACAGCCCGAGGCGCTGCCCGTCATCGAAACCTTCGCCTTGGGCGACCAGGTCGACCACGTCTCCCTGCGCGCCCAGGATTGCGAACGCTCCATAGTCGGCGTCGACCAGCGCGGCTCCGGCAGTGACGACCATCCGCAAAAGCGTGCCGGTGTCGGTCTCGGCGACAATGGCCGCGATCGCGTTCAGGAGCGCGGCCAGCCGAGCGTCTCCGAAGGGCTCCCGGAAGCTTTCTGGGTGCCGTGCGTGCGGCCGCTCAGTGACTTCAGACATGTCAGTGTCTTCATGCGTGCCCGCGGTCACGGCACCTCCGACGACTGAATCACACTTGTACGGCCTTTGCGAGCTGTTACATGTAGTCCACGACATAGTTGCATTGGAATAGATTTATAGCCTAGAAAGCTCATCAAGCGACACTCTGTCCGATTCTTGGCCTAGTGCGAGGGCCGCGGCCGTCACGCTGACGTGGATGCATCGAGATGAACGTCGAAGTCGACCCCTGCCTGGTGCGGGCCGAACGCCGCGCGGGTCCGCGCGTGAGCGCCCGCTGTCCCTGCGGCGCCTACGGCGCCCATCAGGGGCAGTGCGCGCAGAGCACCCTCGTCGTCGAGCTGCGACAACTGGTGCTGGGAGCGGAGCGTGAGCGCGGTGTTCATGTGCCGCTTCCACAGCGCGACATCCGGGTCTGACTCAGCGTGGTAGGTGCCGCCGGCCGCATCAAAAAGGGCCTTGTAAACAGCTGTCGCGGCAGCAGCCGCCCTGGCCAAAGCGCCGTCAATGCGCTCGTGAGCAGCCCGCAGGGCCGCGGCCACCACCGTCTCGTCACGATGCCCCTCGTCGCGATGCGCTCGGGCGGCGTCGAGGTCGGCAAGCGACCGCCGCACGACCTCCATCGCGCCCTCGTAATCGCCGGCGTGAGCGTCGTGCACCCGCTTGGTCTCACCGCGCAGTGCTGCCTTCACCCGATGGCGTCCTGGCCACCCTCGCATCGGGATCTCCTCCCCGCGCTTATGTCGTGAACTGTCTGATCTCTCGACCTTTGGGGTGTGCCCGCAGCTTCGGGCGTTTAACCGGCCCACCCCAGGGAGCCGCTCGAAGCGAACGCATTCCAGCGCGTCAGCGCGTAAGGCGTGGGGGGCGCGGGCCACGCGGCGGTAGCCTCCGCACATGAGCGGGCCGATGTCGAGGGTGTTTGTCGCGCGCCTCGCCGGCGTAGTCGTCTTTGATCCCAACGGCGACCAGGTCGGCCGGGTCCGCGACGTCATTGTGCTGCTGCGACCTGGTACGGGGCAGCCTCGCGTCCTGGGGCTTGTGGTCGAAGTGCCCCCGCGCCGGGCGATCTTCCTCCCGATCACCCGGGTGACCGGCATCGAGGCGGGCGCGGTCATGACCACCGGAACTGTCAGCCTGCGCCGCTTCGCCAAGCGAGACTCCGAGACCCTCGTGCTCGGCGACCTGCTCGACCGGAAGGTCACCCTGAGCGAGACCGATGAGGTCGTGACGGTGACCGACGTCGCGATGGAGCGCAGCCGGGCGCGTGACTGGCTGCTGACCAAAGTCGCGGTCCGAAACGACGTCCGGAGGGTCCGCAGGCGCGGCGCAATCCGGGTCGTCGACTGGGACGCCGTCACCGGACTCTCCCTTCAAGAGCACGCCCAGGGTGCGGCGAACCTGCTCGCGGCCTTCGACCAACTGCGTCCCGCCGACTTGGCCGGCGTGATGCACGACCTCTCGGAGAAGCGCAGGGCTGAGGTCGCCGCAGCATTGGACGACGAGCGGCTGGCCGACGTTCTCGAGGAACTGTCCGAAGAGGAGCAGGTCGAGATCTTGGCGACCCTCGAGGGCGAGCGCGCGGCTGACGTTCTCGAGGCTATGGGTCCAGACGACGCCGCAGACCTGTTGGCCGAGTTGCCTGAGGCAGAGAAGGAGCGACTGCTCGGACTCATGCTGCCCGAGGAGGCGAACCCGATCCGTCGCCTGCTCGACTACTCCTGGAACACCGCGGGCGGTCTCATGACGACCGAGCCTGTGATCCTCGACCCCACGGCGACCGTGGCTGAAGCGCTCGCGCACGTGCGCAACCCCGACCTGTCACCGGCCACGGCGAGCCAGGTCTACGTCGTCCGGCCACCGACCGACACTCCGACCGGCCGCTACCTCGGCACCGCGCACCTGCAACGGCTGCTGCGCGAACCGCCCGCGACGCTGGTGAGCTCGATCATCGACACCGACATCGCACCGCTGCGTCCCGACGTTTCACTGCCGGCCATCACGAGTCATTTGGCGACGTACAACCTGGTAGCCGCACCGGTCGTCGACGACGAGGATCGGCTCCTCGGCGCGGTGACCGTCGACGACGTTCTCGACCACCTGCTGCCCGACGGCTGGCGCGACACCGACCCGAGCGAAGCCGTGAACGGCGGCAATGGCGCTTCTAACGGGGACGATGCAAACGGAGGTGCAGCAGATGGCACGCCGTGAACCCCGCCGGGGCGGGCTCGACCAGCCGAAATCCGATCGCCGCGTCACGCTGCGGCCCGACTACGACCCTGAGGCGTTCGGGAAGCTGTCGGAGCGCTTCGCGCGGTTCCTAGGCACCGCGAAATTCATCATCTGGATGTCGGTGTTCATCGTCGTCTGGCTGGTCTGGAACACGTGGGGGCCTAAGCCCGAACGGTTCGACCCACACAGCCTGAACTACACCCTGCTCACGTTGCTGCTCTCGTTGCAGGCCTCGTACGCGGCGCCGCTGATCCTGCTGGCCCAAAATCGGCAAGCCGACCGCGACCGGATCCAGTCCGAGGACGACCGGTCACGCAACGAACGAAACATCGCCGACACTGAGTACCTCGCCCGCGAGGTCGCCTCATTGCGCATCGCACTTGGTGACGTAGCCACCCGCGACTTCATCCGCGGAGAGTTGCAGCGCATGCTCGAAGACCTCGATGAACGACGAGTTGACGCGGACGAACAGCGCGACGCCCTCTAGCGCGACAACTAGACGTCGACGACCGCGTTCTTGCCGATCACGATGATGCCGTTGTCCGACACGGTGAAGCGTTGCCGGTCGCGTACGAGGTCAACGCCGATTCTCGCGCCAGCGGGAACGTCGACGTTCTTGTCGATGATGGCGTTGCGAATCACCGCACCCCGGCCCACTCGTACGTTCTCGAGCAGCACGCTGCCGTCGATGTTGGCGCCGCTCTCGACGTGGACGTTGGGCGAGAGCACCGAACCGGCCACCGTCGAGTCGGCGACAATCACGCCGTTCGACAACATCGAGTCGACCACCTGGGTGTTCTCGTGCACGATCTTCGCCGGAGGCAGCGGGCGATGCTGCGTGTAGATGGGCCAATTCTCGTTGTAGAGATTGAAAATCGGGTGTACCGAGATCAGGTCCATGTGCGCGTCGTAGTACGCGTCAAGACTTCCGACGTCGCGCCAGTACGCACGGTCGCGATCAGTCGCGCCAGGGACGACGTTGTCGTTGAAGTCATAGACTTGGGCGTCGTCGCGTTCGACGAACATCGGGATGATGTTGCCGCCCATGTCGTGGGCCGAGCGTTCGTCGGCGGCGTCGCGGTTGACCGCGTCAAGAAGCGCCGCGGTCGTGAAGCAGTAGTTGCCCATGGAGGCGAACACCTCGTCGGGTGAATCCGGCAACCCGATGCCCTCGATGTCCTGCGGCTTCTCCAAAAACGCCGCAATTCGTCGTCCGGCATCTGGCCCTTGCTGTGCCGTTTGGATCACACCGAACGCTGACGCCTCCTTGCGTGGGGCCCGGATGCCGGCGACCGACACCCCTGCGCCTGACGCGATGTGCTGGTCGAGCATCTGGCGCGGGTCCATGCGGTAAATGTGGTCGGCGCCGAACACCATGATGTAGTCGGGCCGCTCGTCGTAGACCAGGTTCAGGCTCTGGTAGATCGCATCGGCCGAGCCCGAGAACCAGCGCGGTCCGACCCGCTGTTGCGCCGGCACCGGCGTCACGTAGTTGCCCAGCAGCGTCGACATTCGCCAGGTCGTGGTGATGTGTCGGTCGAGGCTGTGGTTCTTGTACTGCGTCAAAACAACGATCTTCAGAAACCCGCCGTTGACCAGATTCGACAAGACGAAGTCGATGAGACGGTAGATGCCACCAAAGGGCACCGCCGGCTTCGCGCGGTCGGCAGTCAGTGGCAAGAGTCGAGTGCCCTGCCCACCCGCGAGGACAATCCCGAGAACCTTGTTCGCCATGTCGGGAACCTACCTCCTCGCGCGGTGATTGCGACCCTCCGCAGCGGGAGGATTCTGACGCAGTTGACCCGTTGCCCCATGGCCGGCCATCACCCTTGGCTATCGTTGCCGGTCATGCGAGTCGCGCTGCTCACCCGCGAATACCCCCCCGAGGTCTATGGCGGCGCCGGCGTGCACGTCGAATACCTCGCCCGTGAACTGCGACGGTTCATCGAGGTCGAGGTGCATTGCTTCGGCAAGCCCCGGTCAGAGCCGGGTGTCTTCGCGCATTTCGCTGACCCAACGCTGCTCGAGCTCGGGGCCAATGCCGCATTGCTCACCATGTCGACTGACCTCTCGATCGCCGCCACAACCGGCGACGCCGACATCTTGCACTCGCACACGTGGTACGCGAACTTCGCAGGTCATGTCGCGAAGCTGCTCCAGGACGCGCCGCACGTGATGACCACCCATTCACTTGAGCCGCTTCGTCCGTGGAAGGCCGAGCAACTCGGCGGCGGCTATGCGCTGTCGTCGTTTTGCGAGCGGACGGCGATCGAAGCTGCCGACGCGGTCGTAGCCGTCTCCGCGGGCATGGCAGACGACGTGCTGCGCTGCTACCCGCTTGTCGACCCAGGCCGGCTGCACGTCATCCACAACGGCATCGACACCCACGAGTACGCGCCGACCACCGATACCGCTGTGCTCGTCGACCACGGCATCGATCTGGATCGGCCGATCGTCATCTTCGTCGGCCGCATCACCCGGCAGAAGGGGCTGCCGTACCTGCTGAAGGCCGCCCACTCCTTTGATCCGGACGCCCAACTCGTCGTCCTGGCCAGCGCTGCCGACACTCCAGAGATCGAAGACGAGGTCGAGAACGGCATCCTTGCGCTGCAAGAGACCCGCGACGGTGTGTTCTGGATCCGCCGGATGCTCCCCAAGACCGAGCTCATCCAGGTGTTCTCGGCAGCCACTGTCTTCGTCTGCCCGTCGATCTACGAGCCGATGGGCATCGTCAACCTCGAGGCGATGGCCTGCGAGACGGCTGTCGTCGCGACCCGAACCGGTGGGATCCCCGAGGTGGTCGCTGACGGCGAAACGGGCGTGCTGGTGCCCATCGACCCTGACCCAGCCGACCCGTACGGCGCGCCGCGTGACCCCGACGCGTTCGCGGGCGCCTTCGCCGAAGCCGTGAATGCACTGGTCCGCGACCCCGTTCGCGCCCGTGCCATGGGCGTCGCCGGGCGCAGCAGAGCCGTGGAGCACTTCAGCTGGACGGCGATTGCTGAGCGCACTCGCGATCTTTACGCCACGTTGCTGTAGCCCTCGCCAGCGCTCACGTCGCCAACGCCGTTAGGCCGAAGGGGTTGAAACGGCGCTATCGCACGTTTGCCGGTCAAGACTCGGGTCGGCCGTTTCGATGATGTGTTTGTAGGCAATCGGCCCTATCTACCGCGATCGGCCACTCACTACCGCCGAGCCTGCTCCATCGGAAGGACCGCGAGTCCCATGGCACTCCCGTCGCGCAGCACGATCGACAACCTCACGGAATGGCTGCTGCTTCAGATCGCCGAAGACGAGATGAAGGCACGTAGCGCCGGCAGCGAGCCCTGGCGCTGGCGAGTCGTCGACACTCCGACTCAGCGCGACGCCCTTGTGCGGCCCAATGGCACGGTGTGCGCCGACTCCTGGGGCGCCGACCGGCAAGAGACCGGCTTTCGCGGTGCCGAAGCCAAGATGTTCATCGAGCGGTTCAACCCCGAGCGGGTGCTCGCCGATTGCGATTCAAAGCGTCGGATGCTCGCGCGCCTACAAAATCTTGCAAAAGCATGGTGGACGACGACCCGGTCCGCCGACGAAGCGCGCGGCGTTATCCGTGAGATGGCGATGACCTACTCCAACCGCCCTGGCTATCGCGACGAGTGGCGTCCCGACCTCGGCATGCGCCCGCTGCAGGCGGTTTCGTCGAGCTAGACGGGTGTCTCGACAGGGACGGCCGCGTCGCGCGGCAGCGTTCGAAGGGTCGCGACCCCGGCGGCGAGCAATGACAGCGGAGCAAGCGACAACCCGGCCGCAAGGATCCACAACGCCGTCCGCACGCCGAGGTTCGCGGCGAGTGCGCCCGCACTAAACGCACCGATCGGTAACGCACCCCACGTCACCATCCGGTTCGCTGCGATCACCCGGCCCATCAACCGAGCCGGCACGATCTCCTGCCGGTAGCTGCTAGCAACGACGTTGAAGGCCACGATCGCCATGCTGGCGATCGCCTGGCCCAAGCAAAACAGGGCGAGCCGCCAGCCCTGTTCCGTCGCTGGCACGAGAAGGGCGCTCAACGCTTCGACGACGGCCGCTAGCACCATCGTTCGACCGTCGCCGAACAGCCGAATAATCCTGCGCGCCAATATCGCGCCTACCAACCCACCTAGCGCACCGACCGACAGGAGCAGGCCAACCACGCCCGGCTGCACGCGAACGACCCGCACCAAGAAGAGCACCGTGATCGCCTGGGCGCCGCCGGCGAAGAGGTTCGACGTGGCAGCAGAGACGATGAACGCCCGCAGCACCTTGTGTTCTATGAGAAAGCGAACACCTTCGACCACCTCGTGCCGCATCTTTGCGCGCTCCGCCGCCGGCGGCGGCTCCTCGGCGCGAATCGCGAACACAGCAACCACCGACACGACGAAACTGGCCACATCGGCGAACAGGGCGTTGGCCGCGCCCAGTGCCTGGACGAGCGCGCCGCCGAGTGCTGGACCCGAGATGTGCGCGACTTGTTCGGCCCCGGTCAGTAGCGAGTTGCCTTCAACCAGTACGTCTGTCGTGACCACGCTCGGCAGATAAGACGGATACGCAACAGAGAAGAAGATGGTCAAGACGCCGGCGACCACGCCTACGGCGTACAGCTGCACAAGCGTCAGGTCGTGCATCGCGGCAGCGATCGGAATAGATACCAAGGCGAGCGCGCGACCCGCATCGGCAATGAGCAGCACCCGCCGCCGCGACACCCGATCGACCCATACGCCGATCGGCAATGCGATGAATGGCCAGAAGATGGTCTCCGCCGCCGCGAGCGCGGCGACCTCGAACGCGGTCGCATGCAAGACGATCAGTGCGACGAACGGCAGCGCAACCAGCGTGACGGTGCTACCGAGTTCGCTGACCGACTCACCCACCCACAACAGCCGGAAGTCGCGATTGGTCCGGAGCAGAGCAGGCGCGCGCACGCGCCCAACCCTTCAGTTAGGCCGCCGTTCGGGTCAACGCGTTATGCGATCGGCGTAGCGCCAAGACCAACGCCGCCCGGCCGTTCGGAGGATCTACCGGAGGCAGTTAGCCGCTGTAGCCCCCTTCCACGCGCCCGACAATGTAGGAAACGTGAGGAGTTCGGACGTGTCGATACCTGTCCAAAGCGCTGGCTTGCTCAATCGCAGCGACGAGCAGCAACCCACCGGGCGCCGGCGCCTTGGCGAGCTCCTGGTCTCGCACGGCCTGTTGACCGATGAGGAGCTCAGTCACGCGCTCGCCGAGCAAGAGCGCATGGAAGGCGGACGCCGGCGCAGGCTCGGCCGGGTCGTCGTCGACCAGGGCTACCTCACAGAGGGCCAGCTCGCGTATGCGCTCGCCGATCTCATGCACTTGGAGCTGGTCGACCTCGCAGAACTCACCCTTGACCTGAGCATCGCTCGCAGCCTGCCGCGCCGCGTCGCCGAACGCCACGGCATGTTGGTGATCGCTCGCGACGAACACGCGATCAGGGTCGCAACCGCAGACCCGACCAACGTGGTTGCCCTTGACGACGTCCGGCTCTACACCGGAGCGACCACAGTCACGGTCGTCGTGAGCACCGACACGCAGATCCAAAACGAGCTTCGCCGCGTGTGGGCGATCCTCGACCAGGACGCCGAACTTTCCAACGTCTCAGACGAACCCGAAGTTGTCGACGAGCACGACCTCGAGAGCGCAGCCGACCAGGGACCGACAGTCCGGCTCGCCACGAGCATCGTGAGCGAGGCCGTGCGCAGCCGCGCCAGCGACATCCACGTTGAGCCGCAGATCGACGGGCTGCGGATCCGGTACCGCATCGACGGCCTCCTTCGCGACATCATGAAAGTGCCGCGCAACTCCTCAGCCGCGCTCGTCAGCCGCCTGAAGATCGTCTCGGGTCTCGACATTGCCGAGCGACGCCTTCCGCAGGACGGCCGCACCCGACTCACGGTTGACGGCAATGGCGTCGACGCCCGCGTCAGCACGCTGCCATCAGTGCACGGCGAGAAGGTCGTTATCCGGCTGCTTGCCAGCGGCGACCACATTCCCCCGGTGACCCAACTCGGCCTCGACGAGCAGCAACTCGAGGCACTGCTTGCCGGCACCGCGAACCCGCAAGGGCTCGTGCTCATCACCGGCCCGACGGGATCTGGCAAGACGCACACGCTCTACTCGGTGCTGTCCCACATGGCCACGGCGGATAAGAATGTCGTCACTCTCGAGGACCCGGTCGAGATCCAGCTCCCCGGCATTACGCAAGTGCAGACAAACGACCGCGCCGGCTTGTCCTTCAGCAAGGGTCTGCGCTCGATCCTTCGGCAGGACCCTGACGTTGTTCTGGTTGGCGAGGTGCGTGACTCGGAGACTGCGGAGCTCGCGCTCCAGGCCTCGATGACTGGCCACCTCGTGCTGACCACGCTGCACACCAACGACGCGGTTGCTGCACTGACCCGGCTCGTCGACATGGGCATCCAACCCTTCTTGATCGCGTCGTCACTGAGCCTCGTCGTCGCGCAGCGACTTGTTCGGCGGCCGTGTGCCGACTGCGCTGCGCCGTACATGCCAAGCGCCCGAGTGCTCACATTGCTCGGCCTCAGTGAGGCCGACCTCGTCGACGCAACGCCGATGCGCGGCCGCGGCTGCGGCCAATGCGGCGGAACGGGATACCGCGGCAGAACCGGCATCTTCGAAGTGCTCCCCGTGACGGCGAGCGTGCGGTCTGTGCTGGCGCACACACCGACCGAAGCAGCAGTTGGCGCAGCTGCACGAGCTGCCGGAATGACGACACTGCGCGGATCAGGGCTGGCTCGCGCACGACGCGGCGAGACGACTTTCGAAGAAGTGCTTCGGGTCTCCCAAGTCGACGTGGCAGAGGGACACCGGTGCAGCGCGTGCGACCGCGCCGTCGACGCTGACATGATTGCCTGCCCCTGGTGCGCAACGATCGTTGACCGCGGCCACTGCAGTTCGTGTGCACGGCCACTTGAAGCCGGCTGGAAGATCTGCCCGTGGTGCCGCACGGCCGCACTTGTTCCGGTGACCGCTGCCGACAACACCGTACGGATCCCTCGCTTGCTCGTGGTCGGTGACAACAGCGCGGTGCACAGCCTGATCAAATCGGCTGTCGACGACGCCATGGACGTCGATGTCGCTGCCACCGCAGATGACGCGCTGACGGCGGTGTGGGACGGCGAGTACGACGGCGTGATCGTGCAAGACACCCTGCCCGACATTGGTGGCGTCGAACTGCTGCGGTTGTTGCGCAGCGGGAGCAGAACCGCCGCGCTGCCACTGATGCTCGTCACGGAACCAAATGACAACGGCGAGCCCGCAGGCGATGGGCACTACAGCGGCGTCGACGAGGTACTGTCGCTCGATGCGACGCCTGCCGAGACGTTGACGCAACTGCGCCTGCTGACCGAACGCAGCTTGCACGCTGGGGCTTGGCACAAGGCGGCGTCCGGGCGCGCAAGGTCTGTCAAATCCAGCGAGCCGGTCGCGTCGTCGGACGATGACGTCGAAGTTCCAACACCGAATCGTCGGGTTCGCTCAGTCCCGGTTCTCGCCGAACGCAGGAAGCGTCAGTCGGCCAACCTGCCCAAGAGCTGACCTAGCCGATCGAGTTCACGTCGGTTGAAGCGCTGCACGAAGTGCGCGCCGATCCCCGGCAAATGCACGTGCGATGCCGACCGCAATCGGTCGACGCCGGCACGGGTTAGTACGGCGTACATGCCGCGCGCATCGTCAGGCACGGGCTCGCGGCGCACGAGTTCCTCCCGCTCGAGCCTGTCGATCATTCGAGTCAGGCCACTACGCGACAGCAGCACGCGGTCGGCGAGGTCGGTCATGCGTAGCCGGTGCTCAGGCGCCTCGGCCAGTTGCACGAGCACGTCGTAGGACGCGATCGGCAGGTCAGCCGCCTGCGCGAGTTCGGCTTCGAGCGTGCGGATCAACTGGGCGTGCGCACGCAAGAATGCTCGCCAGACCGCGATCTCCTGCGCCGACGGACTGTGACCGCCGTTCCCTGCTCCTGACTGCTCTGCGCCTGCCACGGAAGGCATCGTAGGTCCGAGTAGCATTGGTGAGTGGCAGACCAACCAGCAGACCGAGCACGACCGACCGACGAATCCGTGCGCGCGGCGCTCGCGACAGTCCAGGATCCCGATATTCGGCGCCCGATCACCGAGCTCGGGATGGTCGAATCGGTCGCCATTGCGGACGACGGCCAGGTGGCCGTTGGCGTGCTACTCACGGTGGCCGGTTGCCCGCTCAAAGACAAAATCACCGCTGACGTGACTGCGGCAGTTCGCGCAGTCCCTGGTGTGACCGGCGTCGAGGTCACCCTCGGATACATGACGGACGAGCAGCGCAAGGCACTCCAAACGCAGCTGCGGGGTCCTGGTAAACCGGAGAAGGAAATTCCGTTCAACAATCCGAGCTCGCTCACGCGAATTCTTGCCATCGCCTCAGGCAAGGGTGGTGTCGGTAAGTCGTCGATCACGGTGAACGTCGCGGCCGCGCTGGCCGCCCGCGGGCTTTCCGTTGGGCTCCTCGACGCGGACGTCTACGGCCACTCAGTGCCGCGGATGCTCGGAGTGCAGAGCCGACCCACCCAGGTGGCCGGCATGATCATGCCGCCGACCGCACACGGCGTCCGGGTTATCTCTATAGGCATGTTTGTTGAGGGCAACACACCCGTCGCCTGGCGCGGCACGATGCTGCACCGCGCACTCAACCAATTCCTCACCGACGTGTACTGGGGTGACCTCGACGTCCTGCTCGTCGATCTGCCGCCCGGCACCGGCGACATCGCCATCTCGTTGGCCCAGTTCGTACCCGGGGCCGAGCTCGTCGTGGTGACAACTCCCCAACAGGCCGCCGCCGAAGTTGCCGAGCGCGCCGGCACCATCGCGTTGCAGACTCGGCAGCGGGTCGCCGGCGTCATTGAGAACATGGCGTGGCTCCCGTGCCCGCACTGTGGCGAGCGGGTCGACGTCTTCGGATCCGGCGGCGGGCAGAGCGTCGTCGACGCCTTGTCACACGCGTTTGGCACCGAGATTCCGCTGCTCGGCCAGATCCCGCTCGACCCGGGATTGGTGAGTGCGGGAGACACCGGAGTTCCCTTCGTGTTGAGCCACCCTGATGCGCCCGCGTCGGTCGAGTTGTTCCGGATCGCCGACGCGCTCGCGATCCGTGAGCGCAGCCTGGTCGGTCGGCCTCTCGGCCTCCAGCCCGTCTAACCTCGCGCGACCACCGCGGCCGATTCCTCACACATTCAGGCTTTGCCGACCGCCCAGGCCCCAGCTCCTCAGAGATTCACCCCAGCCGCTTGAGAGCTGCATCTGTGCGGAGCGCACCTGCATCAGTGCGGATCGAGGCGTAGCGGCGGGTGATGCTGCGCAAGGCAGGGCGGTGGGCGGCTGCAGTTGGCGTGGAGCTACGGGCGGCGGTAGACGACTGAGACGGCGGTTCGGGCGCCCGGCCGCGGGACCACCGCGGAGATCGGTGTACCTAAATCGACCGCCGGAAACGCCGAGGTCGCGGCACCGACACCCGTCGGTACGGCTGCGCTGCCCGAGATCGCACCGCTGAACCCGACGACCACACTTGCGGCAAAGCCCGCCGCGGCAACAGTTCGGGTGCGCACGCGACGTCCGGCCGGTTGGCCGGTGCGAAGTGGCCGCGACGGCGCGGTGCGGCCGAGCAACCGTCGGGACCGGGACTGGCTCAACACCCGCGGCGGCTGCGCGTCGGCTGGCGCGGCTTGCGCCTCCGGTATTTGAAGCAACCGTGCGAGCAACACGGGATCGGGAACGGCCGCGAATTGCGCCTGCGCGAGCTGCGCCTTCACCCACCGCTGCTGCGCGACATCACGTCGGCACTGGGCGCACCCGTCCAGGTGCAGAACCGCGTGATCGTAGGCATCACCGCCGAGCTCATCATCGACGAGCACGCCTACCAGGTTGCCGAGGTGGGTCACGACGTGGCTAGCCCCGGCATCCGGCGCGCGGCGCGAACTGGCCGTGGCGTGCTGATCCGCGGCAGTCGGCTGCGGTCTTGCGCGCGGTGCTCGAGCGCGGCGCGCAATTGGGTGCGGCCGCGGTGAATGCGGCTGCGAACGGTGCCCAACTTGATGCCGAGCGCGTCCGCAATCTCCTCATAGGTCAGCTGCTCGATGTCGCATAGCACGACCGCGGCCCGAAACTCTGGTGCCAGCGCGTCCAGCGCGCGCTGCACATCGTCGTCCCAATGGGCGTCGTCGTAGGCCTGTGCAGGTGTCGGTTCACGACCGGCGAGCCGGTCGGAGGCGTCGTCGGCAAGAGCCTCGAAACGAATCCGAGCGCGCCGGCGAACCATGTCGAGGAAGAGGTTGGTGGTGATGCGGTGCAGCCACCCCTCGAAGGTGCCTGGGGTGTACGACCCGAGCGAGCGGAACACCCGGACGAAGACGTCCTGCGTAAGGTCCTCGGCGTCGTGAGCGTTGCCGGTCAGTCGGTAGGCAAGCCGGTACACACGGGCACCATGCGTGCGCACCACGTCGTCCCAGCTGGGCGCGGCCCAGTTGGGGTCGCTGGCCGGCTCAGACTGCGGACCATCGTGGACAAGTAGGGCGGAATCTGTCATCGGGGGGACACCTCCGAAAGCATCCTGCGCCCAGATCCTGAAGGAATGCTGATGGCCGTCACATGACCTCCTGAGAACTGAACGGCCCTGCACACGGTCGGGTTCCCAGAGGATCCGCCCATCCGGTACCCGCGTTGCTCGTCTGCGATCGGACTACGCTGCGCCAGGACGACATACGACTCTCCTCGGGAGGCTGTCATCTCCGGTCTGCAATCCACGTGGGATTACACCGAGGCCTATATCGGCCAGGACGACGTTTTGACGGCTGCAGCAGCCCGCGGCGTAGAGGTCGGCGCGCAGCCGATCATGCCGGGCGGCGGAGCCGCGCTTCGGTTCCTCGCGGCGCTACTCGACGCCCGTTCCGTCGTCGAAATCGGCACTGGCTGCGGCGTCTCAGGAGTTTGGCTGCTGCGTGGCATGAACGCCGAAGGTGTGCTCACGTCGATCGATCTCGAGGCCGAGAACCAACGGCTGGCCAAGCAGGCTTACGCGGACGCCGGATTTGCGACGGCCCGTACGCGGCTGATTTCGGGGGCGGCGCTCGATGTGCTGCCGCGGCTCACCGACGGCGCCTACGACCTCGTCTTCTGCGACGGCGAGAAGAAGGAGTACGGCGACTACCTGCGCGAAGCACTGAGATTGCTACGGGTCGGCGGCGTGGTCGCGTTCGACAATGCGACGTGGCACCACCGAGTGGCCGATCCTGCGCAACGCGACCCGGCCACCATCACGATTCGCGACTTGGGCAAGCAGATGCGCGAAGAGCCCGGACTGGTGCCGACACTTTTACCCGTGGGTGACGGGCTCTTAGTAGCTGTCAAGCGCGAGGGCTAGCGCAGGCCGCGCAGTGGATCGGGTGCGCACAGCCAGTGCAACAGCAGCCTCACACCGAACCCCGTCGGACCCTTGGTGGATTCGTGTTCGTCCGCCTCGGCCCGACCGACGCCAGCGATGTCGAGATGCGCCCACCGCCGCCGTCCAACGAATTCACGCAGGAACAGTGCGGCGATGATCGAGCCTCCGCTGAACGCTTTGCCACCGTCGATTGCCACATTCGACATGTCAGCAACCGACGACTCGAGCGCAGCGGCGTAGTCGTCGACGAACGGCATTCGCCAAACCGCCTCGCCGCTATCGGCGCCCGCACTGGTAAGGACGGCGGCCAGCTTGTCGTCTTCGGTGAACATGCCGGCGTGACGCTTGCCGAGGCCGCTCGCGATCGCGCCGGTCAACGTCGCGAGGTCGACGATGACGTCGGGATCCAGTTTCGCGTCGGCGTAAGCGAGTGCGTCGGCGAGGACGAGTCGACCCTCGGCGTCGGTGTTGAGCACCTCGACCGTCATGCCGCCGTACTGCGTGATCACATCACTGGGCCGCTGCGCCGAACCTGACGGCATGTTCTCCGCAGCCGGGATGAGTCCGGTGACCTGTACCCGCACACCCAACTCGCGCATCACTGACATCGCCGCGATGATCGCGCCACCCGCCGCCATGTCGGTCTTCATCGCGATCATGCCCGCGTTGGGCTTCAGCGAGAGTCCGCCGGAGTCGAACGTGATGCCCTTGCCGACGAGCACCACGTGTCCGTCGACGGCGATCTCGGGGTCGGGCGTGTAGGTCAGTTCGATGAGGCGCGGCGGGCTGACCGAACCCATGCCGACCGCGATCACGCCGCCGAAGCCTTCTGCGCGCAGCTCTCGGTCGTCGCGTACTCGGATCTCCAGGCCGCTCTTGCGGGCCAGTGCTGTCGCCTGCCTCGCCAGCCATGCGGGATTCTTCGTCGACGACGGCGTGTTCGCGAAGTCACGGGCCAGCGCGCTGGCGGTTGCCGTTGTGACGCCAGCTGCGACTGCTTCGGAGATCGCATCTGCGAGCTGGTCGACCACGAGCGTGGTCGACATAAGCGTCTCGGGTTTCGGCGAGTTGGTCACCTTGAACGAGTAGCCGCCGAGCAGCAAGCCCTCCGCCAATGCGCGGATCTGTGCCGGAGTCGACCGCCGCGCCACAGTGATGGCGCCAGACTCGACACTCTTCAAGCGCCGAGCGATCGCAGCGCCCGCGCGACGATAGTCACGCGGCGTCCCGTCACCGAGACCGGCCGCGAGGATCAGCCGTGCACCCACCGGCAGCGCCCCGACGTCCCCGACGTTGCCTTTCGTCTTTTCTCTGGTCAGAACCGCGAGCAGCGCGTCAGGGTCTGCACCGAAGCCCTCGATGTCGCCAGCTGCCCCACGTCCGAGCTTGGCGACCACCGGGTCGCCAGTGCCTGGCGTGATCGCGACCACGAGTGCAACTGCGCCAGGTGGGACCGTAGTTGCAAGCTTTATCGTCGGCGGCACGCGCGAACCTTTCGAAGCCGGACTGAGGTAGTCGGGTCGACGCTACCCCCGACACGATTGAGGCCCCGATCGAAGTCCCGGTTGGGCTTCGACGGGGCCGTCACCGCTGGTCTATCAGCCGACCACATTCTTGAGGGCGTCACCAAGGGCGCTGGCCTCGTCTGCGGACAACTCGACGACGAGCCGGCCACCGCCTTCGAGAGGAACGCGCATCACGATGCCGCGACCCTCCTTGGTGACCTCGAGCGGACCGTCGCCCGTCCGCGGCTTCATGGCCGCCATTCGCGCTCCCTTTGTACGTCCTACACGTCGAGCGGTGGACGTCCGGCACGTCGAGCGCCGAACCCCCATCGCACTGTCTTAACCAAGATTATCGTGGAGAGAGGGGGCCAGAAGGAAACCGCGGCGGTATCCCCGCCCCGGCAAGGGCAGTTCCGAGGAGGTTCTGTGTCCGAATTCCCGGCCGCCGCGGGTCATCGCCACGGTGTCGAGCTGGCCATCGCGGACGCCGTGGGAACTGTCACGATAGCCAGTGACCACGGGGCGCTGCCTACCGAAACCAAGACGGCGTTACGCGATGCGCTGAACCGGGTCGCCGACGACCCGGCCGTGCGTGCGGTGGTGCTCACCGGGGCGGGCAGCACGTTCTGCGTCGGCCAAGAGCTCAAGGAACACGCCGCCGCATTGTCCGCGGACGCGACCGCCGCGTGGGACACCCTGGGTGACCACTACATCCCGATCGTCACGGCGCTAGCGACGATGCCGAAGCCCGTCATCGCAGCAGTAAACGGGACGGCGGCAGGTGCGGGTGCGGCGATCGCCTTCGCGTGCGATCTGCGGCTGGTGTCGGACGACGCGGTGTTCTATCTCGCATTCGCGGGCATCGCGCTGTCCGTAGATTCCGGGCTGTCATGGACCCTGCCTCGGTTGGTCGGCTTCGGGCGGGCAACAGACCTGCTGTTGCGCGCGCGGCCGGTGTCAGCGACAGACGCATTGAGTCTCGGTCTGGCCACCGAAGTGGTTCCTGCTTCGGAGCTTGCGTCGCGGGCGGCGATGGTTGCCGCCGAGCTCGCCGCAGGCCCGACCGTGGCCTTCGGCGCGACCAAGCGGGCCCTCGCGTACTCAGCTGGACACGGTCTTGCCGACGCCCTCGACATGGAGGCCGGCATGCAGACGCTCGCCGGTACGACGGAGGACCACGCCGACGCGGTGCGCGCATTTCTGGAAAAGCGGCCGCCGGTCTTCCGCGGCCGCTAGGTCATCCGATTTCCGAGACGAGCCTGCGCACGTAGCAGGTCGCCAAGTGGTCATTCACGATGCCGGTCGCCTGCATGTGCGCGTACGCGGTCGTCGGCCCGACGAACTGAAATCCGCGCCGCTTCAACTCTTTGGCCATCGCGGTTGACTCCGGCGAGATGGCTGGGATGTCGGCGTCGTTCTTCGGCACAGCCCGCCGCCGGGTCGGCGCGAATGACCACAACAGCTCGGATAAACCTTCCGGCACCGCCATCGCCGCGCGCGCGTTCGCCACGCTGGCCGTGATTTTCGCCCGGTTGCGGACGATGCCCGCGTCTGCCATCAGCCGCTGCGCGTCCGCCTCGTCGAACTGCGCCACCGCCTCGATCGAGAAGCCGGCGAACGCTGACCGAAACGCGGCCCGTTTGCGCAGGATCGTGATGAAGGACAACCCAGACTGGAAGGCCTCGAGCACCAGCCGCTCGAACATCGCGTCGTCGCCGTGAACAGCGCGACCCCACTCGTTGTCGTGGTACTCGATGTATTCGGGAGCGCTGTGCGCCCAGTTGCACCGGCGGCGGCCGTCCGATCCGACGACTGCGGTCATGACCTGTCACCGCCTTCGACCAACCTCGCAAGTCGGCGCAGCGACACCCCAACGAACACCGCAACAACAGGTCGGACGGCGAGCCATGCCGTCTCGCCGAGCAAGCCAAACGGCAGCTGCACCCACTCCGACCAGACGACGCGTGAACGACCCTCGCCGAGGTCCTCGACTTCGAAGGCGCCAGAACCGCGAACCAGCTTGCCGGTGTGCTCGACAACGCAGCGCGCCGGACTTGCGGGCGGCGGCTGCCACTGCGAGAACGTCATGGTGTCGTGCACCGCAAACGGGCCAAGCTTGGTGATGCCCTCGATGCCCGCGCCGACGCCGTCCGTGTCACCTGCCGTGCGCTGCACAGTCGTCGCAACCATCCAGTCGCCGTGCGTTTCCCAGTCGGTCAACGCCGCCCAGACCCGATCGACGCTGGCATCGACCTCGGCCGATGCGACCAGTTCGGCCACGGCGGTACTAGCCCTCCGTCTGTTGCTCGGAGGTGCGTTGCTCGGCGCTGCCCTGATCGGGCACCGGCGGGATCGGCTGCGTCGGGCGCCCAGCATCGGGGACGCCGGGAGGGTAGCCGTGGGGTTCGTAAGGGTGCGGCTCGACCGGTGGTGCCGTCGCTGGCTGCGGCGGTTGAGAGACGCTCGGGTCATACGCACCGGGGTTGTACGGATTGGGCTCGAACGCGTCGAGGTTTGCGTTGGGGTCGTGAGGGGCGCTGGGTTGATGGATCGCGGTGTCTGGTCGCTGGCGAAGGGCTGGGTCGTATCCATCCGACTCATAAGCCGCCGGTTCGCCAGCAGCGGCCACAACCGTGACGGCGGGCGGCTCGACGTCGAACGGTTGGCCGGTCAGCTGCTGGATCCGCTCGTCGCGCTGGGCGATCTCGACGGCCAGCCGGTCGAGTGCCTCGTCGACCTCAGCCATCCGATAGCCGCGAAAAGCAACGCTGAACTTGGCGTCAGCTAGGTCAGACGCGCGGACCGGACGGTCTTGCGGCAAGGGGCGTCCTGGCCAGTCCGGTTGGAACTGCGTCAGCGACCCGCCACGGCCAGCAGCGACGGCGAAGATCGCGAAGATGACTCCGGCAGAGACCAGAATCCCGAACAGAAGGGGCACCCCCCGATCGTGCCATGCCTGGCTGACCGGAGGATGGCAGGCACCCCGTGTGAGCACAGGAGATCCCTGGAGAGCCAATGCCGTTGCGACTGGGTCAAAGCGAGTTCGGCGACAACGAGTTCGCCGTCATGGCCATCATCAATCGCACCCCCGATTCGTTCTTCGATCAGGGCGCGACGTTCGCGACCGAGGCGGCACTGGCCGCCGTCGGCCGCGCGATCGCTGACGGCGCGGACATCGTCGACATCGGTGGGGTCAAAGCCGGACCAGGGCCGGACGTCGACACCGCGGAGGAGATCGAGCGGGTCGCCGATTTCGTCGCGCTGGTAAGGAAAAAGCACCCTTCGCTCGTCATCAGTGTCGACACCTGGCGCGCCGAGGTCGGCCGCGCGGTGGCGGCCGCGGGCGCCGACTTACTCAATGACGCGTGGGGTGGCTATGAACCCGAACTCGCTCAGGTTGCAGCAGCTGCCGGTATCGGCCTGGTTTGCTCACACGCCGGCGGGCTACCCCCACGAACGGATCCGCACCGAGTGAGTTACGACGACGTCGTGCGCGACGTCATCGACACGGTGACCGGATTAGCGCAGCGGGCGGTGGCGCTCGGCGTACGTGCGGACGGAATCCTGATCGACCCAGCACACGACTTCGGCAAGAACACCCGGCACTCCCTCGAAGTGAGCCACCGGCTCGACGAGTTGGTTGCAACGGGTTGGCCGGTGCTCGTCGCGTTGTCGAACAAGAAGTTCATCGGCGAGACGCTCGACCTGGTGGCCGGTGAACGACTAACCGGCACCCTGGCGGCTACCGCGGTCGCCGCGTGGCAAGGTGCGCAGGTGTTCCGTGCGCACCAAGTTCGGGAGACCCGGCAGGCCCTCGACATGGTGGCGTCGATGCGGGGTTACCGGCAGCCCGCCGCCGCGCGACGCGCCCTCGCTTGAATCGCGGCATATTTGTGCAACCGTGGGGTTGCAATTCGTTAGGCAGACATGCAACTCTGTGGTTGCACAAGTTGCCAGCAACCGAGGAGCCACCATGCAGGACACGATCGAACGCAGCATCGCCATCAATGCGCCCCTTGAGCGGGTGTGGGACCTCGTCACTGAACCGGGCTGGTGGGTGCCAAGCGACACCCCTGTCGATAGCAACCGCGGCGCCGGCGCTGTCGTGGTCCGCGAGTCCGAGAAGTGGGGACGCTTCCCCGTCGAGGTCGTCGAAGTCCGCCCGATGACGTACGCCGCGTTTCGCTGGTCACCGACCTTCCCCGGCGACGACCTAGCGCCCGGCCGCACCACCCTGATCGAGTTCACCGTGACACCGACCGACGACGGCGTATCCGTGTCCGTGGTCGAAAGCGGCTTCGCGAAGCTCGACGCACCTGACTCAGTCAAGGCCCAGGGAATCGAATCGAACTCCGACGGCTGGACCCAACAGCTCGAGGCGCTGCGCACGCAAGCGGAAGACTGACCCACCAACCGCGATGCCAACGACCGCGATGAAAGCAGAGACCGTCCTCGGCGCGCTCGCCGACGCGACGCGTCGCCAGGTACTCGAGGTGCTGGCTGCCCATCCGGGCGCCAGCGCCTCGGCGCTGTCTCGGCAGCTACCGATCAGTCGCCAGATGGTCCTCAAACACCTCGGCGTCCTGCAAGACTCCGGGCTTGTTCGCTCGGCAAAGGCCGGCCGCGAGGTGCTGTTTCAAGTGCAGTCCGCACCGTTGTCGGAGACCGCGGACTGGCTCTCGTCACTAGCCGCGCAATGGGACTCCAGGCTCGCCGATTTGAAGTCGCGCGCCGAGAACCCAGACGTCAGGCCGAGCTGATTAGTGGACCAGCTGGCCGAGACCGTCGAGCACGGTGGCATTCGGCAACGCAGCCAGCGTCGAGCCGGCGACCACGATCTTCGAGCGGCGCACCCCACTGCCCACCACCACGTCGCCCGCGTCAACCACCGCGCGGTCGATGAAGATTGGCCAGTCGAGCGGCAGGCCGATGGGGGTGATGCCGCCGTACTCCATCGCGGACGCCGACACCGCGACGTCCATCGAAGCAAACGAGATCTTGCGGACGTCGAGGGTTCGGCGAAGCAGTCCGTTCACGTCCGCCCGCGTGGTGGCGAGCACCACGCACGCGGCCAACGTTGTCACCTCACCCCGACGTCCGGCGACAACAACGCAGTTGGCCGATTCTTCGGCCAGCACGCCGTAGCGCTCGCAAAACGCAGCGGTGTCGGCGAGTGTGGGATCGATCTCGGTGACCGTCACTGCGGCCGCCAATTCGGGTGCCAGCGCGCGCAACGCAGTCACCACTGGCTGTCCGAGCAGGGCAGTGTTTTCCAGTGCACGCAATGAATTCAGGCGCTGTTGCAGCGGAGTCTCGGTCACGGATCTGACTCTAGAACTTCGCCGGCCGTCGGCACGATGGGCACCTGTCGCGCCTCCAGCATGTCGAACGCCTGACCGACGTCTGTCGCCCACTGAATCGCATCACGTACCGCGGGCCGCGCGAACCCACGCAGTACCAGATCGTCGACCTGCGCACGCATCATTGCGAAGACACCATCAGGGTCGAGGACGACCAGAGGCTTGTCGTGCATCCCAAGCGTCCGCGATACCCAGATCTCGAAGATCTCATCGAGGGTGCCGAGACCGCCGGGCAAAGCGAGGAAGCCGTCCGACCGAGTGTCCATCTCACCCTTGCGCTCGCGCAGATCTCGCGTCACGACGAGCTCGTCGGCGTCGCCGTCCGCAACCTCCATATCGACGAGAGCCTGCGGGATCACTCCCGTCGTGTGCCCGCCGCCGGCCCGAACCGCGCGGGCAACGGCGCCCATGCACGAGACGCTGCCGCCACCGGACACCAGACCATAGCCTCGGCGGGCGATCTCGGTGCCGACCTGCGTCGCGAGCTCGATGTAGCGCGGATCAATTCGCTCGCTCGACGCGCAATACACGCAGATCGTCGTCATAACTCAGTCGTCGCCATTCGCGATTCGGCACACCTCACGGCGTCGGGGTTCTATAGCGGCTGGCCTCGGCTCGCTCGATGAGACTGACGATCTCGTCGATGTCGTCCGTGACGTGCAGGATGTCGATGTCGGAGGCATTGATCGTGCCGGCTGGGACGAGGGTGTCGCGCATCCAGGTGAGCAGGCCGTTCCAGTACGCCGAGTTGTATAGGACGACGGGAAAAGACGTGACCTTGCGCGTCTGCACCAGCGTGAGCGATTCGAACAGTTCGTCCAGGGTGCCAAAGCCGCCGGGGAAGACGACGAACGCCTGCGCGTATTTCACGAACATCGTCTTGCGCGCGAAGAAGTAGCGGAACTGGATGCCGATGTCGACCCAGTCGTTGAGCTTTTGTTCGAAGGGCAGCTCGATGCCGAGCCCGACCGAGACGCCGCCCGCTTCACTCGTACCCTTGTTAGCGGCCTCCATGATGCCCGGGCCGCCACCGGTGATGACGGCGTAGCCGGCGCGTGCCAACGCGGCGCCTAAGCGCTCGGCGGCCGCGTAGTTGGGGTTGTTGATGTGCGTGCGCGCAGAGCCGAACACCGACACCGCCGCACCGAGCTCGGCGAGCAAACCGAAGCCTTCAACGAACTCGGACTGGATGCGCAGCACCCGCCACGGGTCGGTGTGGACCCAGTCGGAGGATCCGCGGTTGTCGAGCAGGCGCTGGTCTGTGGTGGTGGTCGGCACCTGCGCGCGGCGCAGCGTTACCGGCCCGCGCTTCTTCTCCGGCGGCGGCGTGGACGGGTGCTGCGTCGGTGCATCCGATTCGGTCATACCCGCAGGCTAACCTGGCCCGGTGCACACGAGAACGCTTGGCCAGGGACTGCGAGTCTCGGCGATCGGCTACGGCTGCATGGGCCTGAGCGGGGTGTATCTGCCGGCGCCCACCCGAGAAGACGGCATCGCGGTCATCCGCGCGGCGGTCGAGCGAGGGGTCACCTTGTTCGATACCGCCGAGGTGTATGGCCCGTTCGTGAACGAGGAAATCGTCGGCGAGGCGCTCGCACCGGTCCGCGACAGCGTCGTCATCGCGACGAAGTTCGGCTGGGCGTTTGACGACGACGGCAAGCAGCTCGGTCTCTCGAGTCGGCCCGAGCACGTCAAGGCCGCGGTCGAGGGCTCTTTGCGGCGCCTCGGCACTGACCACATCGACCTGCTGTACCAACACCGCGTCGATCCCGCCGTCCCGATCGAGGAAACGGCTGGCGCCGTACGCGAACTGATCGACGCCGGCAAGGTGCGGCACTTCGGTCTGTCAGAGGCTGCAGCCAAAACCATCCGGCGCGCGCACGCGGTGTAGCCGGTCACGGCGCTGCAATCGGAGTACTCGGTGTGGTGGCGAGCACCAGAGCTCGAGATCATCCCGACGTTGGCTGAGCTCGGCATCGGGTTTGTGCCGTTCAGTCCGCTCGGCCGGGGATTCCTCACCGGCGCGATCGATACCAGCACCACGTTCGAGGCCGGCGATATGCGCAACGGCCTGCCACGATTCGCCGCCGGTGCTCGTGCCACCAATCAAGCGGTGGTCGATCTGCTCACCCGGATTGCCGCGCGGCTGGACGCCACGACGGCCCAGGTCGCACTGGCGTGGCTGCTTGCTCAGCAGCCGTGGATCGCACCCATTCCGGGCACTCGTAAGCTCGCCCGACTAGAGGAGAATCTGGCGGCCGCCGACCTCGAACTTGCCGCCGCCGACGTCTCCGAGATCACGACCGTTTCGGCCAACATCGCCGTCGAGGGCGCTCGCTACCCGCAGGACACCGAAAAGCTGGTCGACCGCTAACCCAGTACTCTCACTGCGGCGGCTGGCGAGGGTCGATGAGATCCGCGCGCACGCGCGGCGTCAGCAAGACCCCGGCCATCAACAACGGCGGTACCAGCACGACGGTGTCGGCGATCGAGTCAGAAGCGATCGCGAAGCCTGCCGGCACCGCGCCAATGAGCGCGAGCAGCACGACGGCCGACCAGTAGCCGCGACGTTCGCGACGCACAAGCGACCACGCACTAGCAACGGTCAGTACGGCGAAGACGAGGAACGCCGCGCCAACCAACGGTCGGCTGCCAAGCAGGCCAATACCGCCAATGAGCCCGACGAACGCAGACAAGCCGAGCATGACGAGCGCGAAGGCGAGCACGGGAGGCACCCGGCGTCCCGGCTTTGAAGCGGGCACATCACCGAAGTGCTGTCGCTGCTGCTGCCGCTTCGGGGACGCGACCACTTGGCGGCGCAACTGGCGACGGCCGACGCCCGGGTCGCGTGGCGTCGGAGAGCGGCCTTCGAGGCGGCTCATCCGCCGCCCGGTGCCCCGAGATGGGATGTCCCTAGAAGAGGCGCACCGACGAGGTAGCCGAGCAACGTCTGCTCCACGCGTTCGATGACCCGTACATCGACGCGCTCATCGCGGGTGTGGGCAACGTCAGGGTCGCCGGGCCCGAAGTTCACGGCAGGTATTCCGAGCTCAGCGAACCGCGCCACGTCGGTCCAACCGAACTTGGCCACGGGTGGCACGCCGATCGCAGCGACGAACGCGGCCGCCGCCGGTTCTTCGAGCCGCGGCAATGCGCCGGGTGCAGCGTCCGTTGCAATGACTTCGTAACCCGCGAACACCTCGCGCACATGCTCGACCGCGCCGGCGACATCGCGATCGGGGGCGAACCTGAAGTTGATCGTCACAGTGCACGCATCGGGTATCACGTTGCCCGCGACGCCGCCATTGATGCGCACGGCCGACAGCCCTTCGCGGTAGAGACATCCGTCGATCTCGACCGAGCGCGGGCGGTAGTCGGCCAACCGCTGCAACACCGGCGCCGCCGCATGAATCGCGTTGTGTCCCAGCCACGCCCTCGCGGCGTGCGCGCGCGTACCGCTGAGCGTGATCTCCCCTCGAACCGTGCCTTGGCAACCAGCCTCGACCACGCCATTGGTTGGCTCGAGCACGATCGCCAGGTCACCGCGAAGCACATCGACGCGTTGCCTCGCGAGCCGGCCGAGGCCGTTGCGATCGGACTCGATTTCCTCGCAGTCGTAGAACACGTACGTGAGGTCGTACGGCGTGCTGCGACCTGCCGACGGTTGCAACCCCGCTGATGGTCGCAACAGGGCGGCCATCCGCAGCATCACGGCAACACCCGACTTCATGTCGCTCGACCCGCAGCCATGCAGGATGTCGCCGTCGCGACGCGACGGCACGTTGTCGGCGATCGGCACGGTGTCGAGGTGGCCCGCCAGCACGATGCGTTGCGGTCGCCCAGCATCAGTGCGCGCGAGAACGACGTTGCCGTCCCTCTCCACCGCGAGGTAGCCGAGTTGACGCAAAGCCAGCTCTACGTCGTCCGCTATCGGCTTCTCATTGCCACTTACGGACGCGATATCGACGAGTGCCGCCGTTAGCGACGCGACGTCCGTCTCGATGTCTATCGTCACAGCGCTACTCCGCCACCCCGTGCTCGCGCAGCACGTCGTTCAAAACGAGCTTGTCGTGCGCGTGGCCCTCATCGAGACGTCGAAGCACGAGCAGGCACGGCATGCCGAAATCGCCACCAGGGAAGGACTTCACCCTCGTCGAGCCGACGCAGACCGACCATGCGGGCGCCTCACCGCGCGGCAACTCGTCGCCGCTCTCCGCGTCGAACACATGGGTCGACGCGGTCAGGATGCAACCCGCTCCGAGCTTGGCACCGCGGCGCACCCGCGCGCCGTCAACCACCATCGAACGCGAACCGATGAACGCGTCGTCCTCGACAACAACAGGGACTGCGTTTGGTGGCTCGAGTACGCCGCCTAGCCCGACCCCACCCGACAGGTGCACGCGCCTGCCGACCTGCGCGCACGACCCGACGGTCGCCCATGTATCGACCATGCTGCCTTCATCGACGTAGCCGCCGATGTTGACGAAGCTCGGCAAGAGCACCGCACCGGGTGCAATGAACGCGCCCCAGCGCACGATCGCCCCAGGCACCACTCGCACGCCGTCGAGGCGCGTCTTCAGCGGCATCCGGTCGTGGTAGTGGAAGTCGCCGGCCGATGACTCGTGCATCGCCAGCACCTTGAACGACAACAAGATCGCTCGCTTCGCCCGCTCATCAACGACCACGGCGTCAGAAGACGGATCGACCCAAGCCACCCGTGCTATTCCCTGGTCGAGCTGGTCGACGGCCTCAACGACGAGGGCGCGGGCGGCGTCGTCGGCGGGACCGAGGTCGGCGCGACGATCCCACAGCGCGTCGATCTCGGCAGGAAGCGGACTGGTGATGAGCGGACCCATGGCCGCTGACACTACCCAGTGCTCGCGCTTGCCCGAGGAGGACCGCTCCCGGCGATAGATTCGCGTTAGCCATGACGACGTCCGATCGGCCCGTGCGGCGCCCGCGCCGGCCCCGCAGGCAGTCCCGCCGTGTCCGGCTGACCAGAACCATCGTCGTTTTCATCTCGCTGGCATTGGTGGCAACGGCCGTGGTGTACGGCGTGAAGTCGCTGACTCCGCACCACACGGTCACCGACAGCTGCCAGGTTGTGGGTGAGACCACCGGCACGGTCTATGCCCTCGAGCCCGCGCAGCTCCTCAACGCCTCGATCATCACGGACGTCGCGATGCGCCGTCGGCTGCCCGAGCAAGCCGTGATCGTCGCGCTGGCAACGGCGCAGCAGGAGTCGAAGCTCAAGAACCTTGACTACGGGGACGCCGATTCGGTCGGTCTGTTTCAACAGCGTCCCAGTCAAGGGTGGGGGTCCCAAGTACAGATCCTCGACCCTGTCTATTCGGCCGGCAAGTTCTTCGACGCGCTCGTGAAGGTGCCGAACTGGGAAGGTCTCACTGTGGCTGCGGCGGCGCAGGCGGTGCAGCGCAGTGCATTCCCCGACGCATACACGTCCTGGCAGCCGCTCGGCACGGCACTCGGTGCCGCGCTGACCGGATTGACGCTGACACAGCTCACCTGCCGCCTCGGACATCCGGGTCTGACCGTGAAAGGCACCAAGAGCTCAAGCACCACATCGAGCCCCGCTTCGCAAGCGGCCTCGGCACCCCCCGCAACGGACCTGCCGATCGCGACCTCTTTAGTCGCCGCCGTGTCTGGTCTGACGTCCGGGCTTGCCTCCGACTTGCAGATCACCGCGCCGGCGGTCGTGGCGCACGGGACGAAGTCGGCCACGATCACGATCACCGGCCTGTCACCGGTTGCTGGCGGTAACGATGCTGTGGCCGACCATCGGACGGCGACGGTCGCCGCATGGGCGCTGGCCCACGCATCGGAAGGCGTCACGTCAGTCGTCGCCGGCACGCAGGAATGGCGGCCCGATCGCGATGGCTGGCAACCGACGAGCACCGCCGCGGCGTCCGGTGCCGTGATCATCACGGTGGCCACCCGCTAGTGCGCTTGCTGCGCCAGGGGTTTCCATAACTTCGAGGTATTTGTCCGCGCCGTCCCGACTCTTCTCCTTCGTAGCCGCCCATCCAGCGGGCGGCCTGAGGAGGACCCCATGTCAGGAGACAGCAGGCGTATCGTCGGCGCCGCCAACCCGCGGGCGCTGGCCGAACTGCGAGCCGGCCGCAAGATCGACTGGTCGGCCGAAGAGGACGGCGGCGCCAAACTCATCGCTCAACTGCTCGACATGCCACTGAGCAAGATCGTCGACCCTAAGCACGGCTCGCCCATCTACGCAGGAGTGCCCCTGCACTTCGGCGCGGGAGGCAGTCAGACCCCCGTCGACCCGTCGGTCGACCTGCGTAGATTGTTCGAGACGACGCCTCGCGCGACGCAGTTGTTGCACGACGATCTGCTCAGCGACGCGACGCTCAAGGGCGACGGCACGAGCATCCACCAGCTGTCGGCGCAAACGGCCGACACACTCGGCACCGCATTGCGGAAGGTCTCGACAAGCCCGGTGCAGGTAGCTGATGCGATGCACACCCAGCGAGCCGCGGAGGTTGCAACGGCTACCCGATTATCTGAGCTCTCGTCGGCCACATTTGTGGAGGCCGGCAAGTCACTCGGGCAGCTGAATCGCGACTACCTCATCCTGCCGCCCGGTTGGCTCCAGGACCTGCTCTCCGACCTCGACTTCGGCATGCGCGGCGAGTTCTTCGTCGACGGGCCGACAGCGACCGCGCCAGTGCAGGGCGGGCTCGGCGACTGCTGGCTCATTGCAGCAATGGCTGCGGTTGCATGGACGCATCCGGAGCTCGTCTCAGAGCGCACCCGCAGGGAGAACATCCCTGGCAACGTCGATGCCGGAAACGCCGATCTGTATTTCGAGTTCACCGACCAGCTGACGATCCCGGTGCTGTTCTTCACAATCTCGATCCCGTTCGTCTTCAAGATGTGGATCGGCGAGGAGTTGCCGCAGACGGCCGATGGCGGCTGGATCTACGCGCGCTCGTCAGTGTCCGGCGAAACCTGGCCAGCCGAGATCGAGAAGGCAGCCGCGGTCTGGCGCAGCGGTGGGAACGCCAACGACCCGCGGAGCAGCGACTACGCACACCTCAACGGCGGCGACCCCGCCTGGGCGGTGCACATCTTGACCGGCGGAACTCCCTGGTACCACTGGGCCGACGCCGATGACACTTGGTCGACGATCCGCTCCCACTGCTCCGGCCAGCGCACGACGGATCCGCTCGTGGCCTGGACGTGGGGCAGCAGCGACGACTCCCCGAACAAGGTCGACTACGGCGACGCGCACATCGCGGCGAACCACGCCTACTCGATCCTCGGCACGTGGGAGACGAACAACCGCCAGTACGTGATCTTGCGCAATCCGTGGGGCTGGTACGAGGCGACACTGAACAGTTACGCAGGCACCTGGACGACTCCCGAGAGTTGGGGCAACGCACCCTCGACGTTGCCCGGCGACGGTGTCTTCGCGCTCGAGATTCACACGTTCCGCGAGTACTACATGGGCTTTGGCGGCGCGTCTTAGCTCACGCAGAGGTCAACCGACGAGCGGCTTCGGCGACGCGCTCGTCGGTCGCGGTCAGCGCGACGCGCACATGCCGGCGTCCGGCCTGCCCGTAGAAGATGCCAGGACCGGCAAGGATCCCGAGTTGCGCGAGCCACTCGATGCTGGCCCAGCAGTCTTCGTCGCGGGTCGCCCACAAGTACAGGCCGCCCTGGGAGTGCTCGACCGAAAATCCCGCTGAAACCAACGCGGGCCACAAAATCGCGCGTCGAGCCAGGTAGCGCGCGCGTTGCACTTCGACGTGCGCGTCGTCGTCGAGTGCAGCCACCATCGCCGCCTGCACGGGCGCCGGCACGATCATTCCGGCGTGCTTGCGGACCTCGAGTAGCTCGGCGATCAGCCCACCGTCGCCCGTGACGAAGCCGGCCCGGTAACCCGCAAGGTTCGATCGTTTCGACAACGAGTGGACGGCGAGCAGTCCCGCATGCGAGCCGCCACAGACCTCAGGATGCAGAACCGACAGCGCCGGCACCTCGTCGTCCCAGCCGAACTCGAGGTAGCACTCGTCGGAGACCACAATCGTGCCGCGATCACGTGCCCATTCGACAACCTTGCGCAGGTGCTCGACGCCGAGCACCTGACCGTGCGGGTTGGCGGGCGAGTTCAACCACAGCATTGCGAGCGGCGCAGGCCCGACCGCGACCGTGCTGTCGACGACCAAAGGTTGCGCGCCTGCCAATCGCGCCCCGACGTCATAGGTCGGGTACGCGAGTGCGGGAATGCCAACGGTGTCACCGGCGCCCACACCGAGCAGCGTCGGCAACCACGCGACGAACTCCTTGGCACCGATGGTTGGCAGCACGTTCGCGGGATCGGCGCCGGCTACGCCGTGACGGCGGCGCAACCAGCCGGCAGCGGCTTCGCGCACCGCCGACGTCCCGTACGTGGCCGGATAGCCGGGAGTATTCGTGGTCGCCGCCAACGCGTCCTGCACGACAGCAGGGACGCCGTCGACCGGCGTCCCGACTGAAAGGTCGACGACGCCGCCGTCATGGGCGCGCGCCACCGCGACATAAGGGGCGAGGCTGTCCCAGGGAAAATCAGGCAGCTCTAAGCCACGACGGCCCGCCACTCGACGACTCAGTGCTTCTCCTGCTCCTGCGGCGGCAGCGCAGCGATCAGCGGGTGGTCCTTTGTGAGCGGACCCAACTTGGACGCGCCACCAGGAGAACCGAGGTCGTCGAAGAAGTCGACGTTGGCCTTGTAGTAGTCCTTCCACTGGTCCGGGACGTCGTCCTCGTAGAAGATCGCCTCCACCGGACACACCGGCTCGCAGGCGCCGCAGTCGACGCACTCGTCGGGGTGGATGTAGAGCATCCGCTTGCCCTCGTAGATGCAGTCCACGGGACATTCGTCGACGCACGCGCGATCCTTCAGGTCGACACAGGGCTGGGCGATGACGTAGG
>DATCFU010000035.1:0-27225 GCA_036509315.1 Acidothermaceae bacterium
GCCGCCCTCCGGCTCGGCCCGCAGTTCCTCCAACCGGTGCGCGGACTGCCAGAAGAACAGATAGGGGCTGATGGTGGTCCCAAGCACCGCGACCAGCAACGCCAGGTAGTCCTTGTTGGATAACTCCAGGTGCGGCACGACGGTGTGCAGTCCGACCTGGCCCCAGTTCACGTGAACCGAGAACATCACCGCGAAGTAGCTGAATAGGGCGAGACAGATCAGTTTGAAGATCCGCGCGATCTGCACGAACGATCCAACGATCACCAGTACCGTGATCGCCACCCCGGCGATGAGCGCCCACACCCACGTCGGTCCGGCGTGCAGCAGGGTCATCCCGCTGCCGACCGCGACCAGGTCCGCGGAAATGTTCAACGCGTTCGCGACGATCAGCGCGACGAGGAGCACCACCAGGATCGGGCGAGCTCGGGCCCGAAACTTCTCTGTCGCCAGCTCACCCAGCCCACGGCCAGTGGCAAGCGCTGTCCGGTCACAGATTTCCTGGACACCGGCCATCAACGGCAACGTGAGCAACGACACCCACAACAACCCGAGTCCGAACTGCGCCCCAGCTTGGGAGTACGTCGCCACACCAGACGGGTCATCATCTGAGGCACCCGTTACCAAACCCGGACCCAAGGCCCGCAAATAACCGCGCCACCCCGGGGGGGTCGCCGCCTTCGTCACGTCGACTTCCGGCTTCCCCGCAGCACCCTCGGCCAGTGGCGGGTTGGGCTTCACCGGGCTTCGCGTCACGATGCGCGCCGAGCAGGGGCTGCGACACCAACGATGAGCCGGACGACAACCGGCGCAATGGCAACGCGCACGATGCGTCCTTAGTTGTCGGAGGTGGCTTGTCGACCGTCAGGGATCAGCAGCGCGGGAACGAGCGTTGGGTGGACGGGGCGCATGCCGCTTCGCCGGCGCCGGCTACCAGTAGTGCCGGCGGCCGCCGACCGCGTGGCCTGCGGAACCCACCAGGAACAACACCACCCCAACGACGAGTACCACCAGGCCAATCGTCCACAAGATGGGGATCCCGGCGACGAAGCCGATGATGAGCAGAACGACACCGAAAACCATCACGGGGTGCTCCTTTAGCTGCGGGGCCACCCCCAAAACCCCGGGAAGTAGCCAAGGTGTATGTGCCCGCGGGCTATCAGTTCAACCCTCGTCGCGAAGCTATTGGCGCAGCTCGGAGCTCTGCAACGCTGCTGCTGTCCAAACGATTATGAGTGCTCAAGAAGCCGTGTTGGGCGATCCCGAGTGATGCGGCGTTAGGCCCAGTTTTCCTACGGGATAAGGAAATTCATACCGCGCAGCGTCGGATCGTATCCGGTTGGTTTCGCGCGTTGGGTTCGCGCAGGCATTGGTGAGCCCCGCCAGTCGCCTCACCTCCGGGCGGGCGCGGCCATGAGACCGGATGAGCAGGTGCGCGAGCGACGCGGGTGCGGCAGCGACGGACCCGAGGGACGACCCGTGAGCGTGTTGACGTTGGACATCGTCGGGTTCACCGAGATCAACGGCAGCCTCGGGGCCGTTTGCGTTGCGAGGCGCGTGTCCAACCCGCTTGCGGGTGAACGCAGCCCACGGCGGTGTGCTACTGCTCGTCGTGCTCGCGGCTCTCCTCCTGCGCGAGATTGCCAGCGATAGCACTGTAGTGACGTGAGCGTCGCCGACGCGCCTAGCCGGGTCGGTAGCAACTGCGAACGACTGCCCTC
This sequence comes from Acidothermaceae bacterium, assembly GCA_036509315.1. Taxonomy (GTDB): domain Bacteria; phylum Actinomycetota; class Actinomycetes; order Acidothermales; family Acidothermaceae; genus PALSA-607. The sequence continues at coordinate 1,719 of DATCFU010000035.1, forward strand.
CCCGAGGCCGGCCAATGGAGACGTTCGCCCTGTCGGGCGGGAACGGAAACCGGGCTCATCGAAAACGCAATCGCTGCCGAGATCCGGTAGTTTCGCGGCCGGCCTTCTGGTCGGAGACTGCCCGGCCCGGACTCACTTCGGGTACCCACGATTGTTCAAGGTGCGCGAGGCGTGGCTATGTCGGAGGCGTGATCGCGTCGCCGTTCTGGGTCCACATCGGGATGACCTTGCGATCTGTGGATACGAGCGCGACGACTCCTTCTAACCCGCCCCCGTCACCAGGTAGGAGACACAGCGCTACGGCTTGGTCGGGTGAATAGGTGGCGAACGGGTCGGGCAGCGGAGTTGCGGGGAGCGGTCCGAAGGGTCCGCGGGCCGCGCGGACTGTCCACATGTCGGCTGCCAGGACAGTTGCGAAGCGTGTTTGACAAAGTGCGAGCGCAGAGGTTTCAGCGGCATTCGTGACGTGAACTGTCACCGACCACACCCTCACGGGTGGCAGACATTTCGGGTTTGTGTGGAAGCACGCCAGGTCGGTGCCGGTGCGGATGGTGGCGTCTCCTGCACTCTGGGCGGTGAATGTGACACGCAGCGGTGTGCTGGACGGATAGCCCCCCGAGATCGTGGTGATCGTCAGGCCGGTGCCGTCGATGATGGGCCGATCCCACGCCCCAAGCCCGTCGGGCGGGAGAACCAGGTCGAGGTGCTGACCGACCGTCAGGGCGACCGCTGCGCCGTTGTCGGCGAAGGTCAATGTGTGGCCGGCGGAGATGGTGGCTTTGGGCGCCTCGTTTGCTGCCGTCGCGGTTGGGGACGCGGTGCCGGGCGAAGCGCTCGGCGGTGGTGTTGGGCTACTGCGAATGGGGGTGACTGCGGGCGTCGGGGAAGCCACTGTCGACGCTTGCGGTGGGCAGGTCGGGGAGATCGGGTCGGCATGTGTTGTCAGCGACGCTGGGCGCGCAGCGACGGAGGGGCGCGCCGATGCGATGACCGCGGCGGCCGGCGACACCGGGAATGCGGAGGAGGGTTGCGGAGAGCCAGCGAAGGCTTCCCCAGGACAAGCCGTCGTGGTGCGTGCGGGGACAGTTCCTGAGGTTGTTGCCGTCGTCGGTGCCGCGCACCCGGCGGTGGCCGCGGCGAGTAGCAGCATCGGGGCCACGATGAGGCCGACTAGGGATCGCACACGCTTTGGACGCTCAGCATGCACGCACGGTTTCGTCGATCGGTGGTCGTGACCGCCCGCAGTGGCCGACAGCCGTTGGGAGCGGCGACACGGGACACTGTCCGGTATGGCGACAAGCACCTTCACAGCATCCACCTCTGCTGGGCTGCTGCGGCGTGGACGGCGGCTGGAAGCTGTGACGCTGGGATGGAATGTGGTCGGCGTGGTGGTTCTGACCTTCGCCGCCCTTAGCGCCCGTTCGGTTGCGCTCGCCGGTTTTGGCCTGGACTCCCTCATTGAGATCGGTGCGAGTGTCGTGGTGCTGTGGGAACTCGCCGGCAGCGGCGAAGATCGGCAACGCCGCGCGCTGCGCATCATCGGCGTCGCGTTCGTGCTGCTCGCGGTCTATCTCACCACCCAGTCCACGTGGAGCCTGCTCGCAGGTTTCCACCCCCGCCACAGCCCGTTCGGTATCGCCTGGACCGGCGCAACCGCCGCCGTCATGTTCGGGTTGGCGACCGGCAAAGCCCACACGGGTCACGCGTTGGCCAACCCGGTGCTCATCACCGAAGGCCGCGTCACCTTCATCGACGCGATACTCGCCGTCGCGGTACTTGCCAGCCTCGCGCTGAATGCGGCACTCGGCGCCTGGTGGGCGGACCCACTCGCGGGATTCGTGATCGTCTTCTACGGCCTACGCGAAGCGGTCACGATCTTCCACCCCGCGCCGAAGGCCCCATGATCGCCAGACTGGTCGCGTTCGTCATCCCGCTTGGCATCGACACCTTCGTCGTCGCCGCTGCACTCGGTCTCAGCAAACCAACAGCGCGGCAGCGGGTTCGCATCGGTGCACTGTTCGCCGGCTTCGAAGGCGGCATGCCCATCATCGGTCTACTCCTGGGCGCACCACTGGGCCACGTTCTCGGCGCAGCGGCTGAGTACATCGCGATCGCCGTCCTGATCGGACTCGGTCTGTACATGACCATCCACGACGATGACGACAATGACGGTGCACGCCAACTCGCGACCGCTCGCGGTGTGCACGTGCTACTCCTCGGTCTCAGCATCTCCCTGGACGAACTCGCCGTCGGATTCACCCTTGGGCTACTGCGCGTGCCAGTCGTCCCGTTCCTGATTGCGGTCACCGCACAAGCGTTCGTCCTCAGCCAACTCGGACTTGCCATCGGTCACCGACTCACCAACCGCTTCCGGGAAACCGCAGAACGGCTCGCCGGGATCACCCTCGCCGGCCTCGGCGCCGTGCTGCTCACACAACGCCTAGCCTCGTGATGCGTCGCATCACACCGGGGTTGAAACCGCGGAAAGATCGTGGCGGTGGCACCAGATGGTGCATCCCGTCGACCGCGAGTTGCGACCCGTTCGACCGCAAGGTCCCCTGACGACGTATCGCTGATGAACTCCCAACCGCTAAGCGTCGACGAACGCGATCATCTAGCCGCTGTGACGCACGTTCGATCGTGCCGCGATCCGGCAAATGCCGAAGGCGGCTGCCTGGCTCGTTGCTAGTCCGCCAACGCTGTTCAGGGCTGTGTGCGGACTGCCGACACACGAGTGCGACTTGGCACGTGTGTCGGGCGGACGGTGGCCGCTCGAACGACCGACTTGCCCGGGACCCTTCGGCATGAAACCGAACAGCACCGGTTCAACGTCGGATCCCGACGCATGCACTACGCACCTGGCCGAGAGATGGCAACGATGACGTTGACGACACGAGCAGCGGCGACCGTTCTTGTTTGCCTTGTCGCTGCCGGTTGCGGAAACGGTGGCAAGATCGAGACCTCCCCCCTGGGCGACTACCAGACCGAGTCGCCGGTCGGCGACAGTCCGGTGAGCCCGCCTCAGCCCGCCACCGCGGGCACCGTGGTGGTGCTCGACTACGAGTACAGCTACACCCCGATCGGAGCCACGCCCACGCCTTTCCGGGGGTACACCCCCGGCCAGATCGTGCACATCGCGGTCGGAACATCGATTCTGGTCGAACTCAGCGAGTTTCGCGATCCACGCAGCTCGGACCCGACGGTGATCCTTCCTGTCCGCCCGCCGCAAGACGCCGTTGGGCATCGGGTCACGGTCTTTCGCGCCGCTCGCGCTGGCACCGCATCGATGACGGCCGCCCGCGCGAGCAGCTGCTACGGAACGCTGCCCTGCTTCGTGCCGGTCAACATCGAATTCGCGATCCCCTAAGGCACTGCTGAGGTCAGCGGCGACTAGAGCGCATCGTGTCGCACGATCTGACGTGACCGCCGTTCTCGCGGCCGAGGTGGAAGCTGCCGATGCCGGGGAGTCAACGATCGTGCGGAGGTCCCGCTACACCGCCATGCCGACAACGACCACGCCTCGCGCATTCATCGGTGCCATCGGGCGAATGGTCTGGTCCTGACACGTAGCTGGATTTCTAAATGCGGATCGAACCGCAGGCGGTCCATGTACGTGTCTGCATAGAGGCACTCGTTCGGGTGCTTCCGACCATTTGAGGTAGCAGATGGCAGCCGTCGGTGTCGGTAGGTTGGGCCTGGGTGCCGCAGGAGTCATCGCTCTCGTGGCGCTCGTGGCCGGGTGCGGCAGCAGTTCATCGTCCGTTCAGCCGGCGGCGGCCGCTTCCAGCACGCCGCGGAGCCGGCCGGCAGTGAGCGCTTCCAATAACACGCAGAGCCAGCCGGCAGCGGCTGGCGCAGCCAGTACCACGCAAAACCAGCCGACGGTGGCCGTTGCAGCCAGCGTCCCAAAGACCATGTCGACAGCTATCGGCACGGTGCTCGTGGACGCCTCGGGGCGGACGGTGTACGAACTCGGCGGCGACTCCGAAGCCCGCCAAACCTGCACAAGTGCCTGCTTAGCTATCTGGCCAGCCGTGACGGTCAACGGTGCCCAACTGATAGTGAACGGCCATCCCGAGTTCACGTTTGTCGGCGACAGTTCAGCCGGGCAGACGAAGGGGCAGAACGTGACGGATAAGTGGGGCCATTGGCTGGCTCTCGATGCCAACGGCAACCCGATCAGCGCCCCCGCGGCGAAACTCAAGGCTCCGAGTGGTGGGGCCAGCACCCCCTCGAAGAAAACCAAGGCTCCCCCTGGTAACGCCATCTCCCCCTCGGCGACAACCAAGGCTCCCAGTGGCGGAGGTATCTCCCCCTCGGCGACACCCTCGGCTCCCACTGGGGGAGGTGCAGCATTTTGACGGCCGGATCCCAGGCTGCCGATGCTGGGGAATCCTCAATGTTTGCAGCGGACCTGCCCGCACGGCCACGTCGGCGACGACCACCGCCAAATCTCGAATACCCACAAGCTCGGTGCATCCATCCGTGCCACCTGTCGGAAGGGCTGGCACTCACAAGTCGCTCGCGGACTGAACCGCGGGCGGCCCATGTACGTGTCGCGCGTAGAGGTGCTCGTTCGGGTGCTTCCGAGCAGATTTGAGGTGGCAGATGTCAGCCGTGGGTATCGGTAAGTTGGGCGTGGGCGCCGCGGGAGCCGTTGCGCTCGTGGCGCTCGTAGCCGGGTGCGGCACCAAGTCATCCGCCGTAAAGCCGGCGGCGGGCGGCGCATCCAGCACCCCGAGCACGTCGTCGGTGAGCGGATCAGCCGGCGCCCCGAAGACCATGTCGACATCTATTGGCACGGTGCTGGTCGACGCGTCCGGGCGCACCGTGTACGAACTCGTCGGGGACTCCGCAGCCAAGCAAACCTGCACCGGCGGCTGCCTAGCCGCCTGGCCAGCTGTGACGGCCAACGGGACTCAAGTGATCGTGAACGGCCACCCCGAGTTCACCTTTAAGGGCGACAGTTCAGCCGGACAGACGAATGGGCAGAACCTGACGGATCAATGGGGCCTCTGGTTGGCCCTTGATGCCAGCGGCAACCCGATCAGCGCCCCTGCAGCTCCAAAGGGCGGGGGCAGTTCCCCGGCGGCGAAACCCACGGCTCCCAGTGGCGGGGGTGCAGCATTTTAGCGGCCGGGGTGCGAGCTGGCAGTGCCGCGGAGTCAACAATGCTGCAGGGAACGCGCGGCGCCGCGATGCCGACGACGACCATAGCCAAGCCTCGTCCGTCCATCCGTGCAGCCGGTCGCACAGTCTGGGACAAGGTGTCGTCCTTCATCTATCTCCCAGCTTTGCTGGTCCCGGCGTTCGCCCTGCTCCTGCTCGGGGCCGGCTGGGCGACTGGGTGGGGTGGGGTGGACTTCGCCGGTTCGCTTACGAGCCTTCGCGCCGAGACGATCGGTCCGCTCGCTGCTGCGCTGATCGTTGTATTCCTCGTCGTGGAGCGACTGCGCCCGGCGCAGCGGCGACCACTCGTGGCCCGTGGACATCGCCACGACGTGCTCTTCGCCGTCATCAACGTCGTTGTCGTCCTGCCCCTGGTGACCGCGCTGACCCTGTCGTTCTCCGACGTCGTGCGAAAAGTAGCGCCTTGGGTGGTGCTTCCGAGGTTTGGGGTGGTTCCACGCTGGGTCCCGATCATCGTGATCTTGGTGGCGATGGATGGCTGCAACTGGTTCGTGCATCTGGCAAATCATCGGGTGCGATTGTTGTGGCGATTTCATGAGCTTCACCACTCGCAAGAAGACATGAATGTTCTAACGGTGTTCCGGGAGGTTGTCCCGAGCTCCGTAGAACTTCGGTGGCGGCCCAGTGATTCTCAGGCTGCGTTGACCTCCTCATTATGAGCGGCGGCGGTGACAGTTTCGGTTTCGCGTTCGAGCGCCGCCCGCAGTGTCGGCAGGTGCAGATGGCCGTTGACGCGGCGGAACTGCTTGCCCGCCTCGACCATTCCGGCGGCGCACCAGCGCAGCGCCATCGGCGCGTCCCGCCAGCGTTTGACGTTCTTCGCGTGCTCACGCGAAATCGAGATCATGCTCTCGACGGCGTTCGTCGAGCGGAACGTGCGGAGCAGGCTCGGCGGCAAGTCCAGGCGCAGCACCGTCAAGGTGTCTTCGAGTCCTTCGCGTAGGCTGCCGGCCGCGTTCGGGTGGGTCTTGTCCAGCTCGCGGGCGAGTGCCTCCAGCTGGCCTTGGGCCGCGAGCGCGGAGTCGGCGTGGTAGGCGGCGCGCATCATCTTCGCGACCGCGGGACGCATGTGTTGGGGCAACTTGTCGGTCACATTTCTGATCTTGTGGAGTTGGCAGCGGGCGATCACCGGGTGTTCGAACACGTCCAACACCGCGCGGCGCAGCGCCTTGGACCCGTCCAACACCGCCAGGATCGGCCTGCTCACATTCAGCCCACGTTCCCGCAGGCTGACCAGTAAATCCCTTACCAGGGAGGCGTTTTCGGTCGACCCGTCGGCGAGCGCGAGCGGATGCTTTGTGCCGTCGATGCCGATGCCCAACACCACCACGGCTAGGTGCTCGGCGAACCACACCCCGTCGACCATCAACGCCACCAGGTCCAACTTCGACAGGTCGGCGGCCAACAGTTGCTCGAGCGCGGTCTCGGTCGAGGAGACGAACCGGCGGCTGATCGCCGACCTGGACGTGCCGGTCGCCCTCTGCTCAACGTGGGCGCCGACCGGTTCCAGACCGACCGGGTAACGCCGGGTCGACAAGCCGGAAAGCATCCGGGCCATCGCCAACCCCGACAGCGTCTCCGTGCCGGAAAACACTTCATACGCAGGCAGATTCAGCTCACCGGATCCGTCGGCGGCCCGGACCCGCGGCCGCGCGACCGGCACCCGCCGACCCCCCAGCGTCACCGACCCCGCCTCGGTGCCGTGCCGGTAACCACGCCGGTCAGCGTCGTGCTTGCCCCTCGGCCCGCACATCTGTTGCACGTCTTCGGCGAACATTGCCGCCATCACCTGCAGCCCGGCGCCCACCGCGAGCGCGAGCAGGCCCTCCTTCATATCCGCGGCGATCTCCGCCAGGCTCACCGACACCACGTCCGGTATCGCCATTGCGTTCACGGCGTCGTCGATCTTCTGATACCTCTTACTCACGGTGGTCCCCTTGTCTGTGGTCGACTTGGTGGTCGCCCAACACCTACCGCAAGGCAGGCGTCAGGCGGGGGACCACCACCTCAACTTCTACGAGACCCGGGACAACCTCGTGTTCCGGACCCATCCACTCATTCATGTTTCCTACGTGCTGGCCGTGGTTCCGGCGTTGGTTCTGCTCGCCAACGGGGAACTGCCGACATTGCTGCTCGTCATGTACGGCGGTGCGGTCGCTTTCGCGCACTCCAACACCAACTTGAGCTTCGGACCCCTCGAGCGAGTGTTCGTCAGTCCGAACTTCCACCGAATCCACCACAGAGTGCGCGGCCGCCAAGACGTGAACCTCGGTTTCACTCTCACAGTCTGGGACCAGCTTTCCCACCGTGCGGTGTTTCCTACGTTCGAGACGATCAGTGCCGATACCGGGCTGCCGCGACGACCCCTCAGGGTCGAACAACAGGGATCTCGTCCACATCACCTGACAGTCCTCGCCGCGCAACTCGTAGGACCATTTCGCGCGCTGAACGAACCCGTCGCGCTCGCCTCCGCCCAGGAATCCACTCGATCCCTTCAACCTGACCATGAAGGGCCTACGCCGATCCGCCACCCGGAATCGACATCGACGACACCTTCGGCGGCGAGCGAGCGTCTGGTGGCAGAGGGATGAGCGTGGCGGCGCCTCGGCGCCGTTCCACGCAGTGGCTACGGCTCCTGTTCGGGACGACATCAGCTGGGCGAGCTGTGGACGTCGCGCTCCTTGCGGTGCGGATTGCCGTCGCCTGGGTTTTCATCTACTACGGTGCCGCGAAACTGTTTGGTGCGTTCCCTGGTCCCGGCCCTCACGGTATTCATCAGACCGCCCTCTACATGTCGCATGCGGCGCATCTTCGACCCGGAGGGTTCTTTGCTGTCGTCGCGGGCTTGACCGAGTTCGGCGGTGGTATCGCGATGGCTCTTGGCCTCCTGACCCGCCTCGCCGGATTGGCGTTGTTTGGCGACATGGTGATGGCGATGATCACCGTCACGTGGGCCACCGGAATTAACTCCGCAACCTCCCCTCCCGGTTACCAGCTCAACCTGGCATTGGCCGTCCTGGCGCTCGCCGGGGCGCTTGTCGGCGCCGGTCGATTCAGCGCCGACGCGGTGATCGCCCGCGCATTCGGCCCGGGTAAAACAGGTTGATTCATTGAAGGGCGACTTCGCGTGTACAACGAAGGCGTAGACCCACGCCGTCATGATGATTCCCGTTTGCAGCAATGCCGAACATTCGACAAATCAAGCCACCACCATGCCGACCGAATCGGCAGTCGGGCAACGAAACCATCGACCGAGACGCCTGCCCTGCGCTCTGGTGGGCAGCTGCTGGATGAGGGATCGGCTAACTCCGGGATCCCCGACTTGACCACGACGTCCATTTCCCAAACACCGCCCGCCCAGCGGCTTCTCAGGGTGTGCGCCAACCTTGTTGGAGCGGGTGGCGCCGCGGTTTTTTCCTACTCGTTCTTGCATTTCTACCTTCAGTCACACCGCCTGATCGGCATCGTATTCTTTGCTCAACAGACGCTCGTAGCTCTCGCCTATCTGATCCGGCGACCGGCTCGATTGGTGACCCGCCGCCTCGATGACTGGCTCCTCGCATTCGCCGGAACGTTTGTAGGCGTCCTGTTCCGGCCGCAAGGTGAACATCCGGCATGGGGGATTCGGACAGGCACCGTTTTGCAGCTAGTCGGCGTGGCCATCGTGGCGACATCCCTTTTGACCCTTGGGCGCTCCTTTGGCTTCGCCGCTGCGGATCGGGGTGTGGGGACGCGCGGTGCCTATACCGTCGTTCGACACCCGATGTATGCGTCGTATCTCTTCCTCGAGTCGGGCTACCTGTTGCAGAGCCTGTCCGTGCACAACGCGGCGGTGTTCGTGTTCGGGACGCTCTGCAACGGCGGCCGAGCACTTGCCGAGGAGCGCTTGCTAGCGAACAACAGCGACTACCTGGCGTACCGGCGCCGGGTCCGCCGAAGGCTCATCCCGGGCGTTTGGTGACCAAATCCTCGACGACGGGGTGGCTGTAATCGCAGATCTGCTGGGGCTAGCAGCCGACATCGCGCCGCCGGGCACACATGCTCCAAGCCACCCCGCCCGCGCTGCCGTGTAACCCGCAGCCCGTGACCCCACATCGGGGCGACGGCTACTGCAGGCCGCCGCCGATGCGGCTTCTGCTGCCCGACAGCAGCCGGCCCGGTTCTCCCGGTAGGTGATGCGCAACCCTGTCGAACGCACGGGAACCCTGGTGCGGTTTGGTGCATCGTAGGTGTGTGCTTATCGAGCGGGGCGGACGATGGTGCGCGGTGATCGCCTTGGCCGCCGTGGCGCTTACCGGTTGCCGGTCCGTTCGGCGTGCTTCGGTGCACATCTCGCAGCCGCCCTCGAGCTCGGCGTCCTCGGCGGTGTCGTCGAATTCGGCCTTGTCGACGTGCGGCGTGGTTCCAAAGTCCGATGGGCCGCTGGCCTCGCAGGTTGATGTGCAGGTCATCGCGCGGTCGACGGCGGTGAGCGGATCAACCTTCGGCGCGGCGATCCAGATCCGCAGCAAGACCACGGCCACGGTGCCCGTTGAATCCGTCAGCATCGTCAACCTGCTGATCACCAAGGATGGCCACATCGTCGGACGGCAATTGGGCCCGTCAGCCGGTACCGGCGCCAGTTTCGATGTCACGCCGGCGTCGTACGCGCAGATGACCACTGAGGTTGCCGTTGCCGGGTGCGGCGATTACCAACCCGGCGAATCACTGCCCGACGCGACCGACGATGCGCCGGACACCACCCGTGCACCGTTACCGCCCGGTGACTACACGATCTACGCCGTCGTGACGGCCTGCGATGGGCCGAAGTAAGGGCCGCTTTCCGAGACTCTACCGCGGACGAATACACACTTCTCTGGCCGCAGGGATTGACCGCGTTCGCTGTCAAGTGACGCGTGTTGGATGGCGTCGAGATGGCTCGTCGTCGCGGCATTTCCGGATGGGTCGGAGCGACCCATGTCAGATCGACAGCGTCGGTGGGCACTGCCATAACTCCAGACGAGCGGACCGCGAGGGGCTCATCTCGGCGGGGTCCATATCGATGCGCGAAGTCTGGCTACGACGCAGCCTCGCGACCGATGTCCTTGTTCTCGAGCACAAACTGGGTGGTGGAGAACATCGCGCCCTGCGGGTCGCGAATCACGGTCAGCCGCGAGTACGGCGCGTCGACCGGCGGACTAACCACGGTGCCACCCAGTTCCACTGCCTTTGCGGCCGTCGCGTCAACGTCATCTGCGGAAAAAGTGACTCCCCACTGGACGGGATCGGCTGGGTCATCGTCGGCAAGCACGGCGACCGCCGCCAGCACGTCCGCAAAGCCGGGCGCGCCAAACGCTGCCGCTCGCTCACGGACCCCGGGCGTCAGTGTCTCCAGATAGTCGCCGTACGCCGTGAGCGTCCAGTACTCGCCGGTGCCCAGGTCGAGCGCCGCCCAACCAAAGACGGCGCCATAGAACCGCTTCGCCGCCTCCAGATCGCGGCAGCTCAACACATTGAAGTTCAGTGAGCCCGCCTCGTTGACGATCCGCGCCCCCTTGTGTCGCCGTGCCTGCCAGACGCAAAACGCGGCCCCCTCCGTGTCGGCGAGCATCGCCATCCGGCCCGCATCCATCACATCGAACGGCTCGCTGAGCACAGTCCCGCCCGCCGCGCGAGCCTTCGCCGCCGCCTCGTCGGCGCTGTCGACCCAGATGTAGGTATTCCACATCGCCCGCGCGGGGGCTCCCTCGGGGAGCGACGAGATAGCCGCCACCTCACCGCCACGCAGCCGGGCCATCAAATAGCTGCCCGGCGACCCCGCCGGCATCGCTTCCTCGAACTCCCACCCGAACAGGCCACCGTAGAACACCGCAGCAGCAGCCGGGTCGGGCTGCGCTGTGTCGACCCAGCACGGCACACCAGCGATGTATCCGTCTCGCTCAGGCACGGCAACTCCTCCTGTCCTGAAGGTCCTCTTCATGCCGCGCACCCTAGTCGCTGCCTAGGACAGAGCGGGCCTCACCCAGAACGGCTGACACACAAACGAACCCTCCGACAACACGAGCGCGGCTCACACCGCGCGGTGCACGCGCGAACCATCGCGATCGCGTACTAGCGGATGTTCGCTTCGGACATTTTGCGTGGGTTAGCGCCAGCTGGCGAGCAGTTCGTTGGCGCGTGTGGGGTGTTCAGGCAACTGATCGGCGTATAGGCAGTACCAGACAGTGAGGTGGAGGCGTCTGAGTCGCTCGCAAATCCGAAGGGTTTCAGGGTTGATGTCACGGCCGTATCCGTTGAGGAACGACCGTCGGTCCAGCTGGTTGCCTGCGACGGCATACGCGACGTCCCACGCCGCCGGCCCACGGCAGGTGTCTTCGAGATCGAACCAGGTCCAACCTTTCGCGGTCAGGTGCAAGTTGCCAAGTCCTGCGTCACCGTGCAGAGGCTGCACATCAGTCCGACAACCTTGCAGCTGAGCTGACAGCTCCTCGTGCTCGCGTCGCAGCCGACCATGATCTTCTAAAGCCAGTCCGATCGATTGCGCGACACCGTCGAGGAACACGTCAACATCACTGAGTCGCCGAAGTTCAGGTAGAGCGACAGGGCAGTCGAGCAACACATCGTGTAGTCGGCGAAGGGTCTGCCCGGCTGTGAGCGCGTCCGGCCGGGCGGACTTGTCGTGTTCGAGGCAACGCCAAAACGTCATCACACTGCCCTCATGGCGATACACACCGGCGGCGACCATGTCGGTCGGCTCGACCACCGCAACACCGGCCCCGGCCAGAAACGCCGCAACCTGGACCTCGTTGCTCAGCCCCACGGCCGGGTCCAAACGAATAATGGCGGTCATCGCCGCAACCTTCGCAACGACAGGCGATGGTCGAAGATGGACCACGACGCTGGCTCCATCCGAGAGCACATGCGGATCGCTGCAATCGACGCCGAAGGACTCGGCAACCCCTACAGCCACGACTCCACATCAGCATCATCGCAACACCGGTAAGCCTTCGCTCATCGACTAGTTCGTACGTGCGTCATGGCGGCAGAGTCGGATGTTTCTCGGCCCGTTGAGCCGGGCCCGTTGGGCCAAAGAAGCGGTATCCGGGCGGCCATCGGGACGTATTTGCACACGTTGCCTGCCGCCGATGAAACAGCGCCTGGGGCCTTGCGGCGTACGCGAGGGCGAAGCGGCTAGCCCGCCTCAACTGTCGGCGGTTCGTGGCCCATCAGCATTCTCGACGCGCGCCTTGAAGGCTTGGATCCACTCAACAACGCGACGTCGCACTGCTGGCACGGTGTCCAAGGTTTCGGCGCGCTCGCTGAGGACGTCGGCGTCGATGAGGCCGGCTCGAAGCAGCGCCGCTGCGAATTCGAAGTCTTTCTCGCGCCCGGCGGCGAGTTTGGATGCGACCAGGTCGTGCGGGTCGAGGCAGAGCCCGCGGCCGGGCTGCGTGTCGGCGTTGTCGAAAACGACGACCCGGTCACGCCAACCTGCTGGCAGCAGGGCCGTCGTCACGCTGACACCTTGGCCGTAGTAGCCGAACGTCGCATGGAATTGCGAGTCTTCACCGATCGCCCCGTCGACCTTGTCAGCTTTCTCATGGTCTGGGTCGTCGAGGAAGGCGAGGTCTGCTTCGATGGAGGCGATTGCAGGATCAGGCAGCTCGCTGTCGGTGAAACTGCCCAGGATCGACTGGCTGCCGATCACGACGATGTCTTGCTCGCCGACGATGCGCGACGCCGACCGCAGGATGTGTGCGAGTTCGTTGCGTGTCATTGGCGGCCTGAGCCACGGGCTCGCTGAAATGCCGCGAGGATCTCGGCTCGCTCCGTTTCGGTGAGGACTCCGGCGAACGGGGAGTTTTGCCTGAGCTCGCTTGCGCGAGGTGTTCGAGACGTGAGAGTCTCCAGCACCACTTCGACCGGGCCGCGCAGGATGGTGTCCCACTGCGCGAGCCAGCGTGCACCTTGACCGCGAGTGTGAACCGCCTGAAGCTGAGCGAGGTTGCGGTGTGCCAGTTCAAGAACGCGAGCCGGATCGCGTACCAACTTCCCGGCGATGGCGTTACCGAGCCACCAGCTGCGGAGCTGGTCGCGGGTCAGTCGCTGTGTTCGCGCGGATAACTCCTCCACATCGGCGCGACTAACCCGACGGTGCGTTCCGACGGTGCGAAACGGTAGGTCGCCACGGTCACACAGATCCACCACGTGTTGCCGGGATGTTCCTAGCAACTTCGCGGCTTCGCCCGTCGTGATCAAGTCATCGGCCGCGCTCTCAAGAACATACGTCGCCGTCGCCACACCCAACATAGTAAGCGCTAAACGCAAAAAACACCACGGCCGGTCGTGTCATTTGCATTCTATCGAGTAAGCGATCTGGCAGGTCGCCCTATAGGTAGGTGAGCCCGCAGGAACGACCATGTCAGCCAAATGAGCGCCTTCCCGTTGATCCTTCTGCCTGATACGGACCCGGCAACCCTGCGGCGCGTCCGGGTCAGGCGCGCGTCTGGTGTCGCCGGGGGCGGTATCGGATGATCCTGGGTAACGCGAAGGGAGGCGGCACGTGGCCAGTCCGTACAAACAGCAGCTGGACACCGCGCAACTTCGCGGGCTGCTGGCCGGTGCAGGCATCGACCCAGCAATGATTCGGTCCTGGGACGAGTTGACGGAGGGATTGTTCAACACGGCGTACCGCATTGAGCTGGCCGACGGGAACGTCTTCGTGTTGAAGGTCTCGCCCGCGTCTGACATGCCGTTGCTGACCTACGAACACGGCATCATGGCGACCGAAGCGATGTTCTACCAAGCTGCCGCGACCGCCGGTGTTCCGGTTCCACAGGTGGTCGATACCACTACACGCACCGCGTGGTGGACAGCGACGTGCTGCTGATGTCGCACTGCCCGGGACGCAGCTGGTACTCCCAACGCGACCACATCGGGCCAACCGACCGGGCACGTTTACGCGGCGACTTGGGCGCGATGGTGGCTGCCCTGCACACGATTACCGGGCGGGGATTCGGCTACCCGGCACAAAGTGTGGCGCCGCTATCCGCCAGCTGGCGAGAGGCCTTCACTGCGATGGTCGACACCGTGTTGGCCGACGCTGGCAAGTTCGATGCCGCCCTTCCTCGGCCGGCCAGCGAGATCGCCGAGGTGTTCACCGCACACGCGTCGTTGCTCGACGACGTAGCGACTCCCGCCTTGGTCCATTTCGACCTGTGGGACGGCAACATCCTGGTCGACATGCCTGCGTCAACACCGACGATCGGCGGCTTGATCGACGGCGAGCGGGCGATGTGGGCCGACGCGCTCGCCGACTTCGTCTCACTTGCCCTGTTCCGCGATATCGAGCAAGACAGTGCGTTCCTGAACGGCTACCGCGCGGCAGGCGGGCAAGTCACCTTCGACTCGCATGCGCGGCAGCGGCTCTCGCTGTACCGCAGCTACCTGTACCTGATCATGCTCACCGAAGCGGTGCCCCGCGGGACAACAGGCAGCGAACACGACAGCCTCACGAACCTCGTCACCGCCGAACTGCTCTCCGAACTCGCCGCCCTAACCGCCTAGTCCCATCGTCCCCGTCGCCGTCCGAATAGCTAGCCACGATCGAATGCGCATCACAGCGGCCAAATGAGTGTGTATCCGCGGACTCCAGACTTGCATGGCTTGCTCGTTCAGGCGCGTGTCATGAAGGGGTTACCGACCGACGATCATGCTCGGGCCTACTCGTGCTGGTCATCCGTGACGTGTTGGGCGAACCACCCTCCTGCCGGCAAGTCTGGCGCATCCTGCACTGCAGGATGTTCTGTCTGCTCAGGTGGCGACCAGGGCCATAGTTCGACGATGCGGGTCATCGCCTCGTCGATCACCTCGGCCGGTATTACCGTGTGGGATTCCGCGATCCCGCGAGATGGCCACGCGAAGATGATCGTGAGGTCGCCCGGCGTCGGTGCCGGCGTCAACCAATAGGTCATGTCATGCGTGCGACCCCCGGCGCGGCCGGACTGGTTGAACAACATCGGCTGATCCGCCGGGGTCGACGGCTCAGGACACCGCCGCTGGTCCACATTGCTGGCGCTGCGACCGTCGGGATAGGCAATCCCGAGCAACATTCCCGCGCCGCTAGCACCGCGCCGACGGTGTCCAAACAGGTCAGCATCGAGCCCGTCTGGGGAGGTGTCGCTGTGACGCAGCCGGACCGCAATATCGATCGACATCCCGGTACTGAACGCACGCGCGCCGACCAATGCGACAGCCAAGGCCTCGGTGCTCCCCAACACTGCATGGAACCCGATCGTGCCTGGCACTTCGTTGTCCAGCGGCCCCATCCTCCGCTGCAAGGCACGCAGCTCATCCGGCGATGGCGCGGGACCCGAGGCGCTGGAATGGATAAAGTGCACGCCACGAACGTACCGGAGCAGTGCACCATGAACATCTGACTTTCGCAGGACGCCGACGCGGCACATGCAGCAGATGTTCGCGTTCAGTTCAAGGCGCTTATTCGCTTTCAGCCCTGGCGGCAGTCGATGAGCACAATCTGGCGCGAACTTGTGCCGGCGGTCGTGAAGTTGGTGGCGGCAAACCGGAGCTGCTTCTGCGTGCCGGAGGGGTTGACGCAGTCGGGCCAACCGCCGCTGTAGGTCGTGCCGCTGCTATCGATCCACCCGGGTACGGAGTCCTGGGCGCCGTATGTCCAGCCCGGGGTGATGATGCTGACTTCATGGTCGCCGATTTCAGCCAGCCCGGTGTGCCAGGTGACCGCCGCGCTGTGATGGTGCCCGAGCTGATAGCCCGCAGCCACGCCGACGAGGACGCAGACCGCCGGGACTGCTACGTGTCGCGCCTTCACGGCACCCCCTCTCGCAGCAGTGCACACAGCCCGCGCACCGAGCGTCCCGGCCCCTCGCCCCGCGCTCGACCCGCTGCCCGTGCTGAGGTTGCCCGACGCGTAGGCAAACAGTCAATCGACCTCGGTGTTCGGACGATGTCACGACAGCGCTTCGCGGCTACCAAATGATTGCGTTACCACGGAGGTCGTGGCGGGTCCGGTGAACGACGATGGTCACAAGGGCAGCCAACCTTTCGGCGCGCGGTAGCGTCAGGACGGTATGAGGGCGCTTCGTTCGCTGACGTGGGTGGGTCTGCTCGTCGTGCTCGTCGCCGGATGTGCATCGTCGTCACATCCACTGGCGACCCAGTCACTCGCTGGGAGCGCCGTTTCGACGCCGGCCCCGGGTGAGTCGTCATCGGTAATGAGCTCACCGCCGTCGCGTGTTCCGCTGGTTGCGTCATCGCTCATGAGCTCACCGCTTGTATCGTCGCCTGCACCGTCGGAGCCGGGGCGGCCATCTGTTGATCCGCAGTCGGTGAGTTTCGTGTCGGCGTCGACGGGATGGGTGTGGGGCCCGGGTGGTTGCTGCGCGCAGCAGGGATACGGACCGGGGACGTTGGCGAAGACCACGGACGGCGGAACAAGCTGGCAGACCGTTGCGACGCCCGGGATTGATTACGGCCAGTACGGCGAACCGATCACCACCGGCGCAACGGGCGTCCGATTCGTCGATGCCCGGCACGGCTACCTGTTTGGCGATCAACTGTTCGTGACCTCCGACGGTGGCGCCACCTGGCGGCAGCACCAAGCCCCCGGCCCGGTGGAAGACATCGAGGGTGCCGCAGGCACCGTGTATGCGCTGGTCCGCGACTGCCCCACACCAAGTGTCTGCTGGGCCGCCCAGACCGCGACGGATCGCCTCTACCAAATCAGCGGCGACGCGGCGAAGTTCACCCCGGTCGGGCCGAAGGACCCGGTCAGCGACGTGTCTCAACTCATCACCCGCGGAGGCAGCGTGTTCCTGCTGGCCCCGGACACGACCGTTCCTGGGCCTACGACGTTGTGGACCAACCTGGCTGACGGTTCGTGGCAGCAGCGGGGCACGCCGTGCGACTGGTCAGGAGCTGACTTTGGCGCGATGGCGGCGTGGTCAGCGACCGGGCTCGCGTTGGTTTGTGGCTCGGAACCCAGCGCGGGTAACCAGCTCAAAACCGCCTACACATCCAACGACACCGGTCGCCACTGGGACAAGGTCGCGGCACTGTCCGACACCGGCGGGTACGTCGCCGATCTGGCCGCAACCGACGCCCGGACCTGGGTACTTGGCGAGGCCCGCGGCGGGATACTGGTCACCCACGACGGCGGCCACAGCTGGCAAGACGCGACATTCACCGGACCGTCACCGAGTGTCGAAGGATGGGTGGGCATCACCTTCGTGTCCCCGACCCAGGCAGTTGCCAGCCCATGGACCCTCAACGGCTCCGCATTGGCCATCACCACCGACACCGCCCACACCTGGCAATCGATCACCTTCCCGAGCGGGCGGTAGAAAGCGGCGGCACTCAACAGCCGGCGGATCCGTACCCCACAACACCCACACCGGGTACCGCACGGCGGCAAATGATTGCGTTGCCGTGGGCAACGAAGCGGCGTGGCAGCGCGTCTGGGGATCGGAGGTTCGCGGGTGCGAACGTCGAGGTGGGTGCTGGGCTGCGCCGCGGCGTCGGTGTTGGCCGGCGGGTGCGGCGGTCGCACTGTTACGGGCACACCGGTTGCGAGCGGCTCGGCGCCGACCAGCGCGTCTGTCGCGCCCGCCATCGTTTCAGCGGCGCCGGCCCTGCGTTCCGCGGCGCCAGCGTTGAGTTCCGCTGAGTCGGCGAGTCGCACGATCGACTATGGCGGTGTCGAGATTGGTGTTCCGGTCGGTTGGGCGGTGGTGAACTTCGACACCGATCCGACGGCGTGCCGTAGCTACATCGGGCCGGCGCTTTACCTCGGTTCGCAAGCCGGCGTGCCGGGATGTCCAGACTCCTCACCGCCTTCGACGCAGGGCACAGTCGACGTCGAGCCGCTGTCGGCCTCGATTTGGGCGTCGGTAAGCACCGACCCAGCCGAGCCAACGATCACGGTGAACGGTCAGCTCGGCGTCGAAGTCAAAGGCCCCGGCGAAGTGGCGTTCGCGGGACTGAATCTGCTGGTGATCCTCGACCGACCCGATTCGCCCAGCGAGCAGGCGATTTTGCGCAGCATCAGACAGGTCGCCACGATCCCAAGCCCAACCCCGCCGGTGTCCTCGACGCTGGTCAACGCGGCGGGGCTGGTCGGCACCGGGCTCGGCTGGGCGCTGACAGCGGGCGGTCTGTGGCTTACCCACAACGACGGGATCCAGTGGCAGCCCAAAACCCCGCCACGGACCGCGGCGAGCGACATCAGCGGGGTGTTTTTCGCCGACGCACACCATGGCTGGGTCGGCGTCGGTGTTGCGCCGAACCAGGCCGCTGGCATCGCGCCCGCGGAGCTGATCTACCGCACCGATGACGGCGGCGCGAGCTGGCGATCCGCGCGGTTGGCCTTACCCGGCCAGCAGTACTACGACGCCGGCTACGTGGAATGGGCCAACGCGACCCTGACGTTCGTCGATCCGCTGCACGGTTGGCTCGAACTGCCACGCGCGCTGAACACTTCATACAGCGAGGCGGTGCTGTACCGAACCATCGACGGTGGCACGACCTGGAGTCCGGAGACGCCCCCACCCGTCGCCGGGCCGCTGACATTCATCTCAACCACCCAGGGCTGGACCAGCGGCGGCGTCGGCGCGAACATCAGGCTCTACGTCACCACCGACGCAGGCGCCGGCTGGCACCAGCAAGCGTGGACCGGTGAAATAGCTTCACCGCCCGCTGGCCCGCTGATCTTCGGGCCGCAGCGCAACGTGCTGGCGGTGCAGACCCCGAATACCCAAGACACCGGCGGCACGCTCACCTTCCTCACCCCAACCAGCGGTACCAGTTCGTGGCGGCCGACGGCGACGTTGCCGACGCAGCTTTCGGTCCAAGCCGTTGCCGTCATCGACTCCCAACGATGGTCGGTGATCGCCGACCCCTACGTGTATACGACCACCGACGCCGGCCAACACTGGACGAACACTCTGACCACGCCACGCATGGGCGGACTCGTGCAGCTGACCATGGCCACCCCCGAGCAAGGCTGGGCCCTACAAGTAACAGACGGAGGGTGGAATCAAGCCACCCTCGACACCACCCACGACGGCGGCCGAACATGGAGTGCACTCAACCCCGGAAATCCTTAAGCGCTGATCGGTACGTTCGACATGTCAGCGGCAAAGTAGCGCGTTCAGCTGAACGCGCTCGGCGGCAGATCCGGTCGTTCGCATCATTGGTCAAGCCTTGTGCTTTCGCCCCCACCTCTGCGGTGCAGGGTCAGCCCGACTCCGGTTGCGACAATCCGTGCGGCTGCGAGGGTTCCGGCATCGCGTCGTAGATCGGCGACTCCAGCTAGTGCGGACACGGCCCCGTGCTCCACGCGACGCTTACATATCCGGCATGTCCAGCATGGGGCTGCCGGTGGCACCAGCAGCGATCGCCGATCGCCACGCATTTAGCACCGGCACCTGTTGCTCGGGGAATGCGATCTCATCGGGGAGATCATCTTGGGTGAACCAATGGATTTCGCTGACCTCACCGTCGGGACTGGCTAGGGCCGGACTCGCGAGTTCCCCGTGGTAGAAGGCACACAACGTGATCGACGCCGGTGCAGTGTGGGCGTATTCCTCGGTGTGCCACATTCCGAGATAACCGGTCGCGCGTACCGACAGGCCGGTTTCCTCTTGCGTCTCGCGTACCGCCGCCCCCATTGGATGTTCGCCGTACTCGCAAAATCCGCCTGGGATGTCCCATCTGCCGAGCCACGGCTCGACGGCACGCCGAACAAGCAGCAACTTCCCGTCCTCGACGACGAGTGGCGCGCCGCACGGCTTCGCGTTGCGCCACAGTCGCGCCCCACACGACACGCACTGCGTCGGCGGCGCCGACGCAAGCCCAGCGCCACACTGGATGCAATACATCGCACCAACCTACGCGCGAACTCAGAGGTCGCCCAAGCCCACAGAGAACCGCCCGAGCGAACTACCCGGTTCGGCACGACCGAACGCTCGTCAACGCGGCATTATGGGATGTTGGACCGTCCACGGTCTCGGTAGAACGATGCGTTCTCCGATGTTGTCGCCCAGCCGGGAGCGCGCTACGCCGGGACCTGATTACCTCGAACGACGAGGTAGTTACCGCGTCGGCGTAGCCGCCTAGTCAACTCACCGAGCCGCGGTTGATCCAGATCGCGGCGTGTGCTGGTTCAACGGCTCGACCGACGGCGTCGAGCAGGTCCATTCGCACCGAATCGAGGTCGACGGCATCTCGCAGTCGCGCCGAGAATGCGGCGACGGTGGCGTCGGCGTCGTAGCGGACGCGGTTAAACCGTCGATCGACCAGGTGCTGCACGCGGGCGCGGATCGGGCTGAACAGGGCTGCGGCGGCCAGCGTCGACGCAGCGACCGCGATCGGCGACGAGAACGACAGCACGTCGGTTGTCAGCACCACGATGCCCACATACACGCCGACCAAGAGCCCGGTCACGACTGCATAGGACAAGCTGCGGCTGATCAACCGGTCGATGTCGTACAGCCGATATTTGAGGATCGCTACCCCGATGCTCAGCGGCAAACAGGCCACCGCGATCGGGGCGAGCGCGCTGATCAGCCGCCAGGCCGGCGATGTGCTGCTGCTTTCCGTCAAGAGCGGAACGACGCCGATCACGAACATCGTGGCGCCGGCCATGCCCCATTTGAATTGCAGACGCCGTTCACCGGTGGAACTGCGGTAAGTCGCGACTTGGCGGCCGATCGCTGCAACCGAACTGACCGCGAGCACCGGAAAGAAGACGTCCTGGACAACACCCCACCACGCCCAGTCGCCCGCCGGATCGTTGATCGTCGTCAGGTTGCCGCTGGCGTCGACCACGATCTTGTGCAGCAAGATCGTGTCCGTCGCGATCCCGAACGCGCCGAGCATCCACACCGCGGACAGGGTGAGGAAGGCCAACACCGATCTGCGCCACCAGATTGACGGCAGCGTCGCATCCGGGAAAAGCAGGACCGCCAGCCCGAGCAAGATGACGGCTGGTGCCCACGACGGCTGGAGTTGGACGGCGAGTGGTCCCAGCGGCAACAGGCCGGGGTGCACCTGGTAATCGATCGCCGCGTACGCCGACATATCCGTGTTCAGGACTAGGCATACCGGAATGCCGATGAGGATCCAGCCCATAACATTGCGGGGCTGACGCACCGCAACCACAACGCCGACGCCGCCGAACACCGCGAACGCGACCAGGACACCAACGTCGCTCGCCGTGCTCGACTGATGAGCCGCCCTCGCCAGCGGAACACTCGCCACCACGAGCGCAAGCAGCACCAGGCCACCTGCCCACGCAAGCGCGCGCTTCACCATCGCCGCATCCCTCGCCGCAAGCCATTCTTGCCCAGGCGCTCACCCGGCACGCTAGGGGATCGACGTTCCGACATCGTTACGGATAGCGGACCCGCTGAGCTGCACGGGACCGGTGACCAAACATCCTAAATTCGGCAATGATTGCGTTTCGATCAGCCTGTTTCGGTCGCCACCGGGTTGCCGTGGTTGCATCGGCTGGGCAGTCCGGGCGCGTTCAGCAGACGCGATAACAGGTCCAGCCGACCCTCTCGCGCAAGCTGGGCGAGCGAGGGAGACGCTGCGCTTTGACCTACGCATTCTCGGTGCGCAGCTCACGGTCCATACATGTCCTGCCGGGGTCTGCACGTGCGAGCCACGCGAGGGCGCCGCGTGCACAGCAGCCCGCCCAGGTCCGTAGCCGTCTTCGTTGGCTACTTCGTTGGCTACTCGCACGGCACTCTTGTCCGGCGTCGATATGTGCTTGGACCTGCGGAAACGTAGTCTCAGCGTGGGTTTGGCTTATTCATTGGCTACTCGGTCTCGAAACGACCGGCTTCAGAAAGCTCTCACTAGGCCTCTGATGCGATGAAGGAGCGGGGCCTCCGCTCCTCGTGGGTTCCCGGCGGATGCTGGGGTTTCTCACGTTTCACGAAGAAGGAGGCCCCTGTGAGCGAATCGTATGCGGGACAGCGGTTTGTGGGTCTGGATTTGCATCGGCGTCGCAGTGTGTTGGTGCGCATGACCGCGGCCGGGGAACCGTTGGAGACGGTCCGGATCGTCAACGACGCGGAACGGCTCGCCGCGGTGATCGGCCGAGCTGGTGAGCATCCGGAGGTGGTGTTGGAGGCTACCTACGGCTGGTATTGGGCGGCGGATGCGTTGGCCGCAGCGGGCGCGCGCGTGCATTTGGCGCACCCGCTGGGGGTAAAGGCGTTTTCGTATCGGCGGGTGAAGAACGACGAACGCGACGCCGCCGATCTGGCGGACCTGCTGCGGATGGGTCGCCTCCCGGAGGCGTGGATCGCGCCGCCTGCCATCCGAGAACTACGTGAACTGGTCCGCCACCGCGCGAAGCTGGTCGCGATCCGCGCGCAGCTGAAAGCCGAAGTCCATGCGGTGCTCGCCAAATGCGGTGTCAGTGTGGTGATGACGGACCTGTTCGGACTGGAGGGCACCGCGCTGCTGGACCGGATCAAACTGCCGGCGCCGTATCGGGCCAGGGTCGAATCGATCCGCCGGCTGCTGACCGATCTCGATTTCGAGGTCGATGTGTTCACCAAACTCGCTCGAGTGCGCCTCGCCGCCGACCCCGGTTTTGCGGCGGTGCAGACGATCCCGGGGATCGGGCCGGTGCTGGGCGCGGTGCTGGTCGCCGAGATCGGCGACGTGCACCGTTTCGCCGGACCGGCGCAGTTGGCGAGCTGGGCCGGGCTGACCCCCAAGCATCACGAGTCCGACACCACGGTGCGCCGCGGCCACATCACCAAACAAGGCAGCCGGTTGATCCGTTGGGCAGTCATCGAATCAGTGCAGATCCTGCCCAAGACCACCCACATCGGCGCTGTGCGAGAACGCGTCGGTGCTAAGCGTGGACGTCACATCGGTGTCGTCGCCGCCGCACGCAAACAACTCGAGCTCGTCTACTGGGCGATCCCTGACCACCACGTGCGCGCGCTAGCCGGATGAGGGCCACCAAAGCTGGTCGGCGCGAGGTCGTGCAGGTCATGACCCCCACCAGGCGTGGTCGCCCCTTCTGATTGACCCCGCCGACCAAGGACCGTCGAATCGCTTCATGCCGCCATGCCGCGGCGAAGGGATGACCGGCAGCCTCAACGCCTGCCCGAACACCGGGACACCGGTGCTTGAAGACGACAACGCAGCAACCCGCCACACCCTCGGAGCAGCCCGCTGATCTTTTCCGCCGCCCATAGCCTGCGTCGAACGGCGCCAGCGTCAAGGCCCTCCGGCCGCTACGCGGTCGGGCTACGCCCGAGCCTTGACCCCGACGCCTAACTTCGACGCGCACCAACCACGCCGGAAACAGCCAAAACATGAGCAGACCAAGGCCTTGACCGACCCCACTCCTTCAGGGATGACCTGCGGAAATGTGAGCCGCCTGTCAGAGTCGAACTGACGACCTACGCATTACGAGGTTTGCGCGCACTGTGTGCAACGGTCCGTGGGAATGTGTCTGCGCTGGTCAGCGCGGTGGGGCGGTCCGGGCGAGCGCGGCATAGTTCGTGATCGTCCGTGTGTTTGGCTACTTCGTTGGCTTATCGGCGGCCTCGCATGAGCACCGGGCCGGTCGTCGAAGACCAGGCAGTCCTCGACGTGGAGGATCGTTTTGCGATCGTACCGGTATGGGTCCTGGACGCCGCAATCAGCGACGCCGCGGTTCGGCTGTATGCGGTGCTGTTGCGTTTCGGTCAAACCTCCGGTGCGCGGATGCCGGCCCGATCAACCCTCGCCCGGCGGATGCACAAGAAGTCCGCCGACACCGTCGACCGCGCGATGCGGGAACTGGTCGAGCTGGGTGCCGTCGTGGTGCAGCACCGGTTCGACGGCGGGCAGCGGCTGACCAACAAATACCTGGTCCGCACCTCCCGACCCCGCGACCACGGGTCGGGGGGTGGCCGCACGGATGCGGCTACCGGCTCGGGCGCGGCTACCCGCATGCGCGAGGGTGAGGGTGGCCGCATCGTTGCGGCGACGGTGGCCGCACCGGTGCGGCATGACCCAGAGTTCTTCACCGAGAGTTCGACACCCCCTCCCCCGACCCCCGCCCCGGACGCGGCCGTGTCCCGGTCGTGGGCGGAGGAGGCGGATCGGCTCATCACCGAATGCGGAATCGATGACTGGGATGGTTTCGTCAACCAGTGCCAGGTATTGCGCCGCCAACTCGGTCAACCGACCGGGCGCTGGTCCAAGCACTGTCTCCTGGCTGCGATCCAGTTGGCGGTGCGGGCCCGGGACTGGCCGGCAGCACAGACGAAGACGGCGCTGCCGTCGGTCGCTGCCGACCCGAACACGCGTAGCCCGATGCGCCTAGCGGAGGCAGGCCCCTGGTGGGACGAACCCGTGGCCACCACGGCGGTTTCCGACGTCGCCGCCGCCGATCTCGCAGCGATGGAAGCCGACCTCGCCGACGCCGGCGGCCTGCGACCCTTGCTGCAGCGGCAAGCCCGCGAGCAACTGGCCGCCGACGGCGTCCCCACTACCAGGGCGACGGTGACCATGCGAGCACACGCCTTGCTGAACCAGCGACTCGACAACGAGGCCGGTGCCGCGGCGTGTTGAGCCAACGCGCGACACGTGCGCTGAACCGCGGCACAACATGTGGCGTGATCAGCCTGGCGGTCGCGGGTTTCGCGATGAGCTACGAGGCCCTGCATTCACTCGCCGTCGAACAGGGCGTGCCGACGCCGCTGGCGTGGATGTGGCCACTGGTCGTCGACGGCTTCATCGTCGTGGCCAGCCTGTCGGTGGTGCGAGCCGTCGCCGACGGGCGGCACGGCGTTTATGCGTGGCTGCTGGTATTGGCGTTCTCGGCGATCTCGGTGGCATTCAACGTGATCCACGCCGCCCCGACGCTCGTTGCACGCTTCGTCGCAGCGATCCCGCCTACGGCACTGGTGTTGTCGTTCGAACTGCTCATGCGACAATTACGCCAACAACTCAGCAGCAACCCGGTGCCGCAGCTACCAGGTACCGACTTGCATCTCGCCACCAGCGCCGCACCCGCGGCGCGATTGACGAACGAGCCGGCTCGCACAGCGGGCCGACAAAACCTGCTCGACAAAGCCCGACACATCCACGCCGACCAAGAACGCCGCGGCACCAGACTCACCGGAAAAACACTCGCCGCGCTCCTAGTGTCGCGTGAATGAAATAGCTTTACCTCGCGGTAGCCTGTGTTCATGTCGTTGACTGTTGTCGTGCAGATGCCAGCTGAGGATCGTGCCGAGCTGACCCGGTGGACCCGAATGTCGTCGTTGCAGGCGGGCCTCGC
>DATCFU010000036.1:0-13794 GCA_036509315.1 Acidothermaceae bacterium
CGCCCGCCACGCGGTAATACACCTGGTTCCAGCGCACTTCGTTAGCGAACTGCCGCATAGTGGTGTCGGCACCGATGCGCAGCAGTTCGACGTTCGCGATCTGTGCGAAGTCGGCGAGCGTGTCGAAATGCAGCGCCGTCGTCAGCGCCGTGTGGTGCGGGCCGCCGGCGGTGAGCCATGCTTCGGCAGACGTCGCGAGACTGGGCTCCGGGCGCCACACGGCGCAGGCGACGGGCAGCCGCGGAAGCGGCTCATCGGGTTCAACGATTTCGATGTCGTTGGCGACCAACCGGAATCGGTCCCCGAGATCGATCAGCCCTACCACGAAGCCAGTAGCCGGCTTGGCCCGGAATACCAGCCGCACCGGATCTTCGCGGCCGCCGATCCCGAGTGGGTGAATCTCGCAGCTCGGCGGTGCGCTGCTGATCGTGGGACAGACCTCCAGCATGTGAGCACCGAGGATCTTTGGCTCGCCTGGCCCGAGGTGGTACGTGTAGTCCTCCATGAACGACGTGCCGCCGTCGAGACCGGTCGACATCACCTTGATGAGTCGTACCAATGACGCCGTCTTCCAGTCGCCCTCTCCGCCGAAGCCGTAGCCGTCTGCCATCAGCCGCTGGACGGCGAGGCCGGGCAACTGCCGCAAGCCACCGAGGTCCTCGAAGTTCGTCGTGAACGCGGTGAACCCGCCGTCATCAAGGAATTTGCGAAGCCCTGCTTCGATTCGTGCGGCATATCGCAGCGAATCGGCTTGTGCACCGCCCGCCAGCAGCGAGGGAGCCACCGTGTACGAGGCCTCGTAATCGGCAACAAGCGCGTCGATCTCGGATTCAGGGACGTCGTCGACGACGGCTACGAGGTCGTTGACGCCGTAGGTGTTCACCGACATCCCCAGCCGCAGCTGCGCCTCGACCTTGTCGCCTTCAGTGACGGCAACGTCGCGCATGTTGTCGCCAAATCTGACGAGTCGCATGTCGTGCGCCGCGTGCCATCCGATGGCAGCCCTTGCCCAGTCGGCGATGCGCGCAACTGCGTTGGTATCCGACCAGTGGCCGACCACAGTCTTGCGTCGCAGCCTCATGCGCGTCTCGATGAACCCGAACTCGCGATCGCCATGGGCGGCCTGATTCAGGTTCATGAAGTCCATGTCGATCTGCGCCCAAGGTAGCGACATGTTGGTTTGCGTGTGGAAGTGCAGCAACGGCTTGCGCAGCGCATCGAGCCCGCCGATCCAGGCCTTCGCCGGCGAGAAGGTGTGCATCCAGGTGATGACGCCGACACAGTGCGGATCCGCCGTTGCCGCGACGCACGCTTGGCGGATAGCCTCGGCGCTGGTCAGCACCGGCTTCCATACGATGGGCAGCGGGACGAGTCCCGACGAGTCGAGGCCGGCCGCGATTTGCTGCGAACCCGCGGCCACCTGAGCCAACGTCTGCTCGCCGTACAGGTCCTGGCTCCCCGTCAGGAACCACAACTCTCCCTGCTGCCTAGGCATATCCAACCCTTCGGGGCATCATCGAGCTTCGAGAGCAGAACATGAGAGCGTTAACATATATCCTGGAGCGGCTGCCGCCTACGGGTGGGCCCGACGGGTTGAGCCGCGCCGGGTTAGAGTCGTGTTGGCGATGGAGCTCGCCCGCTTCTCGAACCGCCACTTGGCCGATGGCTCCTACTTCTCTATGGAGAGGTAGCGTGGCGATGCCCCATCCGCAGGTACTGGGTTCACGTTCTGCGTCACTGCCGGGTCGATCTCGAGTTGGTCCAGCGTGACCAGCCGACCGTGCAGCAAGTCATCGTTTCGATGGACGAAGTCACGCAGCTTGGCTTCATCGTCAACGATGACGATCGAGATCGGCAGATGGTCCGAGACGTCGAGAATTCTGGTCGTGTGGATGTCGCCCGCCCTTCCGAATCCTTCGATGCCACGCAAGACGCTGGCCCCCGCGAGTCCGGCCTCGTGCGCCCGATGCACGATCACGTCGCACAACGGCCGGTGGTGGTGAACGGCGTTGTCGCATACGTAGATCGTCAGCTGGCTGGGTCGCTCGAAGCTGGTCATCGCGGGTATCAACATAATGGCTCTTGGGCGTCTCAGAGGGGGTCAGCGCGGTGAGCGACGAGCACAGCCGCGCGATCCCGGATCCTCTCGGTGGCTTGCGTGCCCTGCCGATCGATCCGGACATCGACGAGGCACCGACCCCACCTCGACGGCGGCCGGCGTCGAGGTGGCCGCGGCTGGCACCCGGCGTCCTGCTCGCAGTGTTTGTCGGTGGCGTGCTGGGGGGCGGCGCCCGTTACGGCATTGGGCTCGCCGCTCCCGCGGCCGTTGACGGGTTCCCGTGGGACATCTTTGCGATCAACATGTCAGGCGCGTTTGCGCTGTCCCTGCTCCTTGTCTTGGTTCTCGAAGTCTTTCCGCCGACCAGGTATGTGCGGCCGGCGCTCGGCACTGGGTTCATCGGTGCGTTCACGACCTTCTCGTCGTTAGCCACCGCCACCGACCAACTGCTCGCGCACGGCCATCCGATGCTTGCGATCGCGTACACCTTCGGGAGTCTTTTCGGTGGGCTGGTCGCTGCGTCTATCGGGCTTGCGGGTGGGCGCGCTATTGGCGCGAACCGGCGTCAGGCACGGAGCCGGGAAGGAGCGCCTTCATGACGTACGGACCGCACCTGGAAATGACGGTGCTTGTGGGGGAGAACGCGCGCTTCCACCGCACCCCGCTGTACAGCGAAATCGTCCACCGAGCCCATAAGAACGGGCTCGCAGGCGCGAGCGTCTTTCGCGGCATCGAGGGCTTCGGACACTCCCATCACGTTCACGAGGCACGGATCTTCGACTTCGGCGCACACATGCCAGTCATCGTCGTCATCGTCGATGCGCAGGCGCGGGTACGCGAGTTCCTGCCCGAGGTGCAAGAGCTGGTGGGCGAAGCGGGTCTGATCACGATCCGACCCGTCGAGATGCTCGCTCCCGCAGTTGGACGCCGCTGATGCTGCTCGGTCTCACGGTGGCTGTTGTGGCCGGCGTAGGCGCAGTCTGCCGCTACGTTGCCGACCAAGTGATTTCACACCGCCACGACAGCGTGTTTCCGTGGGGGACCTTCGCGATCAACGTCGTCGGTTCGTTCGTCCTCGGTTTGACGACAGGCTTGGCTGCACATCACGGGCTCTCGGTGACGGCCGCCACGATTATCGGCAGTGGATTTTGCGCGGGGTTCACGACGTTCTCGACGTGGATGTGGGAGACCATCGCACTCGGCGAATCCGGAGCGTTCCTCGAGGCGACCGCCAACGGCATCGCCACTCTTGCAGTCGGGTTCGGCGCCGCCGCCCTCGGCCTGTGGATCGCCCTGTAGTGCCCGCCGTCCCGCAGCTGACCGCCGTCCGGCCTCGCTAGGCGAACCTGCACTCCGATAGGTGCGCTCACCTATGGAGGGCACCGGACACCCCCCTTACGTGATCAATCCGCGGAGGGGCTAGCCACTACGGTGGCTGTCGTGATCGAGAGCCTGGCGCGCGAACGTCTTGGTGCGCTGGAGGCGGACGCGTTCATGGCTCGCCTCGAGCAGGCCGTCTTCGACATCCGCGAACCACTCGAGGCACTGTACGGCGAGGTTGTCGACATCGACGAACTCGTCAATGCTCTCGTGTCCGATGCGATCGATGCGGCGGCCGCGCGTCCCGAGAAGCTTCGCATGCTCGACCGCCGGCGCGAGATCGACCCGGCGTGGTTCCAGCGCTCGCGCATGATCGGCTACGTCGCATACGCCGATCGGTTCGCCGGATCGCTGCAGGGAGTGGCCAAACACCTCGACTACTTGGTCGAACTTGGGGTGACCTACCTGCACATGATGCCGCTGCTCAAGCCGCGCACCGGTGAGAACGACGGTGGCTACGCCGTGCAGGACTACGACGAGGTCGACCCTCGTATCGGCACGATGGCCGATCTGCAAGCGCTCGCCGACGACTTGCACGACCGCGGTATTGCACTGTGCATCGACCTCGTCGTGAACCACACGGCGCGTGAGCATCAATGGGCACAGCAGGCGCTGGCCGGCGACCCGACCTACCGCGACTGCTACCTCGTCTTCCCAGACCGGACCCTGCCCGACGCCTACGAACGCACGTTGCCTGAGGTCTTTCCCGACATGGCGCCTGGGAGCTTCACCGAGGTCCCCGGACTCGGCTGGGTATGGACGACGTTCCACGACTTCCAGTGGGACCTTAACTATGCGAATCCGATTGTGTTTCGGGCGATGCTCGGCACCATGTTCGCCCTGGCGAATCGGGGGATCGACGTGTTGCGGCTCGATGCCGTTCCCTTCCTCTGGAAGCGGATGGGCACCGACTGCCAGAACCAGCCACACGCCCACCTGCTGGTGCAGGCGTTCCGTGCGCTGACCGGGCTAGCCGCGCCGGGGCTCGCCCTCAAGGCGGAGGCGATTGTCAGCCCCGACATGCTCGTGCAGTATCTCGGCGCGCACGATCGGTACCAGCCCGAGTGCGATCTGGCCTACGACAACCAGCTCATGGTGATGCTGTGGTCGACGCTGGCCAGCCGCGACGTCCGCCTTGCCGAACAGGCGTTGTCGCGCCGCCGCCCCGCACCGCAATCGACGTCGTGGGTCACGTATGTGCGGTGTCACGACGACATCGGGTGGGCGGTATCAGATGAGGACGCCGGGGCGGTCGGGCTCGATGGCTTCAGCCATCGCCGTTTTCTCAACGACTACTACATCGGTCGCTTCTCCGGTTCGTTCGCGCGCGGTGCGTTGTTCCAGGAGAACGAGGCCACCGGCGACGCGCGGATCAGCGGCAGCGCCGCGTCGTTGTGCGGCATCGAGCGTGCGTTGGCCTCGGGTGACGAACACGAACTCATGCTTGCCTTGCGCCGGCTGGAGTCGATGTACGCCGTGGTGTTCTCATTCGGCGGCATCCCGTTGATCTACATGGGCGACGAGCTCGCGATGCGGAGCGACCCGCATTGGGCGAACGATCTGGCGCACGCCGACGACAACCGGTGGATGCACCGGCCGCCAATGGACTGGGCTGCCGCAGATCGTCGCGACGATGCGAAAACGCTGGAGGGTAAGGCTTTCTCTGCGATCCGCCGCTTGGTTGACGCACGCCGATCGTTGCTCGCGCTGCGTGCGGGGGGCGAGACGGAGATCGTGTCGACCGAGAACAACAGCGTGCTCGCGTACCGGCGAGCACATCCGCGCAGCGCGCCGTTCCTTGCGCTGACGAACTTCAGTGATCTCACCCAAGACATCGACGCAGGCGTCATGAGACGTGCCGGTCTGCACGCACCCCGCCACGTGCATTCGACTACCGGTGAGCTGACTGCCGACACGGGTCGGATCCAGCTTCCGCCGTGGGGATTCGGCTGGCTCACCGGCACCTGAACGTGCCAGGTGCCGGTGCCCATCGCGGTTAGTCGAAGTCGGGCTCTAACAGGTCAAAGAACGTCAGGTCGCCTTCGATCGTGGCGCGCAAACGCTGACTCAGCGTGGAGTCGTTCGCGATGGCTTGCTCGCCGGAACGAGCACCCTCCTCAGAGGTGAAGTAGATGAACTGCGTGAAGCCGCCGTCACCGTGGAACGCGACAACGACGCCAAGGATGTCGGGCCGCACTGCGTGCAGCTCGTCTTGAATCTCGCGGCCTGTTGCGCGCATCTGCGCCTGGTCGTTGGTGTGACCCTGTAATACCTGCACGAAGCCGGCCGCATCGTTGCCGCCACCGAGAAGTGATTCGATCTCGGTGGAGTTGTGGAAGGTCACGTCGTCACCGAAAGCCTTCGACGCCTCGTTCCACCAGGCGCCCTGCTCCGGGCGATCGCTGTTGGCTTGGGCGTCGGCTTCAGATTCGAAGCGGACCATCGTGATGCCCCGACCATCGGGTGTGACCCCGCCCGTGGAGCCGAGGTAACCGTGCGCGCCAGGCTTGATCTCCGCGCGCCACCGAGCGATCGACCGCTGTAGAGCGTCGGCATCGGTCACCGTGCCTTGGATGATCTGAACAAACATGTGCGCCACCTTTCAAGGGGGAGCCTCAGAGAGGTGAGCCGAGGCTACGGCTTCGCCGCACGCCCGACTAGGGGTGAACCGGTGAATTTCAGCGGATCAGTGCGTCGTGGAGCGCGCGTAGAAAGGCGTCAGGCTCCTCCATTGGCGTCATGTGGCCGGCGCCGCGAATCGTCACCAGCCGTGCACCGGGGATGTCGCGCGCCAGCACCGCAGCCATCTCCCGAAAACACGGGACGTCGCGGTCGCCGACGATGACCGTCGTCGGCGCGCTGATGGAGTCGAGCACATCGATCGGGCGCACATCGTCTTCGGTTCTGTGGGGGTCGGTGCCGAGCCAATGGTGGCCGGGATACCCGTCGACCATCTCGACCAGACGCGCAGCGAGACCAGGGTGCTTGTTTGCAGGGGCGAACAGTGGGTGTGCGCACCACGCGCGGCGTCCGGCCACGACACCGCCAAGGCGGACGGCGAGGTCGACCGCCTCGCTTCCGCGCAACGATTCCTCATCCCACGGCACGCCACCGAGCACCGCGTCGACGAGCACAAGATGTGTAATGGACTCCGGCGAACGCAGCGCCGTCTTCAGCACGACGCCGCCGCCGAACGACAACCCGACGAGCGCGACGCGCTGCACGCCGAGATGTGAGAGCAGGGCGAGCACGTCGTCTGTGTGCGTGTACGAGGTCGCGTGATCGAAGTCAGCCGACGCGCCGAATCCGCGGCAGTCGTAGCTGATGACCATGTGCTCGCGGGCGAGGCCGGCAGTGACGTCGTCCCACATGCGGCGGTCGAGCGCGAAGCCGTGCACCAGCACTACCGGCGGGCCGTCACCGACGACCTGCCACGCCAGTGACCCGCCATCGACCGTGCACCTGCCGCTTCGTGCCGGACTCATGTGATGATCTATCGCCGTCGTCTCGCAAGCCGGAGGAAGAACCGGACCAGCGCCATCGCGAACCACAACCCCATGCATCGACGCTACTCGCCTCGGCGACCTGCGGGCTCGGCATCGGCAGGGCCTGGCATCCCGTAAGAGAGAGTGGACGACCACGGCAACCCTCTTGGGCACCGGTCCGTACTGAGGGGTGTGACGACATCGATGGAGCGGCCCGACGAACTCGACGATGCCGGGCAGACCAGCTCGGCAGCAGCGACGGCCCAATTCACCCGGTTCGTGACCGAGTCGTCGGCACGCTTGCTGCGGACGGCCTGGTTGCTCACGTCACACCGGGAGCAGGCGCAAGATCTCACCCAACTCGCGTACGCGAAGACGTTCGCTGCGTGGCGCCGGGTGCGGTTCGACGACGCGGAGGCCTACGCGCGGCGGGTCATGGTGAACAGCTATATCGACTGGTGGCGCAGAGCGCCTTGGCGTGAGCGGCCGACCGAACAGTTTCCAGAGCACAGCGCCGTGCCCGATCACGGCAGAACAATCGATGAGCGGACGGCGCTAGCTGCCGCTCTTGCGCAGCTCACGCGTCGCGAACGAACGATCGTGGTCTTGCGCTATTACGTAGACCTGAGCGAAGCCGAGGTCGCCGCGCACGTCGGCGTATCCGTCGGAACCGTGAAAAGCACGTCGTCAAAGGCGCTGGCCAAACTGCGGCGCTCACCCAGCCTTTCTGACACCGACCTTTCTGACATCAACGTGCCGGCGTTTTCGCCAGCCCGGGAGGAGACCTCATGAGCGAGCACGACTTCGGCGAAGAGCTCGGCAAGTTGCCGCCCGATCTCACCCTCGGCGCGACATCCGAACAGATCATTCGACGCGGCCGCCGAATCAGAACGATTCGGCAGACGTCGATCGTCGGCGCTGCCGCGGTTGCGGTGCTCGGCATCACCTCGATCGCAGCACTTGCCGGCGGCCATCACGGCGCGCGGACGGTACAAACGGGATCGGGTAACGGCCTCGGCATTGCGCTTGCCCCAGTTTCGTCGCCGTCGCCGTCATCGGCACTGGGTTCGACGTCAGTGGTTTCGACGTCAGTGGGGTCGGGTTCCGCGGCTCCAATTCCCGAGGTGTCGTCCGCGCCGACGCTTCTTTTCAAGTCTTCGCCGCCGGATGCCGTGTCGTCCGTCCCAGCGAGCTCATCGGCGTCCGTTTCGTGCGCCGCGTCACCGGCGCCGCAGTCGATCGACGGCGCCCCGGCTGCGACTCCCGACGGCAACGCGCCACCATGGGGCAGCTTGGTGCAGGCCGCCAAGGACACCGGAACGTCCACATCTCTTGTGCTGTACGGAATCCACATTGATGACGCTGCGATTCCGTGCACTCACTTCGGCCTGATGGTCGGGACCACCGATGCGTCCGGAAGCACGGTTACGGGCGTGTATGAGGCAAACGAGTTCGACGGGAGCGACCTCACGCCGGGCTTCCACGCAGTCAGCATGGTTGGCAAAGTGTTCGCCGCAACGTACTTCGTCGGCTACTACGTCGGACCGGCGGCTACGATCTCAGTCGTCGTCGATGGCGTACCGACTGCCGCACACGTCGCCGCGTGGAGCGTGAATCCCGACGTCAAGTTCTGGTGGCTCGGCGGCCCCGCGAATGGCAACCCAACCTACGGCGCACTCTCGGCGAAGGACGCGAGCGGAAACCCGTTGCCGGTGGGCGCACATGCCCAACCCGGCGTCGGCTGACAACTAACCTTCACTCGGCGAGGACGGGCGCGGTGTCATCCGCTCCTGTTCTTGGTCGAAGCTCAAGGGTGAACCGGCTCCCGTTTCCGACGGCACTCTCAAGCCGGATCGAGCCGCCGAGGGCGTGCGCGTAGCGACGAGCGATCGAAAGTCCAAGCCCGGAGCCGCCGGAGGCTCGGTCTCGAGAGCGGTCGAGTCGGTAGAAGCGGTCGAAAATGCGTTGCTGCTCTGACATCGGAATGCCTGGCCCTGTGTCCGAGACAGAGATCGCTGCGCCCTGTCGAGTACGTCGCACCGCGACCGCAACTTCACCGCCAGCAGGAGTGGCGCGCAATGCGTTCGTGAGGAAGTTGGAGACGACGGTCTCCACCAAATGCAGGGCGGTCACA
This sequence comes from Acidothermaceae bacterium, assembly GCA_036509315.1. Lineage (GTDB taxonomy): Bacteria > Actinomycetota > Actinomycetes > Acidothermales > Acidothermaceae > PALSA-607. The sequence goes on from DATCFU010000036.1 coordinate 9,059, forward strand.
ATTTTCACGTGATGCGTCTGTGACTTCAGCCGAATTCCCTTGGTGGTAGCCAAGGGTGTGAAGCGCTTCACGAGACTCGCGCACAGAGCATCCAGCGCGACAAGCTCGAAGTCAGGTACGAGGTCGGGTCGCGTCAGCGCACGCAAATCGTCAAGCAACCTGGCTAGCCGCGCTGTCTCTTGCGATACAACCTGACTCAGTTCGACGTCGTTGCTCGGTTCAATCGTGCCGTCCAAAAGAGCTTGCGCGAGGCCGGCGACGATCTGGAAGGGCGTCGCGATCTCGTGGGCGAGGTCGGTCAGAAACTGTTTCTGGTCGATGTCGGCAGCGGAAAGTTGTGCCGCCATCGCGTTGAGTGCGTAACCGAGTGCCGCGACCTCAGCAGGGCCGCCTTCCTCGAGTCGAACAGACAGATCCCCGCTGGAGAGGCGTTCCGCCGCGGCACTAGCCCGCTCAAGTTTGTGACGCAACCGACCAGTTCCTTGCCACGCGACAACCGTCGCCGCCGCTCCCACGAGGGCGAGGACGCCCGCGGTGATTCCCGTGAGTTGTAGCGGCAAGGCATTTTCCGGCTCAACGGGCGAGATGACAGTCACCGTGCCGCCAGTGCCAGGCGCGGTCACGGTAACGGTTCGGCCCTTGACCTGGCTCCCAAAGGAGAATGAGCCTGTCGGGGTGGTCACCAGGACCCGCTCGTCGGCGAAGAAACTGCTCTGTGCACGCAACGACGTCTCGGTGAGGTCGTGCGGGAGTTCTACTGCAAGGCTGGCCGCAACTTCGGACGCTTCCATGCGGGCGAGGGAGGCTTGGTCGGTGCGGGCCAGCTGCGTAAAGACCAAATAGGTCCCGGCGAGAGCGCCCAGCGCCAGCAGTACGACTCCACCGACGGCAGTTGCGGCGAGCGTCTGGATCCGCCAGGCAGCCCGCTTCGTCACAGCGGATCCAACCGGTACCCGACCCCGCGAATGGTCTGCACCGAGACGGCATCGCCGAGCTTGCGTCGCAAGCCACTCAGATGCACGTCGACGGTCTTCGCTGACACGTACCGTGTGCCCCACGCATGATCGAGCAGCTGGTCACGCGTGTAGACGCGACCGGGCGCGGCGAGCAGAGCTGCGAGCAGATCGAACTCACGCCGCGTGAGGTCCAGTTCGCCATCATCGACCCATGCGCGGCGAGAACTCGGGTCGGCTCGCACTCGCCCCACCTCGAGCACCTCACTGTGCGGTACCGGCTCTGTGCCGGGGCGGCGCAACCGTGCACGCACCCGAGCCACCAGCTCGGGGATCGAGAACGGTTTGACCATGTAGTCGTCCGCCCCGAGCTCCAAGCCGGCCACTCGCGACGACTCCTCACCGCGGCCGGTGAGGATGATGACCGGCAGGTCAGAGTGGGAACGGATTTGGCGGACGAGGTCAAACCCATCCACCTTAGGCATCATGATGTCGACCACTGCCAGATCGAACGGCTGTTCTGCCAGCCGCTGAAGAGCATCGGCGCCATCGACCGCCTCGACTACGAGATACCCGTCACGCTCCAGGTAGCGCCGCAGCAGCATCCGCAGGTTGGCTTCGTCGTCAACCACGAGTATGCGGCGCCGCCGGTCGATGTCGCCGCTGCTCACCAGCACAGCTATAGCAGACGCAGCCCCAATGTGACCTGCCTCTGCGGTCGTGAACTAGGCCGCATGCCGTGCGCTGTTTCGTGCACCTTGTGCAGCGAGCCCGCCGTCGGGGATCGAAACCGAGTTGCGTTCACGTGGCGATACCTGCGCGGGCGAATGAACCGAGGCCCCGCCTTCAGGGTGCTTGACGATCACCCAAAGTGGCAGGCCCACCGTGAACGCGACCATGACTACGGCCAACGGGATGTTCAGCCAGATCCAACTCATAAGACTCGGCAGCGGGGATGTGTGTCCGCTGCCGTCTCACCTCCTGCCTCCACGCTTCCCGGTGAGGGTTAGGGGACGGTTAGGTGACCACCACACATCGGCTCGGATCTGCGCCGGCTGCGGCTTGTGCCAGCGGCTTGTGCCCTCGGCAGGATTCGGACCTGCGACACACGGTTTAGGAAACCGATGCTCTATCCCCTGAGCTACGAGGGCGCGGGTTGCAAGAGTAAGTGCAAGAGAACTCGAAAGGACCAAGATCAACGTCCCAAACGTAGGTGTGTCCATTCGCGGTTCGTCTTGTGCCGTGGTTGCAACGCGGAGGTAAACCTATCCGGCTGACGCCTCGACCGTGCGGGACCGAGACGAGAATCAACCGTGATCGGGCAACCTCCTGCCGCAGGTACGCTCGCGCAGGCCTCCTTGTGCGCGGCTTCCGGTCTCCGCGAGTCGAGCGTGGCTGTTGGCTGCGCTGGCAGGGGCGGGTTGGCACAATGATCTCTAGGTCCTTGGTTCAGGCCAGGACGCCTCAGGACTGGTAGTTGGCCGCCCATGGAAAGCAGCGAGGGTGAACGGTGAGTTCAATCGGCGTCATCATGGCTGCCTACAACGCGGAGCGGTGGATCGCCGACAGTCTTGCGTCGCTGCAGGCACAAAGCGTGCAGGCATGGTGCTGCGTGGTAGTCGACGACGGCTCGACCGATGCGACTGCCTCGATCGTCGCAGGGATAGCTGCGGCGGATCCGCGGATCTTGTTAGTCAAGCAGATCCACAGCGGTGTGGCGGCGACTCGCAATGTCGGGTTGCACCACCTCGACGGCAACGTCGACGTCATCTCACTACTGGACAGTGACGACGTACTGGTTCCCGACGCATTCGCCGTGTTGACGACGGCATTGGAAGCACGTCCTGATGCGGTTGGTGTGTTCGGATTGGCTGAGTACATCGATGCCGAGGGCAAACAGTTCGACGCGGGCCGGCACCCAGCAAGCCAGCAAGACCGCCGGCGCATTCGCGGCATCCGCCTCGTGTCGGTCGACGTCGGCGACGACTCCACGTTCGCCGACATGATCGTCTACGGCCCGATCTGGCCGTCGGCGGTCGGGCTGCACCGTCGAGCAGCGTTGCAGGCAGTGGGCGGCTTCGACCCCGCGCTCCGCGTCATCTCTGACTGGGACGCGTATGTGCGCATGAGCCGGCGCGGACCCTTTGTCATGGTCGACCGCCAAGTTGCGTGGTATCGGCGTCACGACGCGAACGTGACTAACGACTCGTCGGCCACCACGGCCGGCCGCGCAAAAGTCCTGCGCAAGACCTGGCTGGACCAGGAGAACACCGCAGCCCAGCGACGGCTGATTGTTCGCGGCCTCTGGCTGAGCCGGGCGGCCGACACGCCGATGCTCACCAGAACCCTCCTAGGCGCTCTCCGGCGAGGCGATGGGGAGCACGCCGTGCGTGCTTCGGTGGCTCTTTCGCGGCACCTTGCCAGGTTGTGTTGCCTACCTGGCCGCGTGAGCGAGCAGCGTCTGGCGATGCTTCTCGAGCCTTCGCCGTGCACAACGCCGACGCGCACCCGCACCTGACGGCTGGGTTGGATGCCACTGCGGCATTCGGAGAGCGTCACCCAAGGTTGAACCGAGCAGAGTCATGGTCGCCCAACGACCCCGGCATATGTGCGCCATCGGTGTTGCGGTAACCGAAAATCGATCCACCGAGTTGCCCACGGCGTCTCAGCGACCACCGGTACGCCCTGTGCCACCGTGCGTTCCCGAAGGACGCAAAATTCCGGCTCCGTTTGCCGATTCACGCTCAGATTTCGCAGATCCGTTCCCGGGGCAATCGTCGTACCGCAATGCATGCTCCGACCGCATCGCGGGTGTGGAGCAACGTGCCGAGGTTCAGTCCGTGTGGTGGCGACAGCGGTGCGATGAGGAGGTGATCCCAACAGCCGTGCAGTCGTTGCGGCCGAATGCGCAAATCGGATGGATCCCGAAGCCGACCCTCGCGCGCGGCTCATCCGCGACGGCAGCCCGCGGCGTCCGATAGAGGCTTGTCCGGACCGCTGCAGTCCAGCGCTCGCAAGAACGAGCGCAAGAACGAGCGCTGAGCTTCAACGCTCGACAGCGGGACACCGGGACGGCGGGACGGCGGGACCGCGGGATAGCGGGTAGCGGGTAGCGGGCCGAACCTACGGGGCGTCGGTGTACTGGATCGAGACTTGGTTGGAATAGCCATGCGGCACGCTCGTCGCGTCTGAGAGCCAGGTCTCGTAGAACACGGGCTGTGGCTGAGCGTGGTCACCGACGACCACGAAGTGCGCGATCCCTGAGCTGTCGGTGACTGCCGACACCGGACTCGTTCCTTCGCTGGCACCGTTGATGCTCGACTCGCCAGCGAGTAGTCCGCCCGACGCGTAGACAACCTGTCCCATCACGACGACTACACCTGCGCGATGTATGGGATTGCCGTACTGGTCTTGCAGTTGGACGGCGAGTGGTACCGGTGTATGCACCGGAACGGCTTCGTTCACAGCGTCGGGCACGATCGAGGTCGAAAACCGAGAAACCAGGTAAGTAGCACTCGTCGACATCGCAGCGGGGCCGCTGGTGAACGCGGCGACGAACATCGGAGAAGCGAGTGCCGGCATCGATGCCGTGTTCGGTGCGCGCAAGATGAAGGTGCTCGTGCCGTGGGCGGGGATAACCGAAATCACTGCGTGCCCAGCTGCATCGACGGGATTCCAGAATGTCGTCGCGTGTGCCTGTGTCTGCACGGTGAAGCGCGGCTGCTGCGCTCGACCCGTGTGGTTCGTCACCTGAACCGTTGCTTGGTCGATGGTGCCGAGTTG
>DATCFU010000037.1:0-10113 GCA_036509315.1 Acidothermaceae bacterium
CGGAGGGAAGCCACGGTGGAAGCGACCCGGTCTCCGCGAGCGGCGCCGGGATCGACGGGGAAACGGACGTCGGCGCTGGCGGCGGATTCGGGCCGCTGGACGTCGACGCGCCAGAACCACAGCCGGCCGCTAAGCAGAGGCCGGCGAATGCGGTCGTAGCGCGGCGAATCATCGACGCTCAGACGGCGGCTCTGCGTTCGCGGTTCCACACCGTGGCGCTACTCAGCGGTGAGGCAGTCGCGGGCAGCATCATCGACAGGTGGGAACGACGCTTGGTTGACATAGCAGCGAGCCAACATCTGCGCGTTCAGGTGAACGCGCAGAGGGGCACTTGAGGGCGAGTTTTGTAGCGCACCGCAGCGATTCTTCAGCCCATGGGGACGTGTTCTGGCGTCGGTGTCAATAGCTGGTAGAGAAAGTGATCCTGCCACTCACCGGCGATGTGCATGTAGGCCTCGGCCCGGCCGTACTGCACGAATCCGAGCCGCTCCAAGACGCGCTGTGAACGCAGGTTGTGCGTCAACGTCTCGGCTTGGACTCGGTGCAGCCGCAAAACCTCGAAGGCGATCTTCGTCGCCTCTCCGACAGCCCGGGTGGCAAGTCCGCGTCCCTGCGCGGACTCGGCCAACCAGTAGCCGACGCTGCACGACTGGAAGGCACCCCGGATGATCGACTGGAGGGTGACCGTGCCCGCAATGGCGCCGACCTCGTCGAGGATCACCAGCGGCAGGCAAACCTTGGCGGCCTGTTGCTCCAGCAACCTTTGGATGAATGCAAGTTGCCCGTCGCGTGTGAAGTACTGATCGGGCCGGTCGGGCTGCCAGGGGGCAAGGAAATCCCGATTGACCAGCACGAGGTTGGCGAGGCTGGGCGCGTCATCGAGGACCAGCGCACGAGTTGTGGCCATGAATGCAGCCTTGCAGATGCGGTAGGTTCGGCCGCTAGTTCCGGCACCGACCCACCGACCTGCCGTGCCGGCACCGATTTGCGCTGCGCTTTACGACGACGCGACACCGATGCCGGCAATGGCCTCGCCCTAAGGCCAACGACATTCATCGACCGATGACTACTTGGCCAGCCGCTTATCGGCACGTTGGCACGCACCACATGCTGCAGCTGAGGACGTTCGTGGTTGCGCAACGCGGCTGAGGTCTGCGACCCGAGGCGGTAGGTCCAGCCCTGGCGGCAGAAGGCGCGCCGTTCGCGAAGGATGTGCCGGCGAATGCTGTTACCGGTCAGCGGGACCTGAAGCCGGTGGCTGGGCGGCTCGCGACGTCGAGGGAGCCTTGGGCTGCGCGGATTCCACCCGGATCACCGCCGGGTCCGCGTAGGACAAGGGCGGCAAGGACGGCGGCGAACGCGCCGACCAGCGGCGCAATCAGGTAAATCCACAAGTCATGTACGTCGCCACTGATGAGGGCTGGGCCAAGCGAGCGGGCTGGATTCATCGAGGCGCCGCTGACCGGACTGGCCCACAGCCCGGCCAGCGCGATGTATCCGGCGACACCAAGCGCACTTAGCGGGCCGAGGTTTTGCGCGCTGGAGGCGGTACCCAAAATAGTGCTCACAAGACCGAGCGTTAGCAGCACTTCAATCACGAACGCTTGGGTGGCGGTGAACCCGCTGCCAGGCAGCGTCGATCCTAGGTGCGCGACATCGCCGAAGGTGAGCCGAAGGACCCACGCCGCGAGCGCCGCACCGAGCAGTTGCGCAAGCACATATCCCGGTACTCGCCGCCACTGAAAGTCGCGACGCAACGCGAACGCGATGCTGACCACAGGGTTGAGGTGGGCGCCAGACACTGCGCCCATAAACAGGATGACGGCCAACACCGTCAACGCTGGCGCGGTCACAGCTGCCGCGCGCCCGATCTGCCCGTGCGAGCGCGCGCCGACAACCCCGGCCCCGGCCGCCACCATCACCAGCAGGAACGTGCCAAAGAGCTCGCTGAACAACCGTCGCCATTCGTAATCGAGATTAGTGAAATCACGCGCCCAGATCGGCTCCCGCTCCAACAAGGAAGCAACGGCGAAGCCGTGCCGGCGCCGGACCACCTCGTTGAGGTGATCGCCGGTCGCCACCTTCGCCACCCCAACACGCCCAGTCATCGCATCCTCGCCACACTCATACGCTGATGGTGCCACCGCTACATCGGTCAACTAACCCATCCAAGCCGCACCGGTAGCTCGACGACCGTGTGAGCGGCAAGACAGGGTGCTTCGGCAAAGGGTTCACCCGCCTGGTAGCACATGCGCTACCATTGGCGCATGACGACGACCGGGTTGCGTGAACTGCGTCAGCAGGCCAGCGAGTTGGTCCGACAGGCCGAAGCAGGTGCCACCGTGACGATTACCGTCAGCGGGCGCGAAGTCGCCGAGCTCGGCCCGGTGCGCCGACACCGATGGCGGCACGGAGCCGACGTGCGGGAGGTCTTCCGCGGGTCGGCTGATCCTGACTGGCGAACTGATCGTGCCAGCGTCGAGCAGAGCGTGACCGATCCGTTCACCCGATGAGGGTGGTGCTGGACACCAGCGTGCTGCTAGGTCCTGATCCCGGACAGGTCGAGGATGAAGTCGCCATCAGCGCGGTGTCGTTAGCCGAGTTGCACTTCGGGGTGCTGATGGCTCGCACCGATGCGACGCGGGCAGAGCGGCTACGTCGCCTCGCCGTCATCGAACGCACCTTCGACGCGCTCCCGGTCGATGAAGTGGTGGCACGCGAATACGGCCGACTGGCCGCAGCAGTCGTGGCCGCAGGTCGTAAGCCGCGGGCACGAATGGCCGACCTTCTTATTGCCGCGACTGCGGTCGCACACGACGCCACACTGTGGACCCGCAACCCCGGCGACTTAGTCGGACTCACCGAACTCGTGCGAATCCAAACTCCGCCCAGATAGCCAACAACACTCTCGGCGGCATAGTGAGTGTGATTCTCGGACCGGCCCGGCGCGGACGGGGTTGGGTCGCTGTCAAGCACTTGTCGTGTTGGACCGATGTTGGATACGGATGTGCGTCCCAGGCCGGGTGAGCAGGTGCGACGGGTCGTGAGCCGGCTCCGCCAGTCGACGTCGTTCTGGTCGGCGCGCCGCGCGTCTTTGGCGTTTCGTTGTGTCTGCGGCGTGTTCGCTTTGTTCGGCGCCGCGAGTTGTGCAGTCAGCCCGTCCTACGCGGATCTGGCTCGACTTGGACGTGACGTCCCCAGACCACCGAGCACGGTGTTCGTTAGCGCGAATGACTTTACCAACGAGTCCGTCGGACGCTCGACTAAGGAAGTCAACCTCACCTACTCCAACAAGACCCTCACCTGTGCGCAGCTGCATGCCGCCTGGATCGCTGCGTTGCGGCGCGCCCACCGCGGCTTCGACGCGTCGCCGCCCGGAGATGCGCAGATCTACCTCAAGGATCGTGCGGTCTTCATCAGCGTCGACCTCGGTGATTGCGCACAGCCTCAAGTCGACACGTCGGAGAAGCAGAGCCTCGTCCCGGCTTACCTTCTGTACGCGCACCCGCTGTGGACACTGGCCAGCCTGATCGCCGTCGCCGCGTGCACGACCTGGGGCACGTGGTGGCTCGTGCGCTCCCGCAAGTCGCGCACCCGCACCCAATACCAGGCGAACCACGATTGTTGATCCGACCTCGCGGCAGTTAGTGCGCGCTGATTGTGGGATCGGAGACGCGGTCATCGATGCTCCCGTGCGCGGCGAATGGACTGCCGGCAAAACCCCGCGGCCATTCGGACCACGAGAGCAGACTGGGGGCATTATTGAGCCATGCGTTGGTGGCACCGGCTGCCTTGGGTGATCGTCGGCTTCGTGGTGCCGCTGATCGCGGTCTACAACATCTACGTGTGGACGCAGCCCGTGCACCACGACCTCAGCGACATCGGGACGGGACTGTTGGGCGTGCTGTTCGGTGTCGTCGCTGGGCTGATCGGCGCGTCGGTCGCTCTCGTCGCTACACGCAACCGCCCGCGCTGAGCGTCGCAGCACGGAACCCAGGACGGCCAGGCACTGTCGGCGGCAGTTGCGGACGCATTTCGCCGAGACGTTTGGCCTGCGGTGGTCGCGCGCTTGCCGACGGCGTCGGCCCGATGCCTAGTCTTTGGTGTGGATGCCTCCCGCGGTAGAGACGGCTTCGACGAAACGCTCGCCGCGACACGCTCGCACGCCAACGAGTTCGTCGGGTTGTCGGAACCTCAGGCTCGGGCCTTGGCAGACGAGCTTAGTTATCAGCTACGGGTTCGGTCCAAGGACGAGCCAATCACGGCGGACTGGAGCGCCCGGCGCGTGACCGTCGACCTGAGCACGGGTGCGGTCACTGATGCGCGGGTCGGGTAACGGCCTACTCGCCTGGCCATTGCCGCGCGTTTGCGAACCTCGAACGGCACGATCGTGTCGGCGGCCGTTGAGGGTGCCTACGCGAGGTGGTGGTGCCGCGTTCAGCTGAACGCGATGGCCGCGCTCCACCCGCTCGGTGTACGCGATGTGGAGTTGCCGCGTTCAGCTGAACGCGATAGCCGAAGGCTGCGCCTCGGTGAACGCGCCGGTTCCCGGTAGGCACAATCCCGGCTCGGATACCCTCATCGGCATGATCGTGCCGCGGTCGAACGATCGTGTCAGCGGCAATACAGGACGTTCCGATCGGTGGCTCGGCGGTCGACCCGTTGGTCGCCCCGATCGTTTGCATCTGTGACAACCTTCCATCGGCGGGCCGCGTTTACCGGCGTGACGAGACGGGAGCCGCCGTCACACCGAGCGGCGCCCGTGAGGGCAGTGGGCCGGCGGTGCCGTAGCCACGATTGAGTATGGACGGGAGTTGAGATGCGTCGTTTGCTCATCGCGGCATACACCGTGGTCGCGTTGGCCGGCGGGTCGCTGGTCGCGGTTGTCGCGCCTGCCGCCCAAGCGGCGGGTGCGGCGGCGACGTGGACCAGTGTGACGCCGTCTCCGATGCCGCCACCTGATGTGAGTACGTCGCTTGTCTTCGATCCGGCGACAGGGCAGCTCGTGGCGTATGACAGTTCCAACGACGCGGCCTGCGCGCTGCCGCAGACGCAAGTTTGGACGTGGGATGGCGCGGCGTGGACCGACCATCAGCAGGTGGGATTTCCGCAGGCACGCGACAACGCGGGGTTCGGCTACGACCCGGCGTCGCGCCAGGTGGTGATGTTCGGCGGGTACGCCAACGGCACCTGCCCGGGTGAGACGTTCAACGGGTTGGAGAACCAGACCTGGACCTGGAACGGCTCGATCTGGGCGCAGCAGCACCCCGCGGTATCGCCCCCGGCCCGTTACACGGCGTGCGCCGCAGCCGACGACGCGACCGGACAGTTCTTGATGTATGGCGGCATGGGCGAGGGGCCAGTTGATCTGAGCGACACGTGGACCTGGACCGGCACGAACTGGCAACAGCTCACCCCGGCAACCTCGCCGCCGGGCGGCCAATGCCAGATGACCTACGACGCGGTTCGAAAGGTCGTGGTGATGCTGGTCGAGGCGCGAGTCGGAGCGCCGGACGCGGGTGTGATGCAAACCTGGATCTGGAACGGCAGCACGTGGTTCCACGCCGCTGATGTGCCCACCGCGGTGCCCGGTGCCGGCGGCCCGGTACCGATCAGCTTCGATCCCGACACCGGAAGCGATCTCGCCTATATCGGGGAGACCACCTGCACACAAGTGGGTGCGTCCCACAGTGCGCAGTGCGTGCAGACTGACCAGCTGTGGACCTTCGACGGCTCGGCCTGGACACAGGCGCCGGCGGCGAACAACCCGCAGACCGGCGCCATGTTCGCAGCTGCCTACGACGCGGCCACCCACCAGTTCGTCATCACCGGCGGCGTCCTCAACTTCACCGGGCCCGCGAACGAGGCCACCCTGCTGTACTCCTCGCCCGCGTCGTCGACGGTGACACCTTCTCGGCTGGCCGGAACGAACCGGCAGGCAACCGCCGTGGCGGTCTCCCAGTCGCAATTTCCCACTGCCAGCTCAACGCAAGCCGTGGTATTGGCCCGAGCTGACGTGTTCGCTGATGCACTCGCGGGCGGGCCATTGGCCGCAGCCAAACACGCGCCTCTCCTCCTCACGTCGTCGGGCTCGCTCGACGCGGTCACCAAGGCCGAGATCACCCGGGTGCTACCCGCCGGCGGCACCGTCTACGTCTTGGGCGGCACCACCGCACTGTCCAGCGGGGTAGCGTCCGCGATCAGCGGGCTCGGTGATGTCGTGCAGCGCATCGCCGGCGCGGACCGGTTCGCCACCGCGGTCGGGATCGCCGACGCGATGGGTGACCCGAGCACCGTGTTCGAGGCCAGCGGCACGAACTTCCCCGACGCGCTATCCGCCGTCCCGGCCGCGATCGCCACCCACGCCGCGATCATGCTGACCAACGGCTCGGCGCAGTCGAGCGCGACCTTGGGCTACCTAGGTGCGCACGCCACCATCCGCTACGCGGTCGGCGGACCCGCGGCCTGGGCGGACCCGTCCGCTGTCGCGCTGGCCGGTGCAACCCGGTACGCGACATCCCAAGCAGTTGCGCTGGCGTTCTTCCCCAACGCCACCGGGATTTCGGCGGCCTCCGGCGCCACCTTCCCCGACGCCCTCGCCGCGGGTGTGCTGGCCGGAACCACCAACCAACCGATGCTGCTAGTGCCGCCGAGCGGTCCACTCCCCGAGCCGGCAGCGGCCTACCTGAGCACCCGACACGGACTCGTCACAACGGCCACGGCTTTCGGCGGCACCGCCGCGATTTCCAGTGCGACCGTGACCGCGATCGGCAACGCCCTCAAATGAACCTCTGAGGCGAACTCGGCGACGATGGTGGCCTCGGTGTAACATCCGCTATTCGGCACGATCGCACGCGCGTCATTGCGGCTACGGATCCTTGGGTGACTCACTCCAATGCGGCATCGGTCGCCGGGCGTTAGCCAGATAGAAACGGCGCAGTCGGCGTACGCTGCCGTGTCGTGCAGGACACGCGCTTGGACACTGCTCGGATCCGGGCGGCTCGCCGGGTAATCGATCCGATATTTCTCGACACCCCGCTGTATTGCTGCGAGGCATTGGAGCCCGCCCTCGGGTGCGCAGTGAGTATCAAGCTCGAAACGGCGAACCCGGTCCGCAGCTTCAAGGCCCGCGGCACCGAAGTCGTCGCGAGCCTGCTCACCGAGAACGGCTCACGAGCGGTAGTGTGCGCCAGCGCCGGCAATCTTGGGCAAGCGCTCGCGTGGTCTGGTCGCGGCCGGGGGCTCGACGTCACCGTCGTCGCATCACGCTTCGCGCCGGCGGTCAAGCTTGATCGCATCCGCTTGTTCGGTGCGCGGTTGGAGCTGGTCGACGGCGACATCGAGGTGGCTCGCGAGACAGCGGCGGCCATCGCGGGAAACGACGGCATCCGGCTAGTCGAAGACAGCTTGGACATCGAAACCTGCGAGGGCGCGGCGACCATCGGCTTAGAACTGGTGGACACGCCGCCGACGTTCGACGCCGTCCTGATAGCTCTGGGCGGCGGGGCGCTGGCCACCGGCGTCGGTCACGTCATCAAAGCCTTAGCGCCCCACGTCGAGGTGATCTGCGTCCAACCTTTAGGCGCACCTGCGATGACACACTCCTGGCAGCAACAGCGCGTCGTCACCACCGACACGACCAACACCATCGCCGACGGCGTCGCCGGCCGGCGTCCCATTCAAGCAGTCCTCGACGATCTCCTGCTGGTCGTCGACGACGCCGTCCTGGTCCAGGAAGCGTCGATCATTGCCGGGATGCGGATGCTCCTCGACCACGCCGGCCTCATCGTCGAACCCTCCGGCTCGCTCGGCATCGCGGCGATCCTCGAAGACCGTGACCGCTTCGCCGGCCGACACGTCGCCACCATCGTGTGCGGCAGCAACGTCGACCTAGACGCATATCACCGCTGGGTCGGCGCGGCCTCCCACCACACGATGTGACGTTCGCTCCCGGCGGCGAGCGCCGCAGACACTTGTCGCACTTATCACGCTAATCCTGGTTGCCGCTGTCAGCACCGAACGCGCGCCAGCGGGACGACAGAACGACCGTGTCAGCGGCAAGAGAGTGCGTTTGGTGGCCAGTGTCGCCCGCAGTTGTTGCGACGGCGCGCTTCAGTTGGCATCTGCGTTCCATCCGTCGGCGGTCGGCCAACTGCGCCTAGCAAACGGGCGCAAAGAGTTCCCGCGGGTGGGCCATGGGTTGAGAAACGCTTACTGCCGATCACTCTTACATCAGGGTGGCTGCCGAGGAACTGTCCCGGCGCCTGACCTGCCGGGGAGGATTTATATGTCACATCTCATTGGTTCTGTGCTTGGGTCAGCTACGACGACTTTTGGAGCCCTCATTCACGTCGTCGCCAACGGCTGGAAGTGGTAGCCGCTTCCAGAGGAGCCTCAGCCGTGAAACAGAAAATCATGACGAACCTCGTCGACGCCGACGGCGCCGACCATGGTGTCCTGGCCGCCGGCCACAAATGGCGATAGATCGCCGCGCGATGTGACGCACGACGCACGACAGAAGGGCAGCACCGGATGACCATTCGCCGCGCACGCGGCACCGACATTGGCATCGCGGTCTGTGGTTGCTGCCCTCCTCGTCGCATTGTCGGTGGCAGGCGACGTCCAACACGGTTTGACCATCGCCGTGCTCCAGGTGATGGTGCTGGCGTCGCTGTTTTTGATCCTCGGTGAGCGTCGCCTGATCCGGATCTCGACCGGCGAGCGGCTGCGCTCGGCACGATTAGTCGCATACGCACGTCCGGTCGTCGACACGTTCGGACGTGCGCAATCGCGGCACGTCCGGACATACGTCACACCGGCAGATTTGTGCGTTTGCGCGGATCGGATCCGTGGCGACGTCATGGGCTCTGGTCGCCGGGTGTCGCGGCGACGGGGGTGAACGTTGTCGCGCAGTCGGCTTCGGGTGCGTCCTGCAAATGGGCTGTCACCTCGACGTTGACCAAGACGCCCGCCGCGGCGCGGTTGATGTCGAAGGAGATCCTCGCGTGTCCTTGCCCGTTGGCTTGCACGTCCTGGGCGGCGCTAAAGGTTGCATCGCGGGCGACGACGTGAAGCTCCGCTCCCATGACCGTCGTGATCTCGATGACGGCTGGCTGGTTGATCGCCGGGTGAGCCTGCGCCGCCGCTGCGGTGCATTCAAGCGGTCCGGTGTAGCCGGGTGGGGCCTCACAGGGGTTCGGTGAATCGGCCGGGAGCGCCGAAGTGCCACACGCTGAGGAGGAAGCCGAGGAGGCATCGGGCTCGCTCGTCGCGGCAGCAACGCTCGCGGTTGCGGTCGATGCCTGGCTGGGCTCACGGTGGTGCGTTGTGCAGCCCGCGAGCACCAAGAGGATTAGAGCGGCAGCGACCGGAACTCGACGCGCCGCCGCCCCGACACCAAGCCGCGACATCACCATGGTTTGACGGTAGACCGCATCGACCGGTTTCTCCGGCGCACTAATTCCGGCGCGAGCGAACACGCATCTTCCCGGCAGAGTAGCGCGTTCACGTGAACGCGCGCGGCGGCAGTTTCGGATGTGTTGTGTCAGGCCTTAGCGCTTCGGTCTAAAGGCCTCGATGTGACAGCGCGGTCCGGCGGCGTTAGCCAGTCGAACGTCGCCGGTGAGAAGGTCGACGCCCAACGCCTCTGCGAGTGCGACATACGTTCCGTCGTAGATGGTGAGGTTGTCGCGCAGTTCCCAGCACCGACCAAGCAGCGGCTGATGCGGTGCGCGCGCCACCGGCGCCGCGGCGAGATCTGCAAGCGCGAGCTCCGCGCGCCGGGGTGCGACCGCGCCGAGCCTGACCTGCCTGCGCAGTACCGAGGCAACCTCGGCGTCGAGCAGTTCGGGTGCCGCTAGCTGTTCACCGCGAAGACGAGCCCGCGCCTGATCGCCGTCCAGCCCGTCGTCGGCAAGCGCAACGACCAACACACTGGCGTCAACGACGAGCACGGTCAGACCGCACCGCCGACACCGCTGCCTTCAACGGAACCGACCCGCCTGCCCGCCCGCCTGCCCGGTCGAGGATCTCGTCCAGTGTTGGCCGGCTGGCTTCCTCCACCAGTCGCGCGCGCAGATACTCCTGCAGTGACTGGTGGGCTGCTGCGGCGCG
>DATCFU010000038.1:0-17259 GCA_036509315.1 Acidothermaceae bacterium
CGCCATGTACGCGGCGAAAACCGCCGGACGCGACACCATCCACACCGCCGAACCCCAACACCAGCCAACCCTGGGTCCCGCAAAGACGCAGCCCGAACAGCCGCGAAGTTAACGTCAGAGAAGTCGTTCCGAGGATGACGACCGTTGCCCGTGGGCACAGGCGACACTCGCGGCCGAGCTCGGCGACGAGGTGCGTTATGGATGGGCAGCGTTTGCCGCGCACGTGTTGCGCGAGGGTCCGCAGCAGTTCGACGAGTTCCTCATCGGTTCCGTAACCGGGCCAGGCGTTGTGTTCGGCCATCGATGAAAGTCACGCTGCGGCGTTGATGTCGAGGTCGGTGACGTCCCAAGTGCATGGTCCTCAAGCATTTGCTGTAGCTGGCCGGCGCGAAACACTTGGGCCAGTCCTCGGATGAGCTAACGCCGATGACCATGACGCGGCGACCCGTCAATTGCCCAGATGCTGGCGACCAGCCGGACCTGCAGTCGTTGTCGGGGTTCAACGTCGCCGATGCGGAGCTGCGTAGCTGACCGGACAACCGGACCCCAAGATTGATTCCGTTGCGCCTCGCCAGGTGACACCGGGGGCCACGTCGTGCCATCCTGGGCAACGCGTTTGGTGTGGTCAAAATGTGGTCAAGATCGCTAGGCGATAGCGGTTCCGACGAAGCACAGGCCGTCTGACCTGGTCTTTTAGTTGTAGCCCCGACGGGATTCGAACCCGCGCTACCGCCTTGAGAGGGCGGCGTCCTAGGCCGCTAGACAACGGGGCCGTGCGCTTACATTCGGCCTTGTGGCTGGGGTACCAGGACTCGAACCTAGACTAGCTGAACCAGAATCAGCCGGGCTGCCAATTACCCCATACCCCATCTGATCGGACAGGCCTCCCCGATCGCTGGTCGAGTGTATCGGACTCCGCAGGGCCTCCCCAAAGCGCTCCGGAGCGCTCCTGCCGGCCTCAGCCCACCGAAGAGACAGCCCTCTGAAGTCGAGCCATGCTGCGCTCCCGCCCGAGCAACTCCATCGACTCGAACAGCGGCGGCGACACCGTGCGCCCGGTGATCGCGACCCGCAGCGGCGCGTAGGCGTTGCGCGGCTTGAGCCCGAGCTCGCCGATCAGGACCGCCTCGAGCGCGTCCTTGATGTCGTCGGCGTGCCAGTGCTCGAGCGGCTCCAACGACGCCACCGCGGCAACCAGCACGGGGGCGACGGCAGCGTTCAAATTCTTCGCCGCCGCCTCGGCGTCCGGCTCGAAAGAATCATCGTCGACGAATAGGAAGCCGAGCATTCCGACGGCCTCCGACAACACGGTGATGCGTTCCTGCACCAGCGGCGCGCCGCCGGCAAGAAGCCGAAGCTGATCGGACGTCGGGGGGTTCGCGATCATCCCGACGTTCTGCAAGAACGGCAGGATACGAATAGCGGCTTCGTCGGGCGCCAACTCGCGAATCTTCACGCCGTTGATCGCCTCGCACTTCTTCAAGTCGAAGCGCGCCGGATTGCTGCTGACCCGTTCGAGGCTGAAGGCGTCGACCATCTCTTGAAGGCTGAACAGCTCGCGATCCTCACCCATCGACCAACCGATGAGCGCCAAGTAGTTCAGCAACGCTTCCGGCAAGAATCCACGCTCGCGGTAAAGCATCAGCGACGATTCTGGGTCGCGCTTCGACAGCTTCTTGTTGCCCTCGCCCATGACGAACGGCAAATGGCCGAACAGCGGCATCTGCCCGTCGGTGACACCGATACTCCCAAGTGCTTCGTACAGCGCGATCTGCCGAGGCGTCGACGACAACAGATCCTCGCCGCGCAACACATGCGTGATCCGCATGAGCGCGTCATCGACGGGATTCACCAACGTGTACAGAGGGTTACCGTCGGCCCGCACGAGCACGTAGTCAGGCACGAACTCGGGCTCAAACGTGACCGGGCCGCGAATCAGATCGTCGAACGTGATCGCACGATCGGGCATCCGGAGCCGCAGCGCGGGCTTCCGGCCCAAAGCGAGGAAGGCGTCGACCTGAGCGTCAGTCAGCGAGCGGCAATGGTTGTCGTACCCCGGCTGCCGACCACTCAGCTTGTTGCGTGCTTCGACCTCTTCGGTTGTGCAGTAGCAGTTGTATGCGTGCGGCGAAGCGGCCAGCTTCGCGGCGACGTCGGCGTAGATCGCGCCGCGCTCCGACTGCTTGTACGGCGCATAAGGCCCACCGACGTCGGGCCCCTCGTCCCATGTCAGGCCAAGCCAGTTCAGTGCATCGACAACCCCTAGATACGAGGCTTCGGTCGAACGCTCAACGTCGGTGTCCTCGACACGAAACACGAACGTGCCACCTTCGTGCCGCGCGTATGCCCAGTTGAACAACGCCGTGCGGATGTTGCCGACGTGAATGTCGCCGGTGGGTGATGGCGCGAAACGCACTCGCACGGTCATCGCAGGTCCACCGACCTCAAGCCAACTGTTCCGACCACGGTATTGCTCAACGTGCCGATCCCTTCGATGGTCACCGAAACCTCGTCGCCGGGCACGATCGGCCCGACACCAGCCGGCGTCCCGGTGAGAATGACGTCACCTGGCAGCAACGTCATCGCGTCGCTGACGAACGCGACGAGTTTCACCACGTCGTGCAGTAACAGCGACGTTCGCGCGTTCTGCTTGACGTCGCCGTTGACGCTAGTCGTGATCGCGAGATCGCTCGGGTCGACGTCCGTGTCGATCCACGGGCCGAGCGGGCAGAAGGTGTCGAATCCTTTCGCCCTGGCCCACTGACCGTCGGCCTTCTGCAAGTCGCGCGCCGTCACGTCGTTCGCGCATGTGTAGCCGAGGATCACCTCGTGCACCCGCTCGACGGGCACTTCGCGACACAACCGGCCGATCACGACCGCAAGCTCGCCTTCGAAGTCGACGTGCGTCGACAGTTTCGGGTAGCTGATCGCAGCACCAGGCCCAACGACGGACGTCGACGGCTTGAGGAACAGCACCGGCTCGGCCGGTGCCTCGCCGCCCATTTCGCGGGCATGGTCGGCGTAGTTCTTGCCGATCGCCACGACCTTGCTCGGGAGCACGGGCGGCAGCAGCCGGACCCCGGCCAGCGGCAACCGCAGCCCGCTGAACGTGACCTCGCCGAATGGGTGGCCGTTGATGACGGCCACTTCCTCGGCGCCGGGTGAGCCGCCAATCGCACCGAACGCATAGCCCGCAACGTCAGGGTCACCGTAGGAGAATCTCGCTATTCGCACGAGCCGAGGTTATCGGTTACGCGAGCACAGCATCGGGGCCGCCTGCGGCCCCGTTTCAGCAGAACTGTCGGGGCGCGACTCAGGACTCACGACGAGTGCTGGCGCAGCAGCCCGAACGTGTACGCGTCCTCCATGGCCTGCCACGACGCCGCAATCAGGTTCTCGTCGACGCCGATGGTGTCCCATTCGGTCTTGCCGTCGCTGGTCTCGATGAGCACCCGCGTGACCGCACCGGTGCCGTGCGCGCCGTCGAGGATGCGCACCTTGTAGTCGACCAGCTCGAGCTCGGCAAGCTGCGGATACAGGCGCTCGAGGGCGAGCCGAAGTGCCCGGTCGAGTGCGTTCACCGGCCCGTTCCCCTCGCCCGTTGACACGATGCGCTCGCCTTTCACTTGGACCTTGACGGTGGCCTCGGAGACGACCTGCCCATCGGCGCGCCGCTCGACGATTACTCGCCATGATTCGAGGGTGAAGTAGCTCAGCGGCTCGCCGTTGATTTCGGCGCGCAGCAGCAGTTCGAACGAGGCGTCTGCCGCCTCGAACATGAACCCTTTGGCTTCCTGAGCCTTCACTCGATCGACGACTCGCCCGACGACTTCCTTGTTGTCCGAAAGGTCGAAGCCGAGCTCCTTGCTCTTCATCTCGACGCTCGCCCGACCGGCCATCTCCGACACGAGCATGCGCATGTCGTTGCCGACCAGTGCCGGATCGACGTGCTGGTACAAGTCCGATGACACCTTGATGGCCGACGCGTGCAGACCGCCCTTGTGCGCGAACGCGGACAGTCCGACATAGGGCTGGTGCGTGCGCGGCGACTGGTTCGCGATTTCAGCAACGACATGGCTCACTCGACCAAGGTCAACGACGCGATCGTCGGGAAGCACTCGGCGTCCGAGCTTCAGTTCGAGATTTGCAACGACCGTTACGAGATTCGCATTGCCGCAACGCTCGCCGTATCCGTTGATGACACCTTGCACGTGCGTGACGCCGGCCTCGACCGCAGCGAGCGTATTCGCGACTGCGCAGCCGGTGTCATCATGCGTGTGGATACCAAGGCGCGCGCCACTGCTTTCCAACACGGTCTGGACGACGTCGGCAAGCTGCGTGGGCAACATCCCGCCGTTCGTGTCACAGAGCACAATCACGTCGGCTCCGGCTTCGGCCGCAACGCGGACTGCTTCGACGGCATAAGCAGGATTCGCCTTGTAACCATCGAAGAAGTGCTCGGCGTCAACGAACACCCGGCGTCCTTCACTTCGCAAGTGCTCAACGGTGTCGCGGATCATTGCGAGGTTCTCGTCGAGCGTGGTCTTCAACGCCTCGAGCACGTGCCGGTCGTGACTCTTGGCGACGAGGCACACGACGGGTGCTTCGGAATCTCGCAGAGCCGCCACCTGCGGGTCGTCGGCGGCCTTAACGTTTGGCTTTCGCGTCGCGCCGAACGCGCTGAGCGTTGCGTTCTTCAGCTTCAACTCGGTGCGAGCACGGCGAAAGAACTCGGTGTCCTTCGGCAGCGCGCCCGGCCAGCCGCCCTCAATGAAACCGACGCCGAGATCCTCGAGGTTCTGCGCAATCGCCAGTTTGTCGGCGACCGTGAGGGCCATGCCCTCACCCTGGGCGCCGTCGCGCAGGGTTGTGTCGTAGACGTGAAAGGCGTCGGGTTGCGGAGCCATCGGGTTACCTCAACTTCGTGGAAGTTACTAGTCGGAAGTCCTACGGAATCGGTCCTGAGAAAGCAAAAAGACCCCCCGCACGTGCGGGAGGTCTGGCGCGCTGGTCTGTATCAACCGGCGCGCCTACTCAATAATCGCCTCGGAGTAGGTCACGCGCTTAGTGTGCCACACGAGGTACGACCTGGTCACGCGGTGATACCCCACAGCCGCGGACCTGTCGGTGCGTAGGCGCTTTCTTCAGCGTCGACAGACCGACAGGTTCGCGAAAGGTAAGCGTCAGCCGACAGTCGATGTCGGTGTTGAGCTGGGGATCGGGTTCGCAGTCCCCGGCGACCCGTCGCTCGGGCTTGCGGTCGCTGTCGCCGCGGTTGGGCTTGGGCTTGCCGTTGCTATGGGCGTCGGGCTGTCGCTCCCGCACACGCTGCCCGCAGGCACCCGGCAATCGGCGGGCGCGACGATCCGCGGGTCGCTCGGGCTGAGCAGCACCAACGAGTCGGCCACGCTGACGAGTGACTGAACGTCTCCGTGAGCGATCGGACCGGAGAGCGTGATAGCCGCGCCACCCGTCGTCCAGCCAATGGCCGAGTACGCCCCGTCCTTGTTGAAGACATATCCCTCCACGCCGTTGACCGTAATCGGTGTCGAGGCGACTGGGCGGGCGCTAGAAAAATCGCCTGCAGTCGAATCGCCGCCAACCTTGGTCACCGTCACCTGGATCGCATTGGTGCTGTCGCCAGGTGCGCCCGACGCTGGGTCGTACTCGACGTACCAGGTCACGCTGTCCGCACATTGATTCCGCGAGATCGTTCCCCACGCGCCGTGGAGCACGTAGCCGGCGGGCGTTGCGGGCAACATGTAAGTGAGACCTGCAACCTCGGACGACGTGGCGGTGACGTAGTAGTTCTCCGGCACACAAGTAGCCGTCGAGAGCAGCGGCGACGGTGTCGCCGTGATGGTCGGTGTCCCCGTCGGGCTCGGGCTTGGCGTCACCGTGATGGTCGGCGTCGCCGAGGCAACCGGTGATGGGATTGGCGTCGGGGTCAATGAATCAGTGCCAGCGGCGCCCGGCAGGATCGCGTGTGAAGCGTTGGAGTGCGTGCCAACCACCACGGCCGACACAGCCGCAATCGCCGCAACCGCGGCCGCTGCAGACACGATCGTCACGACCGGACGGTTGTGCTTTTCGCCTGCCGCGACCGACACCTCATCCAAGCGGCCGCCACTGATCGGCGTCCGGTCGGCAATGGTGTGAAGCGCAGCTCGCAACCGGGCGAGCGCTTCGTCGTCGGTGGGGGTCATTGCATCTTCTCCTTGAGCTTGGCGAGCGCGCGGGCGGTCGACGACTTGACGGTGCCGGGCTTGCAGCCGAGCAACCGCGCCGTCTCCGTTTCGGAAAGGTCGAGGTAGTACCGCAGCACCAGCACCGCACGTTGGCGCGGTGGCAGTTGCCTGACGAGTTGCCACGTCTCGTCGACCTCCGCGGGGTCGACAACCGACTCGGTCACGCTGGCGAGATGCCTGCGCTCGCGAGCCGTGCGGCGATGGATGTTCGTGCTGAGGTTCACGACCGAACGCCGCAGGTACGCAGGCGGGTCGCTCACCTGCGACTTGCTGCGCGCGAACCCGATGAAGGCGTCGTGCACGACGTCTTCCGCTGCTGTTGCCGAACCGGTCAGCAAGTGCGCGAAGCGCACCAGCCCGGGACGGCACCGGCGGTACAGATCCTCGAGGCTGTCGCCGTCCGCCCGTGTCACTAGCGAGTCGGCGAGCCGGGGAGCACTCGCGTCCTGCGTCAGGCTGTACATGCCATCAAGACACCCCACCCCGCCGTTCGGTTCCATCCGGGCCCGAACTCAGCAGACGGTGTGCATCCAGCCGTGCGGGTCGGGGGCGGTGCCGTACTGGATCGCGAGCAGCGAATCGCGCAGGTCCTGGGTGACCTTGCCGGGGTGACCGTCGCCCATGGTGAGCTCTCCCCCGCGCCAAGCGAGTCGGCCGAGCGGCGTCACGACCGCCGCCGTCCCGCAGGCGAAGACCTCAGTGATGCGGCCCGACGTCACGCCAGCTCGCCACTCGTCGATGTCGATCGGGCGTTGCTGAGTCGCGTGCCCGTGCTCCGCCGCGATTGTCAAGATCGCATCGCGAGTGACGCCCTCAAGGATGGTGCCTGACACCGGCGGCGTCACCAGCGTTCCGTCGTCGAACACGAAGTACACATTCATGCCGCCAAGCTCTTCGACCCACCGCTTCTCGACTGCGTCGAGGAAAACGACCTGGTCGCAGCCGTTCGCGCTGGCCTCTTGCTGCGCGACGAGGCTGGCCGCGTAGTTGCCCGCACACTTCGCCGCGCCGGTGCCGCCCGGTGCCGCCCGCGTGTACTCCTCCGACAACCAGATCGACACCGGATGCAGGCCACCCGCGAAATACGCACCGGCGGGCGAGGCGATGATCAGGAACGTCACATGATTCGCAGGCCGGACGCCGAGAAACGCCTCGGTCGCCATCATGAACGGCCTGACGTACAAGCTCTTTTCTTCCTCGGGCGACACCCATGCGCGATCCGCCTCGATCAGCAGGTCGGCTGCGGCCACGAAGTCATCGACCGGCAGTTCAGGCAACGCGAGCCGTGCCGCGGACCGCTGGAACCGTCGTCCGTTCGCGTCTGGTCGGAATGTCTTGATCGAGCCGTCCGGCTGCACGTAGGCCTTGAAGCCCTCGAAGATCGACTGCCCGTAGTGGAAAACCGCGGTCGCCGGGTCGAGTGCGAGCGGACCGTACGGCCGCAGGCTCGCGTTGTGCCAGCCATCGTCGGGCGTCCAGGTGATCGTGACCATGTGATCGGTGAAGACCCGGCCGAAGCCAGGATTCGCCAGTAGCTCGTCACGTTGAGCGGCCGGCACCGGCGCGGTCGGGTCGGTGCGGGTGAATTCGATGGTCATTGGTCAATCCTCACGGCTGATGTGGTTGCGACGCTAGCCCACCGCCTCGCGCGTGGGCTGGATGACCCGGCTGGCCTGCGTGATTCACGAGGTGGGTCGCCAAGAACAAGGGGTCGGACGCCGGTCAGCTGGCGTTCCCGGTTCGTCGACGCGTGTGCCCTGTTGGGCTTGGTGCCCGGGGCCGGGTTCAGCCGGCGACGCGGGCGGCCAGTGCGTCGCCGACCTCGTGGGTCGCGCGGCGGACCGGCTCCGGTACTCGGCCGGAGGCCGAGTCGGATGTAGCGACTCGATCAGGGGCGATCGCTTCGAGGTCGGCGGCAACCGCGGCTTCGACGGTGGCCGCTGCTTCGGGGAGCCCGAGGTGATCGAGCAGCATCGCGACCGACAGCACGGTCGCGGTCGGGTCGGCAATCGCCTTGCCGGCAATGTCTGGCGCGCTGCCGTGCACGGGCTCGAACATGCTCGGCGTCGTCCGCGCCGGGTTGATGTTGCCGCTCGCAGCGAGTCCGATGCCACCGGCGATCGCCGCACCGAGGTCGGTGAGGATGTCGCCGAACAGGTTGTCGGTCACGATGACGTCGAAGCGCTGCGGATCGGTCACGAAGTAAATAGTCGCCGCGTCGACGTGGCAGTAGTCGACGGCGATGTCTGGGAAGTCGGCCGAGACTGCCTTGACCGTGCGAGTCCACAGATCACCGGAGTGCACGAGCACGTTGTTCTTGTGCACCAGCGTCAGCTTGCGACGCGGACGATTTGCGGCGCGGGCAAAGGCGTCGCGCACCACCCGCTCGACGCCGTAGGCAGTGTTGACACTTTCTTCGGTCGCGATCTCGTGCGGTGTGCCCTTGCGCAGGAATCCACCAGCACCGGCGTAGGCACCCTCGGTTCCTTCGCGGATCACCACGAAGTCGATGTCGGCTGGGCCGACACCAGCGAGTGGACTGGCGACGCCCGGGAAGAGCTTCACCGGACGCAGGTTCACAAAGTGGTCGAGTTCGAATCGCAGGCGTAGAAGGAGGCCGCGCTCGAGCACTCCACTCGGCACGCCGGGGTCGCCGACCGCACCGAGCAGGATCGCATCGTGGCCGCGCAGTTCGTCGAGCACAGAGTCGGGCAACGTCTCGCCGGTAGCGTGCCAACGGCGGGCGCCGAGGTCGTACTCGGTGCGCTCGATCTTGACGTCGTAGGCAGGCGTGACCGCATCGAGGACCTTCAGACCCTCGTCAACCACCTCGGGGCCGATGCCATCACCAGCGATGACGGCGAGACGCACGCTGCGAGCCATGTCCCAAGAGTACCGGGCGTCTCAGAAACAGGGCGTCACATCTCAGAATGCGAGACACGTCCACCGGACTGCTTCTTTAAGCCCGTGCGCATACCTGCTTCAGTGGCCCGCCGGTCGCACTATTAAGGGTCGCAGTGCTCGTTTGATTGCCAAAGAAGCTATGTGTCCCGATGTTGACGCGCAGCGGCACACGCAGCTTCGTGCAGTCGAGCTGGTACACGATAGTGACTGTTTCCAACCCTTCCCCGTGCACGGTGAACGGTACGACGCGGGTCCCGTCAGGAGCTGGATTGTCGTTAGGGCCAGGCGGGAACACGCCGCTGAAACGGGCGCTGACGATGCGCGCGCCGGGTTGCGCTGCGCGGACTCCCGTGACCCGCACCGGTACCTGGGCACTGTTGTACAGCGAGAGCACGACTGTAAGACGGCTGCCGCTAACGCTTGCCTCGTCATAGGACGCGCCAACTCGCGGGTGGAAGAAGCCGATCTGCGACAAGACCAAGGCGCCGATTGCTACAACGAGGACCGCCGCTGAGATCGTGACCCTAAACCGGGCAGGCGGCGGGCGGACCTGCGCCCAAAGCTCGTCACTGAGCCATGTCTGCTCGTCGAGTGACGGCATCCGTGGCTCCTTCCATCTGTATCAGTGACATGATACAAAGTGCCAGGTCGTTGTCGTTCACACAAGTCATGCTTGGCAGGAGCCGCATGAATTTCGCTGAGACCGTCAATCTCGTTGCCATCGTCGTCGTTCTGGCGGCACTCGTTTGCTGTTTTGCGCTCCCGTGGTGGCCGTTGAGCTCCCTTGACCGCGATACCGTCGCCGACTTCGCAGCAGCTCACAACCTCGCGTTGACGCCCGTAAGTGGGCGCTACGTCGTCGGCTACCTCGTGCGTAATCTGCGCTGGCGTCGCTGGGGCGGCGTCGTCGGTCTGGCGCTAGGCCTTGTCCTATCGAACGCATTCATCCACACCAGCACGACAACCACCAACGTTGGCGACGACACGACCGTCACTTCGACACACACCAACCATTCGCTCAGCTGGTTCCTGCTGATCGGCATCGGCTATTTCGGTGGCGCGCTGATTGCCGAGTGGCGAAGCGGTGCCTCAATCACAGGCACCCGACGCACCGCCTCATTACAAGTGCGCGATGCACGGGACTATCTCGATCCCACGTTCAGGCGTACGACGTACGGCGCGTTGGCCGCAGGCGTGATACTCGTCAGTGCGGCCGCAGCGTGGCCCGGCTACCGACCATCCACTTCGCTACCTCAGCGAATCGCCTTGCTAGCAGTGCTGCTTCTTGTCGTCGTCATCTCTCGAGTGGCCACGCAGTGGGTGGCGCAGCGGCCGCAACCCCTCGACGACGACCTTCTCACGGCACGCGAGGCAGTACGCACCAGTTGCGTCAACCTGCTGGGTGGTATCGGCGTTGCCTTCGCCTGGCTCGTGCTGTCGTGGGTAGCGTCGAGTTGCCGCGCACAAAGCTCCGGAGTGGTCGATAGCGTGGCGAGCGTGACGACGATCGTCGCATTCCTGATGTCCGTGCGCTGCTGGTTTCGGCTCCGGCGCCGCGCCTGGACGACCGACTTCCGACGTCCGCGAGCCGTTGCTTGATAGTCGAAGTAGATGCGCAGTCTCCGGTGCCGCCGTATGAACAACTGCGCGCGCAGATCGCGACGCTCGCCGCGAGCGGTGTGCTGCGCGGCGGTGACCGACTTCCCACCATCCGCCAACTTGCAGGCGACCTTGGCCTCGCGGCAGGCACGGTTGCACGCGCGTATACCGAGTTGGAGGCCGCCGGGGTGCTCGCCACTCACGGTCGGCGCGGAACCTTTGCCGTCGAACACAGCAGGGCGAACCCCACTCTCTCTGCCAGCGAACGCGATCGTCGTCTCAACGAGGCCGCGGACGCCTATGCACTCGCTGTGCACCAACTCGGCATCAACCCAGCGGCCGCGATCCGACATGCCGAAGCTGCGCTCGCGAGAAGGTAAGGCCCGGCGGCCCATCCGCATCTGGTGAGAGTCAGGTGCTGTTCGGCGGGCTGCCGAGCTGGGTGCGCAGCGTGCCGAACTCGTCGGTACGTAGCGGCGCTTGCGTCCCGACGTACCAGTCCCAATCCGAATCGGACCACCGGTATTCATGCGGCCAGCTGTTGCGAGTATCCCAATCCGCATCGCTTCGACGCCGGCGCACGACCGACGCCGACACAGCGAAATGAACGGTGGCTTCGAAGTCGCCGGACTCGTCGTCCCAGTTGTGGAGATTCAGCTCGGCTTGGGCCATCCATGACAGGTCGGCTATCCCCCGCGCCGCGAGCCAGGCGCGACGCGATGCCATCTCGCGTTCGTGCTCCGCGCGACCGCCGGACGCCTCAACCGACTCGCCGGTCCACCCGAACAGGTCGTCGGATAACTCCGCGCCAAACGAGATCTCGACCCACTCGGAGACCGAGCCGAAACCGTCGTTGCGCTCCCGCAGCACGATGCCGGTTTCGGCATCGACAACAAGGGTCGACAGCGACGGCTCCGGCCCGTCACCCAACGCCATCAGCGCGACCAACGCGGGCCAGCTGATGCCGTCTGTGTCGGGCACGGCCTGGGTCAGACTTCGACGAGGTCGACCGCGCGCCCCGAGTCAGCACCGATCTCGGTCACGATCGTCTCGAGAACGGCCACCGGCAAAGCGGAGTCGACGGTCAGGGCAACGAGTGCGTGACCACCGCGCGTATCGCGAGCGACCTGCATCCCGGCGATGTTGATGCCGTGCTCGCCGAGGATGCGACCGACCACACCGACGACACCTGGGCGGTCGTCATAGCGGAAGAACGCGAGGTGCTCCGACAACGTCAGGTCGACGTCGAAGTCATCGACCTTGACGAGCTTCTCGACGAACTTCGGCCGTGCGAGAGTACCGCCGATCGACAGCTGGTGACCGTTGGTCAGGGTGCCCCGAACCGTGATCAAGTTGCGGAAGTCAGGGCTGTCGTCGCTGGTCGTCAGGCTGACCTCGACACCGCGATCCTGCGCGAAGAGCGGCGCGTTGACATAGGTGACCGACTTCTCGACGACGTCGGTGAACACGCCCTTGAGGACCGCGAGCTCGAGCACCTTGACGTCGTATGCGGCGATCTCGCCACGGACCTCCACCTCGACGCGGGTTGCGATGCCGCCCGCCAGCGCAGTGAAGACACGGCCGAGCTTCTCCGCTAGCGGCAGACCGGGCCGGACGTCCTCGGCGATCGCGCCGCCCTGCACGTTGACCGCGTCGGGCACGAATTCACCAGACAGAGCGAGCTTGACCGACCGAGCGACTGCGGTGCCTGCCTTCTCCTGAGCCTCGTCGGTGCTCGCGCCCAGGTGCGGAGTGACGACGACGTTGTCGAACTCGAACAAGGGGCTGGACGTCGTCGGCTCGGTCGCGAAGACGTCGAGACCGACGCCGCCGATGCGACCTTCCTTCAGCGCAATCGCGAGAGCGTCCTCGTTGATGAGCCCGCCGCGAGCCGCGTTGACGATGATGACGCCAGGCTTCACCATGGCGAGCTCGCGCTCGCTGATCAGGTCGAGAGTCTCGGGAGTCTTCGGCAGGTGGATCGTGATGATGTCGGCTTCGCGCAAGAGCTCTTCGAGAGTGACGAGCCGCACCCCGTACTGCGCGGCCCGCGCCGGCTGTACGTAGGGGTCGTAGGCGATCAGGTAGGTGCCGAACGCGGCCAGCCGCTGTGCGACGAGTTGCCCGATCTTGCCGAGTCCGACGACACCGACGGTCTTGTCGAGGATCTCGACACCGGTGAACTTCGAGCGCTTCCATTGACCCGACTTCAGCGACGCGTTCGCGACCGGCGTGCGGCGGGCGACCGCGAAGAGCAGGGCGATCGCCTGCTCGGCGGCGCTGACGATGTTCGACTGCGGCGCGTTCACGACCATGACACCGGCGTTGGTCGCGGCCTTCACGTCGACGTTGTCGAGGCCGACGCCGGCGCGGGCGACGACCTTCAGGTTCGGCGCGGCCGCGATGGCCTCGGCGTCGATCTTGGTCGCGCTACGGATGATGACGGCGTCAGCAGTGGCGAGTGCGGGCAGCAGGGCGGCGCGATCGGCGCCGTCAACTTCACGGATCTCGAAGTCGCCGCTCAGCAGGTCGATGCCAGCGGGCGAGAGCTCTTCGGCGATCAGGACAATGGGCTTGCTCATGGGTGGGCAATCCTCCGACGTCATGGCTGGGTCGTCGGCGTTGGGCCACCACGCTGTAGCACGCGCCTAATGGCGGGATTCTAGCGCGAACGTTTCCGGCACGTTTCACCCGGCGGTCGCGCCGGTCTGGCGCCTAGCGGCGATCTTGGCGCACCATGAGGACGTGGGATCCAACCGCGTGCGCACCCTCATGGTCTTCGAGACGCTGATGTTCTTCAACGGACTCCTGTGCGCAGGCGTCGGCTGGATCCTCTTGATCTTCATGGCGAAGCCCGCCGGCCTGATCGGCGCCCTCATCTTCTGGGCGGCCGCGACCCTGCTGTGGGAGGGCAAGCGCTACGTCGACCGGCTGCTGCCGTTCGACGGATCCCACCGCGGCCGCAGTCGAGTCCGCCGCAGCTAACCGCCGTCCCGCACCCCCCGCCGTCCCGCCGGCTACTCGGCGTCGGTGATCCAGCTCATCATCGGGCGCAGGGCGCGGCCGGTGACCTCGATCGGGTGCTCGGTGTTCTCCTTGTAGTACTGCTTGTAGTTGGGCAGCCCGGCGTCGTACTCGGCCATCCATTCGCGGGCGAACTCGCCGTCCTGGATCTCGCCGAGGATCTTCTTCATCTCGACCTTGGTGGCGTCGGTGACGATGCGCGGGCCGCGGGTGTAGCCGCCGTACTCAGCGGTCTCCGACACCGACCAGTACATCTTCGAGATGCCGCCTTCATACATCAGGTCGACGATCAGCTTCACCTCGTGCAGGCATTCGAAGTAGGCAACCTCGGGCTGATACCCAGCAGCCACCAGCGTGTCGAACCCGGCCTTGATGAGCTCGGAAAGTCCGCCGCACAACACGACCTGCTCGCCGAACAAGTCGGTCTCGGTCTCTTCCTTGAACGTGGTCTTCAGCGCGCCCGCGCGGGTACCGCCGATCCCCTTCGCGTACGACTTGACGAGGTCCCACGCCTTGCCGGTTGCGTCCTGCTCAACAGCGAGCAGCACCGGCACGCCACGACCCTCTTCGAACTGACGCCGCACCAGATGCCCCGGCCCCTTGGGCGCCACCATGCAGACATCGATGCCGGACGGCGGGGTGATGAGGCCGTAACGGATGTTGAGGCCGTGCCCAAAGAACATCGCGTCGCCGTCGACGAGGTTGGGCTCGATCGCGTCCTTGTAAAGGTGGCGCTGCACCGGGTCTGGCGCGAGCACCATGATCAGGTCGGCCTCTTCACATGCGGACGCGGGATCCAGTACACGCAAGCCTTCAGACTCCGCCTTGGCCCGGCTCTTCGAGCCCTCGAGCAGACCGACGCGCACGTCGACACCTGAGTCGCGAAGCGACAATGCGTGCGCGTGCCCCTGGCTGCCGTATCCGAGCACAGCGACGTGGCGGTTCTGGATGATCGACAGGTCGGTGTCGTCGTCGTAGAAGATCTCAACAGGCACGGACGTGCACTCCTTAACTCGGTTTCTTATGGATTAAGCGATGCGGTCAACGGTGCGCAGCGTGCGGTCGGTGATCGACCTTGTACCGCGGCCCATCGCGACCATGCCCGATTGCGCGAGCTCTTTCACGCCGAACGGTTCGAGCACTCGCAACAGCGCCTCAATCTTCTCAGCGCCGCCGGTCGCCTCGATCGTCACCGCATCAACCGCGACGTCGATGACCTTCGCCCGGAACAGTTGCACGATCTCGAGCACCTGCGATCGGATCTGCGGGTCGGCCTTCACCTTCACGAGGAGCAACTCACGCGACACCGAAGAGGCCGGCTCGAGCTCGACGATCTTGAGCACGTTGATGAGCTTGTTGAGCTGCTTGGTGACCTGCTCGAGCGGGTTGTCCTCGACGTTGACCACGATCGTCATCCGTGAGACGTCCGGGTACTCGGTCGGCCCTACCGCGAGTGAGTCGATGTTGAATCCGCGTCGCGCGAACAGACTGGCAATCCGGGCGAGCACGCCGGGTTTGTTCTCGACGAGCACTGAGAGCGTGTGCTTGGACATTAGAGCTCCTCGCCGTCCCAGGCGGGCGCGAGGTCGCGGGCCACCTTGATGTCGTCGTTGCTGGTACCGGCGGCCACCATGGGCCACACCATGGCGTCCTTGTGCACGCCGAAGTCGATGACGACAGGGGCGTCGTTGATGCCCATCGCCTTCTCGATCGTCGCATCGACGTCGTCCGCACTGTCGCATCGCAGACCGATGCAGCCCATCGCGTCAGCCAGCTTCACGAAGTCCGGAATCCGGCGCGAATGCAGGTCGGTGTTGGAGTAGCGCGCGTTGTAGAAGAGCGTCTGCCACTGCCGCACCATGCCCAGCGCACCGTTGTTGATCAGCGCAACCTTGATCGGCGCGCCTTCGAGTGCGCACGTCACCAGCTCCTGGTTGGTCATCTGGAAACATCCGTCACCATCGATGGCCCACACCGTCGCGTCGGGCCGACCGAACTTGGCGCCCATCGCGGCGGGCACCGCGAAGCCCATCGTGCCGGCGCCACCCGAGTTGATCCAGCTGTGCGGCAACTCGTGGGGCAGGTAATGCGCCGCCCACATCTGGTGCTGCCCGACGCCCGCCACGTAGACCGCCTCGGGGCCAGCGATGTTGCCCAGGCGCTGGATCACATATTGCGGCGACAAACTTCCATCGGACGGCGTGTCGTACCCGAGCGGGTAGACCGTGCGCCACTGGTCGAGCTGACGCCACCACGCCGTGAGGTCGGCCTGGTTGCCTGCTTCGAGTTCGGACTTCACCGCGACGATGAGATCGGCGATCACCTCACGCGCGTCGCCCACGATCGGGACGTCAGCCGTGCGGTTCTTCGAGATCTCTGCCGGATCGATGTCGGCGTGAATAATCGTTGCGTCTGGAGCAAAGGTCGACAGCTTGCCGGTGACCCGGTCGTCGAACCGGGCGCCGAGCGCGATCAGCAGGTCGGCCTTCTGCAATGCGCCGACCGCGCCCACCGTGCCGTGCATGCCCGGCATCCCCATGTGCTGGGGGTGGTTGTCGGGGAACGCGCCGCGGGCCATCAGCGTGGTGACCACCGGGATCCCGGTGAGCTCGGCGAGCTGCTTCAGTTCCTGTGTCGCACGCGCGATCTGCACGCCGCCACCGACGTAAAGCACCGGACGCTTGGCCGACACAATGAGCTTCGCGGCTTCGCGGATTTGCTTGCTGTGCGGCTTGGCGGCCGGGCGGTAGCCTGGGAGGTCGACCTTGTCGGGGTAGTCGAAGGTCGTCATCGCCTGAAGCGCGTCTTTCGCGACGTCAACGAGCACCGGCCCCGGCCGGCCCGTCGACGCGATGTAGAACGCCTCCGCCACAGTCCGTGCAATCTCGTCGGGGTTGGTGACGAGGAAGTTGTGCTTCGTGATCGGCATCGTGATGCCGCGGATGTCGGCCTCTTGGAACGCGTCAGAACCAATGGCGGACGACGGAACCTGGCCGGTGATCGCGACGATGGGTGTGGAATCCATGTAGGCGTTCGAGATGGGCGTGACGAGGTTCGTCGCGCCCGGGCCCGACGTCGCCATGCACACGCCGACCTTGCCGGTCGCCATCGCGTAACCCTCGGCCGCGTGCCCAGCGCCCTGCTCGTGGCGGACGAGGACGTGCCGCAGCTTGACGGAGTCGAAGAGCGGGTCGTACAGCGGCAAGATGGCGCCGCCGGGGATCCCGAACGCAATCTCGGCACCGGCACGTTCCAGCGCGAGCACCAGCGACTTCGCGCCAGTTATCTGCTCACTCATCTCAAGTCTCCATCTCACTGCGGGCGGGCAACACTGTTCACACTCGGGCAACAAAAAGCCCCTCGTGCCGTGAAGCACAGAGGGGCGGCGCGCTAGCGGACCTGGAGGTCAGCCTGCGCGCTCACTTACTACAAGAAGGGTCTGCACGCGTCCAAGATTGTCTTACCGGTCGAAAGATGTCAAACA